>JAYWDO010000137.1:0-52207 GCA_043779795.1 Pseudomonadota bacterium
CGTGCATCATTCGCGGCAGATTGTAAAAAATAAGCTTCAAGGCTGTAGTATTTCACTTTTACCTGCTTAATCTTATCTACTACATCCCAATTTTGAACATACCAATCAAATCTAGGCGAGTGCCTATCAAAAATAGTAACAGTTTCTACCCATAGATTAACCTCGCTAATTGTCACCGAAGTTTCAGTAAATAGATCAAATTCAAACGGCACAGGGTAATTAAATCGTGTTTCTTTAAACTTTTTTTTCACATTAATCGATTTCTATATTATTTTTAGTTATTGAAATAGACAAAAAAAAGCCAAAATCCAGTGTGACTGTATAAGGGCAGAATCTAGGCGAGAGAAAGAAGTTGATTAATAAGTGATTCGAGGAGGTTAAAGCGTTTTATTTTATGTTTGCGCGATTTAACATAATATACATTATACGAAGTTTAAAAACCATAAAAAAGTCGAGTAGGTTAAACTCGACTTAATAACAATGTAACAAATCAGTCTATCTGTTATTGAAAAATGCAATATTCATTGCTCTATCATTCACAAATGTAATTTCAATTTCTTTGTAGGTACGTTTAGGATCGTAATTGACCAAATTTTTGTAATACCACATTTCAACAGTAACGCGTTTTGAATTTTTTTCATCGGCACCAACTTTACCAAGAAAGCCAGATGCGCCTTCAGGTTTAACTGATAATTCTTTTTTTACAGGTGCGCCTAGCTTATCTGAAATTATTTTTTTTGACTTACCACTAAATGCAGTTAGAAACTGGTCTTCTGTGTAAGAATTTTTATTTAAAGAAGCTGCATTCACATTAGTAAAGACCGCAGTTAATAACACTGCAGCAGTTAAACTTAAGCATAGTTTTTGCATTGATTTTTTCATAGTCACATTCATAGTAAATTGCATTTAATAAAATCTCCTAAATATTCTTTAATTATCTCATTTTACTCAAAATTAGCATACTTTATAAAACGCTAAGATAACGCGTGTTCATTAACTTCCGCTGACACACCATCAACCATTATTTTAAGACCATCGTACCCAACAAACACATTCTCAGGTAATTGTAGACTGAGCGCAGAATATTCAAGCTCGTGTGTCATGTGTATCAAGTAAGTGCTTTCAGCCTTTATCAGGCTTGCGTAGTGCAAACTTTGATCCAAATTAATGTGGGTATAGTGCGGCGTATAACGTAGACAGTCTAATAACAGTAATTTTAAACCTGATAATAAATCGAGCGAACTTTCTGGAATCGCTGAAACATCGGTCAAATATGCGATATCGTCAATACGATAGCCGTAAATCATACAATGACCATGCATCAGTGGAATTGGAGTCACTTTTTGATTGAATAAGAAGAATGGTTCACTGACTGCATTGACTTTCAGTACTGGCAGATCCCAAAAATCACTAGGTTCGCGCAACGTATAGCCAAATTTATCAATAATATGTGCCATAGCATCGGCGCTACCGTAAAGTGGAATTTGACTGCGCTGGATTTGGCAAAATCCACGCAAATCGTCAATGCCGTGTAAATGGTCGGCATGCGTGTGTGTATACAGCACCGCATCAATGTGTGTGAGCCCTTCTCTTAGTGATTGGCTACGTAAGTCTGGGCCAGTATCAATTAATATTACTTTACCGTTATTAAGTTCAATTAAGCTTGAACAGCGCGTTCTGTTGTTACGTGGGTCGCTAGACATACATGTTTCGCACTTGCAACCAAGCATTGGCGTACCTGCGCTTGAGCCTACACCTAACATTGTTAATTGCATATAATACCTTGTTTATACAGAATAGTTTTCAGAAAAAACTATATTAAAATTGTTACACATGTGCAAGTTTAAATAGACGAAAGAAATTCTCGGTTGTAGCGGTAGATATTTCTTCAAAAGAAATACCACGTAATTTTGCTATTTCTTCAGCAACGTATTTAACATAACTAGGTTGGTTAGTTTTACCTCGATATGGAATTGGTGCAAGATAAGGTGAATCCGTTTCAACTAGCATTCTATTTAAGGGTACCTGTTTCGCCACTTCTTTAATCGTAAGTGCATTCTTAAATGTTACGATTCCAGAAAATGAAATATAAAATCCGAGCTCAATGGCTTGCATAGCCACGTCTAAGTTTTCAGTAAAGCAATGCATCACGCCACCTACTTGCTGTGCATTTTCCTCGCGCATAATACGCAGCGTATCTTCAGCAGCATTTCTGGTATGAATTACTAATGGCTTACCGCAGGCAATGGCAGTACGAATATGGGTGCGAAAACGGGTGCGCTGCCATTCTAAATCCCCAGTAAGTCTAAAGTAATCTAAGCCAGTTTCACCTATCGCAATAATTTTAGGATGATTTGCAAGTGCTAACAGCCCTTCTACAGTAGGCTCTTCAATGTTTTCATAATCTGGATGCACACCAACGGAAGCGTAAAAATTATCATTAGTTTCAGCTAAGGCTAGCACTTGCGGAAAATCTGGTAGCGTTACTGAAATACACAGCGCATGCCCTACTTTGTTATCATGCATGGCCTGCTTAATAGCAGGCAAATTATCATGAAGTTCAGGGAAATTAAGGTGACAGTGCGAATCAACGAGCATAAAAGCCTTAAAATTACTTTGAAATTACATGGTATGTGTGGGACGTGAAGACTTCAATGCGCTACCAAGTAGGCCTTCAATTTTATTTCGAGCTTCAAGTCCGCCATCTTTTTCACTAAATTGCACACCAATGCCTTGTGGGCGATTAGCTTGTGAAGATGGTGAAACCCATACAACTTGACCGACAACTTTTAACTTCATTGGGTCGTCTATCAGACTTAACAGCATAAAGACTTCTTCACCAATTTTGAATGGTTTGTTTGTCGGGATAAATAAGCCACCGCCTTTTACAAAAGGCATGTATGCCGCATAAAGTGCAGCTTTTTCTTTAATGGCGAGCGAGAGTACACCTGGTTTAGGTGTACCAGCATTCTTAATGTCATCTTGTGTATCTTCAGCCATATTTTTCTCTATTGCTTGAAATATATAAAAATCTATATCTGGATGCTATTAGGGTTGAAAGATCCGAGTATATTCAAGGAGTAAACTTTCCATTTGCAGTTCATGATTCAAGGGATGTAAGGCCAACTTACTTAATTCATCCGTTTTTCTCTGCAAATCGAACAAGCGACTTAAGTTTACCTTTTCAGCAAGTGCTTGCAAAGCACTTGTGTGCTGCATGTGATAACGCGTTTGCTTACTGAGCTTCATCGCAACAAGATCATATATCCATTTTTGGACTGCAATGATGCCAGTTTCAACTGAGTTTGCGATAAAGGTTGGTGCTGCAATATTCGGCTCAAGCTTTCGGCCTAGTGCCAGCATGCGCCAAATCTCAGTGAGCAGGGTAAATTGTAATTGTTCATTAAGCACCTTAATCGGTGAACCTTCTAAATAGGCTAATTGCTGCTTTGCATTTTGCACGCCCTGCTTACCTAGCCAATCCAGTGCTTGCGCATCATTTGGAATTGGCATGCTAATTTTTTGGCAACGACTAATAATAGTCGGCAGTAAACGTTGTAATTGATGCGAGACTAAAATAAAAATAACACCTGTAGCCGGCTCTTCTAACATTTTTAATAGCGCATTAGCTGAGGCTAAATTAAGCGCTTCTGCAGGATGAATAAGCACAACACGCATACCATTACTACGATGGCTGGTCATATTTAAAAACCCGCTTAACTCACGAATTTGAGCCACAGAGATTTGTGTTTTCTTTTTAGTCTTTTTAGTTGTGGGTGCGTCATCTTCAGCTTCTTGCTCAGGGCTCAGTAGCCGAAAATCTGGGTGGCTATTGTCGTTAAACCAGTTGCAGCTTGAACATTCGCCACAGGCATGACCTTGAGGATATTTACTCGGGCATAAAAGCGCTTGGCTGAAAATTCGTGAAAAATCATATTTACCAATTCCAGCGCGTCCGTGCAGTAATAGTGCATGCGGCATTCTTTGGCTACCCTGGTTAAGGTGCTGCCAAACTTGAGTTTGCCATGGATATAGTTTAGTTAAACTATTCATTATGTTTAATATTTATATAATTCATAGTGTTACAATTATATCTTCAACTGATTGTTTAACATCTGCAAGCGGCCTGTTGGCATCAATAATCCTAAATCTTGCTGGATTTTGTTGTGCTCTTTGCAAATAAGCCTGACGAATCCGTGTGAAAAAAAGAGCATCTTCGCGCTCGAATTTATCTGGCGAACGAGTCATAGCAAGCCTTTGCATGCTGATTTCAACAGGTACATCAAATAGCAATGTAAGGTCTGGTTGTAAATCAGTTTGCACCCACTGCTCTAACAATTCAACTTTAGCGGCGGTTACACCTTTAGCGCCACTTTGATAAGCATAGGTTGCATCGGTGAATCTATCTGATAGTACATAAGTACCGCTTGCAAGTGCTGGCATAATAACACTGGCTATATGTTCTCTACGCGCGGCAAACATCAGTAGTGTTTCTGTTTCTGCATGCATATTTTCATTTAGCAATAGTGTTCTTAATTGTTCGCCTAGTGCTGTTCCACCTGGCTCACGTGTTGAAACAACGTCGTGACCTCGTGCTTGCAATGCTGCAACAATCGTTGGAATGTGCGTACTTTTCCCCGCCCCATCCATGCCTTCTAGTGTGATAAATTTACCTGTCATCATTTTTTATTATCTTGAATATTGTTTTCTTAATTGATACTTAACAACCGCACGGTTATGTGCTTCTAAATTGTCAGAAAATGCATGGCTACCATCTCCCTTGCCTACAAAATAGAGTGAATTTGTAGTGGCTGGGTGCAGCACAGCCTCAATTGCTGCTGCGCCAGGCATTGCAATAGGGCTTGGTGGCAAACCATTGCGCGTGTAAGTATTGTAAGGTGTATCGGTTAGCAAGTCTTTTTTACGAATATTACCTTTGTACTGTGAGCCCATGCCATAAATCACGGTAGGGTCTGTTTGCAGGCGCATACCAATACGCCATCGATTGATGAACACACCAGCAATCATCGCTCGCTCACTTGGTTTACCCGTTTCTTTTTCAACAATAGATGCCATAATTAAGGCTTGATAACTATTTTTATACGGTAAATTATCCTCGCGAGCCGCCCAAGCTTTAGCTAATCTGCTCTGCATAGCATCATAGCTACGTTTCAACATAATGGTGTCTGCGGTATTACGATCAAAGTAAAAGGTATCAGGAAAAAACAAGCCTTCAGCCACAGTCTGCTCCGAACCCATAAGTTTTAATATTTCAGGTTCTGATAAGCCTGTAATCGTTTGTTTCACAGCGTCATTACTAGTTAATTTTTCGCGCATTTGTGAAAAAGTGCGACCTTCAATAAATGTCACACTGCCTTGCGTCGTTTTACCGTGATTGAGTGATAGCAATAGCTGATAAGGAGAAATATTTTTATTAAGGGTGTAACTGCCCGCTTGTAAAAATGGTTCTTTTTGCAATAGCTTTGCAATCAGAATAAAGCGCCAAGGCTCTCTTAAAACGCCCTGTTTCACCAGTTGATTTGCGATACTTTTAAGCCCACTTTTTGGTTCAATGACAATCTCTTGGCTATTTGGACGCAGTTTTAAAGGTGATATTGCATAAAATACCAACCATCCACTTAGCAATGCTCCAGCGATTAAGCTCAATACCAACCATCTTTTAATACGCTTTATCATACGTTAAGTGCGCTTCTAATTATTTTAGCAAGACCTTGTTGTGGTAATAAATTTTCACCAATCTTATTCACCTGAAAAGCCCCGTATAAACTATTGCAGATGACCACTTCATCAGCCTGCAGTAATTCGTCAAATGATAAATTTTTAACTTCAATATTGAGCTTTAACATTACGGCTAAACTGATAATTCGTTGCCTTGTGATGCCCGCAACGCCGCACAATCTTAAATCTGGGGTGATTAATGTATTATCAAAGCGCGCAAAAATATTACTCATGGTACATTCAATGACATTGCCTATTTGATCCAGCAATAAGCCATCAAAAATCGTGTCTTCATGCCACTCCATGCGGGCCATTACGTTTTCTAGCCGATTCAAATGCTTAATGCCGGCAAGTTTTGGCTGATGCGCCATTTGTATACGGCATACATGTAAATTTACGCCATTTATAAGGTGGTTCACTGAATATTGTGGCATCGGTGATTTAACCACCACTCGCATAGGCATCGTAATGGCTGGTGGTGCGTAACCCCTTGCTCCTTCACCTCTTGTAATCACTATTTTAGCAATCGCGATCTCATCTATGGCAAATAGCTGCTGTAAATCGCTCATGAGCAGTTCTGCACTAGGGCAAACGATGCCTATCACGGCACAATCAGCTACTAACTTTTGATAATGTTGTGGCCAATTATCAGGCAGGCTATTACGAATCACCATGGTGCGAAAAATACCGTCACCATAAGAAAATCCGCGGTCTACAGGTGATATTGCCTGATCGAAACTGCCATTAACCAGATATGTGTTAAAACGATTCATAAGCCTTAATTAAACCATAAACTAGCTGAAAAAGAAAAGCCTGCATCGTCTATATACGCAGGCTTTGAGTGACTTAAATAAAAACTTCAGATAATTAAGCTACATTTTCTTAAACACTAGGCTGCCGTTAGTACCACCAAAGCCAAAGTTATTTTTTAATGCATATTTAATCGGCATATCTCGTGCTGTATTGGCACAATAGTCTAAATCGCACTCAGGGTCTTGGTTGAATATATTAATCGTCGGTGGTGATATTTGGTTATAAATAGAAAGTACGGTAAATACTGACTCCAATCCACCAGCTCCGCCTAATAGATGACCAGTCATCGACTTGGTAGAGTTCACCACTAATTTATATGCATGATCACCAAAAGCCGCTTTAATCGCGTTGGTTTCGTTAGAATCACCTAGTGGCGTTGATGTACCATGTGCGTTGATAAATTGCACTGCACTAGGGTCTATGCCTGCGTTATTCATAGCGTTACGCATTGATCTACGTGGGCCATCCATATTTGGCGCAGTCATGTGATACGCGTCTGCGCTCATGCCGTAGCCGCTTAACTCCGCATAGATTTTTGCACCACGTTTTTTGGCGTGCTCATATTCTTCAAGCACCATTACACCGGCACCCTCGCCTATCACAAAGCCATCACGGTCTTTGTCCCATGGGCGACTTGCAGTTGCAGGCTCATCATTACGGGTTGATAGCGCACGTGAAGCAGCAAAACCGCCGACACTTAAACGTGTAATGGCAGCTTCTGCACCACCTGCAATCATCATGTCGGCATCACCATATTCAATCATGCGTGACGCATCACCAATCGAGTGTGTCCCAGTGGTACAGGCTGTTACAATTGCAACATTAGGGCCTTTAAAGCCGAACATGATAGATAAATTACCTGAAATCATGTTGATAATCGTACCCGGTATGAAAAATGGTGAAATTTTCCGTGGGCCTGACGCTTGATACAAAATGTCTGTATCTTCAATAAACTGCATACCACCAATGCCAGAGCCAATTGATACGCCAATGCGCTCAGCATTTTCCTCAGTAACTACAATTCCAGAATCTTTAACCGCTTCAATAGCCGCAACTAAGCCGTATTGAATGAATGTATCCATTCGTCTAGCGTCTTTTGCGCTAAGAAAATCTTCAACGTTAAAGTCCTTTACCTCACCTGCAATGGTTGAAGCAAATGTGCTTGTATCGAATTTAGTGATTTGCGTAATGCCAGATTTACCAGCAACAATGTTATCCCATGCAGTTTTAACACCAATACCAACGGGTGAAACCACACCAAGACCGGTGACGACTACTCTACGTTTAGACATAAGTTTGTCTCTTAGAAGGGTTTAAGAAACGAAGGGTGAAAGCAGCAAGTTAAAAACCTGCTGCTTTCATTTGAATTATTTGAGGTTAGTATTGATGTAATCAATCGCTAATTGAACTGTCGTGATTTTTTCTGCTTCTTCATCAGGAATTTCACAGTCGAATTCTTCTTCTAATGCCATTACTAGCTCAACTGTATCAAGTGAGTCAGCACCTAAATCATCTACAAAAGATGATGCATTTTTAACATCAGCTTCATTTGCACCAAGTTGTTCAGCAACAATTTTTTTAACGCGTTGTTCGATGTCAGACATCTAATTACCCCTTTTATTAAAAAATAGCCTGATATAAAAATATACTTCAGCTAAGACAGCATTCTACCAAAACTCAGCAAAAATACCAAAAAACTTAAACAATACAGAAAATTTATACTTAATTAATTTCCACGTAAGCGCTATACCATCAACATGCCACCATTCACATGAATGGTCTCACCAGTAATATAGGCGGCGCCAGGTGATGCTAAAAATGCAACAGTCGCTGCAATTTCTTTGACGTTACCTAAACGTCCTGCTGGAATACGTGTAAGCATTTTATTGGTGATGTCTTCTGATAGATCCGCCGTCATATCGGTATCAATGAAGCCTGGCGCCACGCAGTTCACTGTGATACCACGGCTACCCACTTCAGCCGCTAATGCCTTGCTGAAACCTGTCATGCCAGCTTTTGCAGCGGCATAATTCACCTGCCCAGCATTACCCATGTGGCCAACTACCGATGAAATACTAATGATACGGCCAGTACGCGCCTTCATCATTGGGCGTAATACAGCTTGGCTCATTCGGAAAACTGAGGTTAGATTGGTGCTAACAACAGCATCCCAATCATCGTCTTTCATACGCATGAGCAATGTGTCACGAGTGATACCAGCGTTATTGACCAATATGCTTACATCGCCATATTTTTCAGCAATCAGCTTTAAAGTAGCTTCAATTTGTACCGCATCATTCACGTTCAAAGCCATGCCTTCGCCTTTGATGTTTGCTGCAGCAAATGTACTGCTAATAGAGGCTGCACCGCTCTCTGACGTTGCAGTACCAATAACAGTAGCACCTTGCTTACCAAGTTCTTCTGCGATGGCAGCGCCAATGCCACGGCTTGCGCCAGTAATTAATGCAATTTGTCCAGTTAACATAGTAAGCCTTTGATAATAATATATTTAAATGTCAGTTAAAGTTATTTACAGTATGTCCTGCAACTCAACCAAAGTCTCGTTACTGGTTAAAGCGATGCAGGGTAACTCGGCCACAATACGTTTTGTAAGACCGGCTAAAACTTTGCCTGGACCACATTCTGCCGCTTGCCTAATGCCTTGTGCATGAATCGCTTGCACAGTTTCCACCCATCGTACTGGGCTATATAACTGACGCACTAAGGCATCTTTAATTTTATCGACATTATTATATGAAGCCACATCGGCATTGTGTAACACAGGAATTTTTGGCGCATCAATAGCAACATTTTTTAAATATTCTGCCAATTGTTCTGCGGCGGATTTCATCAATGCGCAATGTGACGGCACGCTGACTGGCAGCAGCAACGCACGTTTAGCACCTTTTTCTTTAGCAAGCACCATGCCGCGTTCAACGGCTGCTTTATTACCCGCAATCACCACTTGGCCAGGTGAGTTAAAGTTCACCGCTTCTAGCACTTCATTTTTCGCAGCTTCTGCACATAGTGCACGCACAATGTCGTCATCTAAACCTAATATTGCTGCCATCGCGCCGACGCCTGCCGGTACTGCTGCTTGCATGACTTCAGCACGATAACGTACTAATGGCAAAGCATCTGCAAAGCTTAAAGCGCCTGAAGCAACTAGCGCAGTATATTCACCTAAACTATGACCAGCTAACATGGCTGGTGTGTTATTTGATAATGCAAGCCATGCGCGCCACGTAGCAACACCAGCAATCAGCATCATTGGCTGCGTATTTGTAGTTTCGTTAATGCTTTCATTGGCTTCTGTTGCCATAGACCAAAAATCAACGCCTAAGATGTCAGACGCTTCAGTGAAGGTGTTTTTAATAATGGCGGAATCACCAAAGCTAGCCATCATACCCACTGATTGGGAGCCTTGACCAGGGAAGAAAAATGCAAGTTTATTCATAGTTTTTTATGTCATTTAATAGTTAATAACAAATGCTTGTTAATATTTAATTAAAGCAGAACCCCATGTAAATCCACCACCAAACGCTTCCATGAGAATAACCTCACCACGTTTAATGCGACCATCGCGAACGGCAGTGTCTAAGGCCAGCGGAATTGAAGCTGCAGAAGTATTACCATGTTTATCTACAGTCACCACGACCTTATCCATACTCATATCAAGTTTTTTAGCAGTGGCTTGTAATATGCGGATGTTGGCTTGATGCGGCACCAACCAATCAATATCAGATTTTTCCATGTTATTTGCAGTTAAGGTTTCATCTACAATCGCGTCCAGCGTATTGACGGCAACTTTAAATACACTGCTACCTTCCATAACTACGGTTTCACCACAACGAGAGTCAGATTTACGTGGTACATGTAACATTTTTTCATAACTACCATCGGCATGCAGATGTGTAGAAATAATACCTTGCTCATCACTTGCCTGCAAAATCACCGCACCTGCACCATCACCCCACAAGATGCAATTACTACGGTCGGTCCAATCTACAATACGTGAAAATGCTTCAGCACCAACGACCAACGCACATTTAGCCGTGCCAGCTTTGATAAAATTATCTGCGATAGATAGCGCATAAACAAATCCACTACAAACGGCTTGTATATCAAATGCAGCACAACCAGCAATACCTAATTTGTTTTGCATGATGACCGCTGTGCTAGGGAAAATCTTATCTGGCGTTGTGGTTGCCACAATAATCAAATCAATATCTTCGGCGTTTATGCCCGCTGATTCAATCGCACTGCGCGCAGCATGTAGTGCTAAATCACTGGTAAATTCATCTTCAGCCACAATATGGCGTTCACGAATACCTGTGCGCGCAAAAATCCACGCATCCGTGGTATCTACCATGCTCTCTAATTCTGCATTAGTAAGTATTTTTTTAGGTAGGTAACTACCCGTGCCTGCAATGCGAGAATATATCATTCGTTTTCCGTGATAGCGTTATCGGTATTGGTTGCTGTGAGTTCTGGCATAGCAATATTTTGTTTCGATTGTATATGTTCGATTTCCAATTGCTGCGAAATACGCTTAAGTACACCGTTGCGTGACTCTTCAACGGCCGTGTGAATGGCATTTAAAAATGAAAAGCTATCTGCTCCGCCGTGGCTTTTAACCACAATGCCACGTAACCCTAAAAAGCTTGCGCCGTTGTAACGACGAGGATCCATGCGCTTTTTGAAGGCTTTTAACACGGGTAAGCATGCCAAACCCATTAACTTAGTGAGCCAGTTGCGTTTGAATTCTTGAGAGAGAAAACGTCCCATCATTTGAACTAAGCCCTCAGATGCTTTTAGTGCAATGTTACCTACAAAACCATCGCAAACTACTACATCTGTAGTACCTTTAAATATATCGTTACCTTCTACGTTACCGTAAAAATTCAAATGGCTGGCGCGTAATAACTCCCCCGTTTTCTTAACGACTTCATTACCCTTAATATCTTCAGAGCCTATATTTAATAAACCTACTGTTGGGTTCTCTTTGTGCTCAACACATGACACCAGCATGCTGCCCATTACTGCAAACTGCAACAATTGTTCTGCTGTGCAATCTGCATTTGCACCCAAGTCTAGAATATAAGTTCTACCTTTTTGACTGGGAAATACGCCTGCAATGGCCGGTCTATCAATACCAGGTAAGGTTTTAAGCACAAAGCGGGCAGTCGCCATGAGTGCGCCTGTATTCCCAGCGCTTACGCAAGCGTTGGCTTCTCCGCTCTTAACCAAATTAATGGCCACGCGCATAGAGGAATCTTTTTTATTTTTGAGCGCACCCTGTGGCGACTCATCCATCGTCACCACTTCACTTGCGTGATGAACGCGTAAACGTGGGCTGACACTCGCTTTATTGGCTTTAAGCTCAGCTTCAATCGCATCACTTAAGCCAACCAAAATGACATTTAGCTCACTGTCAGCTTCAAGCGCCTTAAGTGCAGCGGGTATTGTGACATGAGGGCCATGATCACCACCCATTGCGTCAATTGCGACAGTTATATCCATTGATTTTAATCACAAAAATTGAAAATTAACAGCAGGCTGTGTATTGGATGAGCCTCTACACATTGGCGCCGTAAAAATATTAACGCCGCACCAATACTGGAGCGGCGTTAAATGATTTCGTAAACTACTTAACAAACATTAAATCTTTAGAGGCTATCTAAAGAAAAGTAATTATTCGCCTTTTGTAGACATAACTTTACGACCACGGTAATAACCGCTTGGGCTAATGTGATGACGTAAATGTGTTTCGCCAGTAGTCGGCTCTACAGCTAAAGGTGGGTTTGTTAAAAAGTCATGTGAACGGTGCATACCGCGTTTTGATGGTGACTTCTTGTTTTGCTGAACTGCCATAATAAACTCCAATAAAATGATTAAAACATCATCTCAATTACATACAAACAGATGCATTGTTGAATACAATCCATCACTAATTTAAGACTACGTTAAATTGCTAGTCGATAATTATAATGTAAAGCTAGCGATTTGTCAGCCTCAATTGACATTTTAAGACTTAATTAACCCTTTTAACACCGCAAACGGATTTGGTTTATCACCGCTTTGCGTGGTAATTTCACCACAATCTTCATTATGTATTGGTGCGATTGGCATTGCCATGATGATTTCATCTTCGATCAGCGCAACAATATCCATTGTTTGGCTTGCTTGTTGCATGTCTACATCATCACCGCTATCAACATCGCTCGCATCTATATCAGTATCGCTAATATCACCAATTAAATAATTAAATCTTAATGATAATTTAAGCGGCATTTCACTCAAGCAACGCTGACAAGTCGTAGTTAAATTGGTAGCAATTGAAAGATCTAAAAGATGCTGACCTGCGACATCAACCTTACCTTGCAATTGATAGTTAATCGTACCTGTAGGACGGTTGCTAGAATGAGAGTTTTCAGCCGAATGTACAAGTAACTCATTGAGTCTTGAGCAGTCTGTAAGCGACAACTCGCCTGCTAGATGCTCGTTTTTTTTTGCAAAAGCAATATTGTCGATAAAAAATGGTTGATTAGTCATAGCCTAATGTTCTTAAATTGTGATTAAAATTGAATGATGGGGATTTAGCTCTTAGCATGCCCATGTTATAATCGGCCGGTTTGAGTGACAAATTAAGGCTTTTATAGTGTTCAAAAAGATTCTTGTAGCTAATCGTGGTGAAATCGCAGTGCGTATTGTACGCGCTTGCTCAGAAATGGGCATTAAGTCTGTTGCGATTTATGCGGACGCTGATCGTCAAGCTTTGCATGTTAAAAAGGCTGACGAAGCCTATAACATCGGTGCCGACCCTGTAGCTGGCTATTTAAATGCACATAATATTGTGAATCTAGCCGTAGCTTCTGGTTGCGATGCTTTGCATCCTGGTTATGGTTTTTTATCTGAAAATCCTGAGTTAGCCGAAATTTGCGAGCGTCGTGGCGTTAAATTCATCGGCCCTAATGCAGATGTGATTCGTCAAATGGGCGATAAAATTCAAGCTAGAAGCGCCATGACCAATGCAGGCATACCTTGTACGCCTGGCAGCGATGGTAATTTAGCCAATTTAAACGAAGCTATAGTCTTAGCGGCTAAAATTGGTTACCCAGTGATGCTTAAAGCCACCAACGGCGGCGGCGGTCGCGGTATTCGCCGTTGCGACAGTGAAAAAGAGCTGTTAAGTAATTATGATCGCGTTATTTCTGAAGCGAGTAAAGCTTTTGGTAAGCCTGAAGTGTTTTTAGAAAAATGTGTCGTGACACCTCGTCATATTGAAGTACAAATTTTAGGTGACTCTGAAGGCAATGTGATTCACTTGTTTGAGCGTGACTGCTCCATTCAACGTCGTAATCAAAAACTGATTGAAATAGCACCATCGCCTCAGCTAAGCCAAGCGCAACGCGATTATATTGGCGGCTTAGCAGTAAAAGCAGCTAAAGCTGTGGGTTATGAAAATGCTGGTACTGTTGAATTTTTACTAGATACTGACAATACTTTTTACTTCATGGAAATGAACACGCGCTTACAAGTTGAGCATACCGTGACAGAAACCATTACCGGTATCGATATTGTACAAGAGCAAATTCGCGTGGCTTATGGCTTACCACTTCAATATGAACAAAAAGATGTACAGTTCAGAGGCTATGCAATGGAGTTCCGCATCAATGCGGAAGATCCAAAAAATGATTTTCTACCAAGCTTTGGTAAAATCACGCGTTACTATGCGCCAGGCGGTCCTGGCGTACGTATGGATGCCGCGATTTATACTGGTTACGTCATTCCACCTTACTATGACTCGATGTGCGCTAAATTGACGGTATGGGCGCTGGATTGGGATAGCCTTATTGAGCGTGGTCGCCGTGCTTTAGATGACATGTTGATTTATGGTGTAAAAACCACGATTCCTTATTATCAAGAAATTTTAAAGCATCAAGATTTTAGAGGTGCTAATTTTAATACCAGTTTTGTAGAGTCTCATCCTGAGCTGACTAATTACGCAAATGAAATTCCACCAGAGATGATTGCTGCGGCAATTGCCGCGGCAATTGCCGCGTATGAAGGCGTTTAATTAAACAAAATAAAGTTAAGTTTAAATTTTAAATAGCCAATAAAACAATTAATTGAATATATAAATTAGAGTAAAGAGTTAAATTATGACCCAGACACCAAAAGTACACGTTACTGAATTAGTTTTACGCGATGGACACCAATGTCATATTGCTACGCGGATGCGCACTGAAGACATGTTGCCTATTTGCGCACAGTTAGATGCTATTGGCTTTTGGTCATTAGAGGCTTGGGGCGGCGCTACTTTTGATGCATGCGTGCGTTATCTGAAAGAAGATCCATGGGAGCGTTTAAAAACGCTACGCAAAGCCTTACCTAACTCACGCATGCAAATGTTGTTGCGTGGCCAAAATCTATTAGGCTATCGTCATTATTCTGATGATGTAGTACGTGCTTTTGTACAAAAATCTGCCGACAATGGCGTAGATGTTTTTCGTATTTTTGATGCATTAAACGATACTCGAAACTTACAAGTTTCTGTTGAGGCGGTTAAAAAAGCGGGTAAGCATGCTGAAGGTACGATTAGCTATACCACTAGTCCTGTGCATGATGTAGCACACTTTGTAGGCATCGCAAAAGAGCTTGAAGCAATGGGCTCAGACACTATTGCGATTAAAGATATGGCTGGCTTACTTACCCCGCAAGCGACTATTGAACTGGTTAAAGCTTTACGTGCGAATGTAAGTTTACCTATCCATATGCACACTCATGCAACGAGTGGTTTGGCGAGTATGAATTTGCTACGCGCGCTTGAGAATGGTGCGGTAATGATAGACACATGTAGTGCGGCTTTTTCAGAAGGTGCTAGTCACCCAACCACGGAAAGCATGATTGTTGCATTGCAAGGCACTGAATTTGATACGGGTTTAAACCTTGCAGCAGTACAAGAAGTCACCGCTTATTTCCGTGAAGTGCGTAAAAAATACTGGCAATTTGAAAGTGACTTTTCAGGTGTTGATACGCGTGTATTGCTCAATCAAGTACCCGGTGGCATGATTTCAAATTTAAGCAACCAACTTAAAGAACAAGGCGCGCTAGACCGCATGGATGCTGTATTGGCAGAAATTCCATTGGTTCGTAAAGACCTAGGCTACATTCCTTTAGTCACGCCAACGTCACAAATTGTAGGCACGCAAGCGGTGTTGAATGTAATGACTGGACAACGCTATAAATCGATCACTAATGAAGTTAAAAACTACTTCTTAGGCCAATATGGTAAATCGCCAAGCGCTGTTAATCCAGACATTAAAAAGTTAGCCATTGGTGATGCCGAACCTATCACTTGCCGCCCTGCTGACTTATTAGAAGCAGAAATGGTAAGGCTCACGAGTGAATCTGAGCGTTTTGCACAATCTGAAGAAGATGTGCTTACTTATGCAATGTTTCCAGATATTGGTAAAACATACTTACAAGAACGTAACGCTGGCTCACTTGTGCCTGAAGTACTTTTAGATAAGGCCGTAGTAAATGCATCTCGTTTTGCGCCAAGTGAGTTCAAAGTAACACTACATGGCGAAACATTCCACATCAACCTAACTGGCAGCGGCCATGCAGGTGAAGAAAAACGTCCGTTCTACGTGTCTATCGACGGTATCGCTGAAGAAGTAATCGTAGAAACTCTAAGTGAAATTGAAGTTTCAGGTAGTGGCAGCAGTAATGGTAAAAAGAAAGCAGTAAGCAGTAAAAATAGTGCTGGTCGCCCTCGACCATCACATGCAGGCCATGTCACAACTTCTATGCCAGGTACTATTGTTGCGGTAAAAGTAAATGTTGGTGATAAAGTAAATGCTGGTGACGGTGTATTAGTCATTGAAGCAATGAAAATGGAGAATGAGATTCAAGCAGCAACTTCAGGTATAGTTGTTGCGGTGCATGTCATTCAAGGCGACATGGTTACGCCTGATGAATCGCTACTTGAAATTCAACCAGAGTAATCAATTGATTATTTAAACCATAAGCCGACAGCACTATTCTGTCGGCTTTTTTATTCACATAAACTACTTAAACGTATGAATCCAACTTTAATCCTTGCCTCATCATCCATCTACCGTCGCGAGCTATTAACGCGCCTACAATTACCCTTTAGTTGCATTACGCCAAATGTAGATGAAAGCCCTCTAGCTGATGAGCTTCCGCAAGAAACTGCACTAAGACTGGCTCAAGTGAAAGCAAAAAAAGTGGGTTTGAGTCATCCTGATGCGCTAATTATCGGTTGCGATCAAGTAGCAACGCTAGATAACATTCAACTCGGTAAGCCGCTAACGCATGACAATGCGACTAAACAACTACGTTTGATGCGTGGGCGAGAGGTTGTTTTCCATAGCGCACTATGCCTTTACAACCCGATTACACTTAATATGCAAGCCGAGGTTGTGCCATACTTTGTTACGTTTAGAAATTTAAGTGATGTACAAATCGAAAACTACCTTATCAAAGAACAGCCATATCAATGTGCAGGCAGCGCAAAGTCAGAAGGATTAGGGATTGCGATTATAGAGAAAATGACGGGTGAAGATCCAAATGCCCTGATTGGCTTGCCACTGATCAAATTAGTGAATATGTTACAAAATGAAGGCGTCAACGCAATTTAGAGCGGCTCGTTATTTACTGTGAATAATGACAAACCAAACAACTTTAATCTTTTAAGTGCTAGGCCGCTTAATTCAAGTCATTTAAACCCAGTTATTTTAAATACAAAAAGGTCTTTTGATGTTTAAACGTCACGTATTCGCAGTTGCCATACTACTTACTTTACCCATCACACCATATTCTATAGAAGCAATAGCATCAGAAGCGCGCATTGATAAAGAAATTACCAGCACACTACAAGACCAGCAAAGTATTGCAGTCACCATCTACAACAGCAATCTAGCACTTGTTAAAGACCAGCGTAAAGTTATTATTCCATCTGGTATACAAAAGCTAGCCTTACGTGATGTAAGTGGGCAAATACGCCCAGAAACAGCACTACTTCGAAGTATTAGTAACCTAGGTAGCTTTTCTACTTTGGAACAAAATTTTGACTTTGATTTGCTCACACCAGAAAAGTTACTTGAAAAATACGTAGGCAAAAACGTTTTCATTATTAAAACCAACCCCGCCACAGGTGAGGAGAAAACTGAACAAGCGACTGTGTTATCTACTAATAATGGCGTGGTACTTAAAATTGGTAATCGCATAGAAACTGGTTTACTAAATAGTTTAGGTCGCATTGTTTACAATGATATTCCAGACAACTTAAGAGATCGACCCACATTAGTCACGCTAGTTAATAACAAAATAGCGACAGAGCAAACTGTAGAACTCAGCTACTTAACTGGTGGCTTAGGCTGGAAAGCTGATTATGTAGCGGAACTAAGTCCAAAAGAAGATAGCGTTGATCTATCTGGCTGGATAACACTCACTAACACCAGCGGTGCTAGCTATAACAATGCAAAGCTGCAGTTGGTTGCAGGTGACGTTAACCAAGTGCAAGAGCATTTTCCGCGTGCAGCAATGATGCGTAAAAATGTTGAAATGATGTCTGATTCTGCGCTAGCACCCATGACTGAGGAGTCGTTATTGGAATATCACTTGTATTCTTTAGATCGCCCTACCACGATAGCTGAAAATCAAACTAAACAAGTTGCTCTAATATCAGCCTCTGGCGTGCCTGCGCGCAAAGAGCTTGTATTACGTGGCGCGGATTACTATTATCAAAGTAGTTATGGCGACCTAGGTACTAAAATAAAAGTTGGCGTATATGTTGAGTTTGATAATAAAGAAGCTGTTAAATTAGGGATGCCTCTACCCAAAGGTATCATGCGTGTTTATAAAAAAGATAGCGCAGGTAATGCACAGTTTGTAGGTGAAGATAATATTGATCACACACCTAAAAATGAAGTTGTACGCCTTAAGCTAGGTGAATCTTTTGATGTGACTGCAGACAAAAAACAAATCGACTTTAAAACGCTACCACGCCCATCTAAAGGCAATAGCGCATTTGAGAGTGCTTATGAAATCACTTTAAAAAATGCTAAAAAAGAGAAGGTGATCGTGACTGTTCAAGAACCTATTGGCGGTGAATGGTCTATTAGCGCTGAAAGCCAAGCACATAAAAAGGTGAATAGTCATTTAGCTGTTTGGAAAGTTGAGGTGCCTGCTGAAGGCTCTGCTACATTAAGTTACAGAGCCGCTGTTAAGTATTAGGCGAGGTACTTTTTTAAAAGTGAATTGCTAATGAGTTAAATATTAGCCTATAAAAAGTTAGGAAAATTGTGAAATTCGGAACACTGTATTTAATTCCTGTTACGCTTGGTGATGATAATATTACTAAGGTATTGCCAGCAGATGTAGTGAGCATTGCACAACAGCTCGACACTTTTGTAGTGGAAAGTGAAAAATCAGCACGACACTTTTTAAGTACTATTAAAACGATCAAACCGGTACGTGAGCTAAGCCTTAACTTGCTCAATGAACATACTGAAGATAAAGATGTGTCAGCCTTATTAGCACCGTTGCTAGCTGGCAAGGATATTGGTTTAATGAGCGATGCAGGCTGTCCTGGTGTGGCTGATCCAGGTGCAAAGCTCATTGAGTTAGCGCATGATAAAGGTATTCGCGTGGTGCCTTTTGTTGGGCCAAGCTCCATTTTATTAAGCCTAATGGCTTCTGGTCTTAACGGACAGCAATTTGCATTCTTAGGTTATTTGCCTGTAGATAAAGTATTGCGTAATCAAAAGCTTAAAGAAATTGAAAAACGCTCACTTAACCATAAAGAAACGCAGTTGTTCATTGAAACGCCCTACCGAAATCAACACATGCTCGAAGCTGTACTAAGTGTATGCCAGCCTAATACCAGGCTGTGTGTGGCTTGTGATATAAGTTTAGCGTCAGAAATGATAACTACTAAAATGATTGCTACTTGGAAAAAGTCACCGTTACCTGATTTACATAAACGTCCTACAGTGTTTTTATTACTCTCTTAATGCTCAAACTTAAGACTGATGATTTAATAGCATTAGTCTTTTAACGGGTGCGTAACTAAGTCTATGTATAGCTGAAACACCATGCACTGTAAGCATTTGAATATGAAAAGCCGTTGGGTAGCCTTTGTGCTTTGCAAAACCGTATTGGGGGTAGATTTTATCTAACGCATACAATTCAGAATCTCTTGCCACCTTTGCCAATATAGAAGCGGCTGAGATGGCTTGCACTTTACTATCACCTTTCACAATAGCCTCACAAGGCAGATTTATTTTAGGGCATTTATTACCATCTACTTGTACCAATATTTCACCCAAGTTTGGGGCGATTTGGAATTGCGTTTGCATGGTCTCAATGGCACGCTTCATGGCTAGCAGGCTGGCCTGTAAAATATTGATTTCATCAATTTCTTGTGCGCTACAACTGGCAATAGCCCAAGCCAGTGCATACTGTTTGATTTCAACGCTCAATGAGTCACGTTTTTTTTCAGATAATTTTTTAGAATCGGCTAAACCAAAAATTGGCCGCTGTGGATTTAAAATCACCGCTGCAGCATAAACAGCACCAGCCAGAGGCCCACGCCCAGCTTCATCTACACCGCAAATAAACTGAAATTCCATCTAATTAGTTGAGGTAAAAGTTATGATAAGTGAGAAAGAATTACTGCAGCGGCTTTCTCCGCAGTATTTTGTCGCAAACTTTGATGAATTTTTGTAAACTCAGCTTTAATTTCAGTGACGCAACTAGTATCTGACACGAGCTTTAGTGCAGCTTCGGCTAGTTTTTCAGGCGTTGAATCATCTTGCAATAACTCAGGCACCACAAACTTACCGGCCAATATATTGGGTAAGCCCACATAAGGTTGCAGGCGCATACGCTTAAGTATTTTCCAACTTAAATTAGACATACGATAAGTAATGACCATCGGTTTTTTCAGCAGTGCAGCTTCAAGTGTAGCTGTGCCAGATGCCACAATAATCACATCAGAAGCTTCCATTGCGTCATGGGCATGTCCAAACAATATTTGTATGGGTAGTCTTACCTCTTCGTGAAAAATTGCCAACTCAAATATTTGGCGTGTTTCACGCGTAATTAAAGGTACTAAGAACACTGTATTGGGTTGCTCGGCATAAATAAGCTTTGCTGTTTTTACGAACAACTCAGCATGTTGCCGCACTTCACTTTGCCTGCTACCTGGTAGCATTGCAACAACTAATACAGTTGAATTTAATTTAAGGCCTTCACGAGCGGCAGCCGTATCAGGCTCCATAGGTAATATATCCGCCAGAGGATGGCCAACGTAAGTGACGGCAATACCTGCATTTTTGTATAAAGCTGGCTCAAATGGGAATAAAGCCAGCATGTGCGTAACCGCATGTTTTATTTTATTGATTCTATTTTTACGCCAAGCCCAAATAGAGGGGCTGACATAATGAATGGTTTTAATACCTTTATTTTTAAGTTTTTTTTCTAACCAAAAATTAAAATCTGGAGCATCAATGCCAATAAATAGATCTAAGCGATTATTTAGAAAATACTTGAGCAACTGACGGCGAAGTCTGAGTAGCCCAAATAAATGTTTGATGACTTCAACATAGCCACGCACAGATAAACGTTCAATGGGGAAAAGCGACTGCGCACCCTTACTCATCATTTTAGGTCCAGCAATACCGACAAACTCTAGATCCGAGCGTTGTTGCTTTAATGCTTGTATAAGATGACTGCCAAGCAAATCACCTGAGGCTTCTCCTGCCACAATCCCTATTCTGACCATGTAAGTAACTTAACGGACGATGCCGCGAGTGGAGATGTTTAAGAAGTCAATCAGCAAACCGATTTCTGGTGTGGTTTTTTGCATAACTACAAGCTCCGCTTTTGCTTCATCTAACGATAGCCCATTACGATATAAAGCTTTATAGGCACGCTTAATTTGCAAAATACTTTCTACAGTGTAACCACGACGTTTTAAGCCTTCGGCATTAATGCCGTGTGGCTTTGCGTCATAACCTGCAGCAGTAACATAAGGCGGAACATCTTTAAACACCACGGAACCAACAGCAGTAATCACATGTGAGCCGATTTTGCAAAATTGATGAATAAGCGTAAATCCACCTAAGATTACATAATCATCAATATCTACGTGACCGGCTAGCGATGCATTATTTGCGAAAATGGTGTGATTACCAATCTGGCAATCATGAGCGATATGCACATAAGCCATAATCCAATTATCGTGACCGATTTTAGTGGTATTTTTATCTTGTACTGTACCTCGATTGAATGTACAGAATTCGCGAATCGTATTGTTATCACCAATCTCCAATAAGGTTGACTCACCATTATATTTTTTATCTTGCGGTGCTTCACCTAATGAAGAGTATTGAAATATATGATTATTTTTTCCGATAATTGTTGGGCCATTGATAATCACATGGCCTGCAACACGTGTTCCAGCATCAATTTTAACATTGGCACCAATAACAGAATATGGGCCAACCTCTACGCTAGAATCAAGTTCTGCAGTAGCATCAATAATTGCTGTTGCGTGAATTTTTGCTGCTAGCATTGCTTACTTCTCTTTTTTATCGATAGCTTTTAATATACACATCATTTGTGCTTCTGCAACAATGTCACCGTCAACGCGTGCCACGCCAGAATACTTCCAAATACCTTTTAGTATGCGATCAATTTTGACATTAAGTACGATTTGATCACCAGGCGATACTGGTTTTTTAAAACGCGCATTATCAATACCCACAAAATAGTAAACAGAATCATCGCTAGGCTTAGCATTCATGGTTTTAAATGACAAAATAGCGGCTGCTTGAGCCATAGCTTCAACAATCAATACGCCCGGCATTACTGGGTGATGGGGGAAATGTCCAGGGAAAAATGGTTCATTAATAGTCACATTTTTTATGGCAGTGATCTCTTTACCTAGCTCCATAGACAAAACACGGTCTATTAGTACAAAAGGATAGCGATGTGGTAAGTGATCCAATATTTCATTGATGTCCATACTTGATGAGGTGATTTCGTTAGTCATTTTTATCTCAGCTTACTTTATAGTTATGTGCTTGTTTAACTGAATGCCAGCTGAATCAAACACTAATTTATTTCTCTATTACTTGGATTTTAACAGAGCCATCTCTTTTTCAAGACTTTTAATTTTATCTGATAGCGTATCTAAGTGACGAATTTTAGCTGCTGTAGTAAGCCATGCTTTGTGTGTTTGAAATGGCATTAAGGCCGTATAAGTATCGGCCACGGATAAAGAGCGCGTAATCATACTGCCAGGTGAAATTGTGACATGGTCAGCAATTTCTAAATGGCCGAGTATCATTGCTGCACCACCGATTTTGCAATGCTTACCAATTTTAGCGCTGCCAGCAATACCAGTAGCTCCAGCAATCACGGTATGCGCACCAATGATGCAGTTGTGTCCGATTTGAATTAAGTTATCAAGTTTAACACCCTCTTCAATAATCGTATCGTCTAAAGCTCCACGGTCAATAGTCGTATTTGCACCAATATCAACATTATCGTAAATCACAACACGTCCTACTTGTGGTATTTTTAGCCAAACACCATCTTCTTCAGCATAACCAAAACCATCTGAACCAATCACCGCACCAGAAAATATATGGCAATTACGCCCTATTTTACAATGATGTTTGATAACAACATGTGGCTCTAAGCGAGTGTTATCTGCAACTTGGACATCATTTTCAATGACACAAGCACTACCAATAATGACATTCTCGCCAAACACTACATTTTCACCAATGACAGCTAATGGGGATATGCTGCAGCTCGACGGAATGATTGCTGAACTATCCACAATTGCAGAAGGCGAAATACCTAACTTAGCAGTTGGTGGGGGATTTAAATACGCTGAAAGTTTAGCAAAATACGCATAAGGGTTGTCTACAATGATTCTAGGCAGTGTAGTTAAACCTGCATCCTGCTCGCTTAATACAAAAGCACTTGCTTCACATGAAACAAGTGCTTTTTGATATTTTGCATCATTAATAAAACAGACGTCGCCAGATTTGGCATTTGCTAATGATGCAACATGAGAGATTAAAATAGCACCATCGCCTAGCACATAACCACCTAAGGTTTTTGCAATAGCACTAAGTGAGTATTGCTTACCCATTAGCTAGCCCTTAAATAGTGGTTAAATTTAAAAAAGCTAAGCTTAAATTACTTTTTACCTAGTAATTTCAATACCTTATCTGTGATATCAATTTTGTCAGCTGCATAAGCAACACCACTGTACATCACTAAATCATAGCTTTCTGCTTTAGCAACAGTCTGTACTGCTTTATTGATACGATCTTGCAGACTTCCAAGCTCTTCATTTTTACGTAGATTTATATCTTCGCGTAGTTCACGTTGTTTACGTTGAAACTCAACTTTAATATTTTGTACATCACGCTCTTTATTGCGACGCTCTGCTTCTGTAATAGTTAGTCCATCTTTATCAAGCACTGTTTCTAAGTCTTTAATTTGTTTAGCCATACGGTCTAACTCTTGAGAACGTGGACTAAATTCACGCTCTAGTTTTTTACCACTTTCCGCAGTTTGTGGCGCTTCTTGTAAGATTTTATCGACTTGCACATAACCAACTTTTAACTCTGCTGATTGAGCACTTATCGCAAGCGTCATAAAGCTAGCTAGAATTAATGTTTTTAATAATTTACTCAATTAATGTCTCCTTAAATCAATTTCTTTTCAATATTGTTATTATGCCACAAGACCTTGCTCCTAAAAGCTTAGAAGCAAGTCTGTTGAAATTTAAACTGCCTAACTTAACTAGTAGGAACCCTGTTAAATAGCTAAAAACTAGAACTGTGAACCAAGTTGGAACTGTATCGTTTCCGTGTTATCACCCGCTTTGCTGTTGAGCGCTTTAGCATAAACAAGCTTTAAAGGACCAAAGGGTGAAAACCAACTAATGCCAGCACCTGTTGAGTAACGCAACTCACTCAAGCTGTATGATGTATCAGAGCCATAGACATTACCAGCATCAACAAAAGCACTTAATCTAAACTGCTTCGAGTCTTTTAAACCTGGCACAGGCATAAATAATTCAGCGTTACCTAATAAGCGTTTAGTGCCCCCCACAGCAAAACTTACATTGGTGGTTGGGTCAATGTCTCTAGGTCCAAGTGAGCCATTTGAGTATCCACGAACTGAGTTTACACCGCCCATGAAGAAGTTTTTGAAGAACGGATAGTTTTTATTTCCATAAGATTCTGCGTAACCAATTTCACCATTAAGCATCAAAGTAACGTCTTTAAATACAGGTTTAAACCATGCATGTTTATAATCAATTTTGTAGTATTGTAAATCTAAGACTGGTAGTGAAACCTCACCACTCAGTTTTTGTAATACGCCATTATTGGTATATAAAATACTGTCGCGCGAATCGTGTACCCATCCAGCTGTGGCAACTACTGAATTACTACTACAACCAGTGCTGTTCGCACAGAATTTTTGATATTGAGTAGGACTTTGTACCGTTAAATCTACTTGTGTAAAGTCCCCAGCCAATCCAAAGTTAAATGCATCACGTTCATTTAATGGTATACCAAATCTAACGCCGGCACCATAAGATGACGTACTGTAGTTAGCTATACTTAACGAGCTGGTATTCACGTCACGACGATAAACGTCAAAGCCTCGGCTTACACCATCAGGCGTGAAGTATGGGTCTGTGTATGAAAGAGAGTAAGTGGTATTTACTTTACCTGTGTTGACCTGGGCACTAACACGGTTACCAGTGCCTAAAAAGTTGTTTTGATTGACTGTAATGCCGAATACTACGCCTTCACTGCTCGATAAACCTGCGCCAAATTGAACGCTGCCTGTCGATTGTTCAACTACACTGATATTCAGATCGACTTGATCTGCGGTACCTGGAACCGCTGGGGTTTCAACGTTAACATCAGAAAAATATTGAGTACGTACAAGGCGTTCTTTTGAACGGTTAATTTTATTTGAAGAATACCAAGATGATTCTAATTGACGGACTTCACGGCGAACGACTTCATCACGTGTTCTTGTGTTACCAACAATATTGATTCGGCGCACATAAACCCGTTTTCCAGGATCAATGAAGAAAGTGAATGAAGCTGTGTGCAGCTCTTTATTAACATCAGGCACCGGGTTTACATTTGAAAAAGCATAACCTTCGTTACTCAAACGGTCACTAATGGCTTTGCTTGATTGCGTTACTTTTTCGCGACTAAATGTATCACCAGCTTTCACTTCAATTAATTTCTGTAACTCAGCATCAGGCACAATGGTTTCACCAGCCAACTTAACTTCTGAAATGGTGTATTTTTCACCTTCAGTCACGTTAACCGTAATGTAAATATCTTTTTTATCAGGCGTAATTGAGACTTGTGTTGAATCAATATTGAATTCTAAATAACCTTGGTTCATGTAAAAAGAACGAAGTGCTTCTAAATCAGCATTGAGTTTTTGTTTTGAATACTGATCGTCCTTATTCCACCAGCTCATCCAATTTGGCGTAGTCAGTAAAAATTGTGCACGTAAATCATCCATGGTGTAGGCTTGATTGCCAACGATATTGATGTTGCGAATTTTAGAAACTGCACCCTCTTCAATATCGAAGCGCACAGCAACGCGGTTACGTTCTAGTGGTGATACTACAGCCTTCACCGTAGCGCCATATTTACCTTGAGATAAATATTGACGCTTAACTTCTTGCTCGGCACGGTCTAATTGGGACTTATCGAAAATCTGACTTTCAGCAATGCCAATTTGCTTGAGTCCTTCTTTCATTTTGTCAGTAGGAAATGATTTATTACCGCTAAATTCAATTTTCGCGATAGAGGAGCGCTCTTGCACTGTGACTACTAACACGTCACTTTCGGCCTCAATACGTACATCTTTGAAAAAACCTGTGCCATATAAAGATTTAATGGCCTGCGCAGCTAACTCATCATTCATGGTCTCACCCACTTTAACTGGCAGGTAGCTAAATACTGTACCAGCCTCAGTTCTTTGTATGCCTTCCACACGAATGTCTTTTACGACAAATGGGTCAAGTGCAAGTGCAGAACTAGCGTATAAACTAGAAACCAATAGAAGCATTGATTTGAGTTTAAGATTCTTAAATGCAGGGTCTGGGGTTTTTAAATATTTTAAGTTTTGAATTGCCATTCAATTAGCCTGTTATCAATCGGTTTATATCGTTATATAGCGCTAAGATTATCAAAAAACCCAATAGAGAAAATCCTATTTTTTGTCCAATTATCATTACCGCTTCGGATACAGGTTTTCCTGTGAAAATTTCTATCACATAATACATGAAATGGCCGCCATCTAACACAGGTATAGGTAAGAGATTAAGTACACCAATACTAATACTAATCAGCGCTAAGAACCCAATAAAAGCGGTAACGCCCATACTTGCGCTTTGTCCAGCATAGCTGGCAATGGTCACGGGGCCGCTCATGCCTTTCCATGAGAGATTCCCTGTCACCATATTACATAACATTTTTAAGCTAAAAACTGCAGTTTCCCATGTTTTCTCAGTTGCCTTAACCAGGGCCTCTAATGCTGAATAATGCGAAGTAACGAATAATTTATCATACTCGCTTTGCTCAACTTTAAAGGTAGCGCCTATGCGCCCTACTGTTTTGTCATTTTCAATTACAGGCTCAGGCCTTACCGTGAGTTTGATCTCTTGGGTATTGCGCTTAACCAGAAGTTCTAATGGTAAATTGGGATGCCGCCTGATTTCTTTAACAAAATCTTCCCAAATTTCCACATTATTATGATTGATAGCGAGTACCAAATCATTACTGGCTAAGCCAGCTAAGTCTGCGGGACTATTTTTAATGACCTCACCAATACGTGCTGGAACATCAGGCTGAAAAATAGTTAGGCCTAATGTCGTTAAAATATCTTTACTGGCATCATCAAGGTTGATGCTCGATACGTTCAGCTGATGTATGTGGATCTCCTGCTTTTCATTAATTGCTTGAATCTCTACGTTTTTATTTTTTAACGACTCATTTAACAAAAGCCAACGCGCATCTTGCCATGTTAAAACGTCTTTACCATTTATATTTTGTATGGTTTCACCAATAGTAATACTAGCCATTGCTGCAGAACTATGCTCAATCACTTTGCCAACAATGGGTTTCATGCCAACAACGCCCATCATAAACAGCCACCAATATAGAATAATCGCGAGTAATAAATTAGCTGCAGGCCCTGCAAGCACAATGGCCATGCGTTTAGCGACAGATTGTCGATTAAAAGCGCGGGCTAACTCAGCCTCTGGCAAAAATGGTTGTATTGAATCAGGTTCAAACTCACGTTCATCCAACATTTTTACAAAGCCGCCTAATGGCAGGGCTGCTATGATGAACTCTGTCTGGTCTTTACCAAGTTTTGTAGTGAAAAGTGGCTTACCAAAACCAATTGAGAACTTTAAAACTTTTACGCCGCACCATCTAGCCACCTGAAAATGGCCGTATTCATGCACAGTCACCAATAAGCCTAGCGTAAATATAAAAGCCAGTGCTGTTAGCATAAATTTTTTACTTGCACGGTAGCCGCTTGTCTGGCTACTGCATCCACCGCCACCAACTGCTCAATCGACTCAACTGATTCAATCATAGAAGCCGATAATACCGATTCAATGATATGCGGAATATCCATAAAACCAATTTTTTCAGCCAAGAAAGCTTCAACAGCAACTTCATTAGCCGCGTTTAAAATAGCTGGCGCAGTGCCACCCATGTTTAAAGCTTCATAAGCGATACGTAAGCATGGAAAGCGCAATATATCCGGCGCACAGAAGTCTAATCTAGCCGTGGTGAGTAAATCCAAGCTACTCACACCGCTGGTTAATCGGTCTGGATAACCAAGCCCATAAGCAATCGGCGTACGCATGTCAGGATTGCCCAGTTGCGCGAGTACACTGCCATCAATATATTCCACCATAGAATGGATCACGCTTTGCGGATGTACCACTACGTCAATCTGCGAAGGATGTGCGTTAAATAGCCAATGTGCCTCTATCACCTCTAAACCTTTATTCATCAAGGTGGCTGAATCTACTGTGATTTTGGGTCCCATCACCCAGTTTGGATGATTGAGTGCTTGCGCACGTGTCACAGCTTTAAGTTCATCTAAACTTGCATTACGAAATGGCCCGCCAGATGCGGTTAACAGTACACGCTTTACGCCGATACTTGCTAAACTTGATGCAGAGACTTCTTTGCTGCGTTGATGCGGCATTACTTGAAATATAGCATTATGCTCACTGTCTATAGGTAACAAAGTTGCACCGCCATCTTGCACGGCTTGCATAAATAAACGGCCTGCCATCACCAAAGTTTCTTTATTGGCGAGCAATACGCGTTTACCAGCCCTTGCTGCAGCCATGGCTGGGTGCAAACCTGCCGCGCCGACAATGGCTGCCATTACCACATGTACATTTTCATGCGAGGCAACATAGCAGAGTGATTCTTCGCCATGTAATACAATGGTCTTTGAACCTATCACTTTAAGTTGACTGCTTAATTCTGTCGCTGCGGCTTCTTGAAGCATTACCGCATATCGCGGCGAATACTGCTGACATAAATTAAACAGGCTTTTTACATTACTACTGGCAGTCAACGCAAAAACACTAAAGCGATTTTTGTGTTGTGAAATCACATCTAATGTTTGCAGGCCTATGGTGCCGGTAGCGCCTAGTATGGTGACTTGCTGTAAACTTGGCTGATTTGTACAGCTATCCATTCATCATCGCCTCAGGAAAAGCAATGTTCATGAATATCGGCAGGTACATAACAAACATGGTCAAAGCTAAACTTGGAATCAAGCCGTCTATTCTATCTAAAATACCGCCGTGACCTGGCAACAAATGGCTACTATCTTTCATCTCAGCTTGGCGCTTTAAAAGCGATTCAAATAAATCACCCATAATACTCAATACCACAATTAACCATAAGCCTATTATTTGCCAAGGGCTAAACTGCCAAAAGTAACAAAGCATTGCACCATAAATCGTCACAGCGACAAATGCGCCAGCAACGCCTTCCCAAGTTTTCCCTGGGCTAATTTCTGGTGCTAGCTTATGGCGACCAAAACGTTTACCTGCAAAATATGCAGCGCTATCAGCCAGCCAAACAGTTGCAAGCACCACAAGCAAGGCCCATGGACCAATGTGATGCAGACCTACCAGCGCTATCCATGTAGCAAGCAATAACAGCAAACCTAGTATCGCCATCAAGAATTTATTGTTGATTTTTTTTCTTGAAATAAGCCAAAATGGTGCTAAAAATACCCAGAAAATTGCAGAAATGCTGAGTATGCCAAAAAGCAATCTGAACATGAGCGCATCATGTACATCCATCAATTGCATACTGGCTGAAAAAATAAAAGCAAGACCTATACTTAAAGCAACCGATACATTTAAAAGCATTTGTTTTTGATTGAGTTTAATTAGATTTGACCATTCCCAAACTGCAATTAAAGTAATGGTCAACGCGGTCAAAGCCCAGGCCATTTGTGATGCTAAAAACAACAAGGTTAAAAAGCCAATAATAAGAAAAATTGCCGTGATAATTCTAGTTTTTAGCATAGATGATATTTATGGTTATTTTTAAAAAATATTTTAAATCGGGGACAACATTAGCCATCATTAATTGTTTGCATCAGCCAAGGGTTCACTTAACTGTTCACTAGTACGACCAAATCGACGTTCACGCTTTTGATACGAGCCTACCGCCAAGTTAAACGCTTCTTGGTTAAAATCTGGCCACAAGGTATCTGTGAAATAAAGTTCGGTATAAGCAAGTTGCCATAATAGAAAATTACTAATACGCTTTTCACCGCCAGTGCGTATAAATAGGTCAGGTTCTGGAGCATAACTCATTGATAGATAGGGTGTGAGATGATCTTCCCGATAGAATCCTGCGAGCTGCGGTGCAGCCAATTGCATTTTATTCACAGCCTGCAACACATCCCAACGGCCGCCATAATTAGCCGCAATAGATAAAACTAGACCAGTATTTTTCGCCGTAAGCAGTTCTGACGCCTCAATTTGTGCGATCAACTCCGCATTAAAACGACTCCGGTCACCAATCATAATGAGTTTAATATTATTTTGATGGAGCTTGGTCACTTCACACTTTAACGCTTGAATGAATAAACCCATTAAAAATGATACTTCTTCGCTTGGGCGGCGCCAATTTTCACTGCTAAAGGCAAATAGTGTTAAATATTCCACTTTTAGATTAACGCAATATTTAACAAGATCGCGTACGGTTTCCACGCCACGTTTATGCCCTGCTATTCTAGGCAAAAAACGCTTACGTGCCCAACGGCCATTACCGTCCATAATCACAGCAATGTGTTTAGGCATTTCGGCAGCTAATGGTATTGTTTGGGTCGCGCTAGTAAAAAAAGCCACATGCGCTCCGATTAGCTTTGCTTATGGTTTTGAAATGGTGAAAATTTTGCAAGTATGGCTTCGATATTTTTGGCAATTAAACAGCCATTAACTCAACTTCTTTGACTTGCAACATCTTATCTACTTCAGCCACTGCTTTATCAGTTGCCTTTTGAATATCGTCTTGCGCACGTCGCTCATCATCTTCAGAAGCTTCTTTTTCTTTTAACATTTTCTTTAACGCATCATTTGCATCACGACGTGCGTTACGAATTGAAACTTTTGCGCCTTCAGCTTCGTTGCGGACTATTTTAGTCATATCACGACGGCGCTCTTCCGTTAACATCGGCATCGGCACACGAATCAAATCACCATTAGTCGCTGGGTTTAAACCTAAGTCACAATCGCGAATCGCTTTTTCAACTTTACCTATCATGCTTTTTTCAAAAGGCTGTACGTTAATGGTACGCGCATCCCCTAAATTAACGTTTGCAACTTGATTAACCGCTATCATCGAGCCGTAATATTCAACCATCACATGGTCTAACAATCCAACATGTGCGCGGCCTGTACGGACTTTTGCTAAATCATTTTTAAGTGCTTCCAATGCTCTTTGCATTTTTTGTTCTGCGCTTTTCTTCACTTCATCTAACATTTGATTCTCCTACTGATCTTTTGTAAATTTATTGATGCTTTTATGACTTAATTGGATACGATTGTTTATTAATGCGGCCTACAGAGCTAGCATTAAGGTGTAACCATTGTTCCTTCATCTTCACCCATCACCACTTTTTTCAATGCGCCTTGTTTGAAAATACTAAACACTGAGATTGGCAGTTTTTGATCACGACATAAAGTAAGCGCAGTCGCGTCCATTACTTTAAGGTTTTTAATGATTGCCTCATCAAAAGTAATGGTTTTATAACGCATCGCTTCTGGATTCGTTTTAGGATCATCCGTATAAACGCCATCAACTTTGGTCGCTTTAATGACGATCTCGGCATTAATCTCCATACCACGTAAGGCCGCTGCAGTATCAGTGGTAAAAAATGGATTGCCAGTGCCGGCGCCAAAAATGACCACTCGACCTTCTTCTAAATAACGAATGGCTTTTCCACGGATATAAGGTTCAGCTACTTGCTCAATATTTAAAGCACTTTGTACGCGGGCATTCAAACCAATATTCTTCATGGCGTCTTGTAGTGCCATTGCGTTCATTACTGTGGCTAACATACCCATATAATCTGCGGTTGCTCTATCCATTCCTTCAGCCGCCGGTGCGACGCCGCGAAAAATATTGCCACCACCAATCACCACTGCAACTTGAACGCCTAAATCAACGACTTCTTTTATCTCATTCACGATGCGAGTAATGGTAACGCGGTTGATACCATAAGCATCATCGCCCATTAATGCCTCGCCAGAAAGTTTAAGTAAGATGCGCTTATAAGCTGGTACGGACACAAGAATTCCTCTTTTTTTAAGTTTGCTTATTTAAGCATAAAAACACGATTTCAGGAATAAAATAAGCATTGGAAATGTAAATCTAGGTTAACAAAAACCTAAAAAAAATGGACTAAGCGTGTGCTTAATCCATTTTCAATCTTAGCTAGTCATTTAATCTGATGCATGATTACATCAAATTAAAGTTGCTTAGATTGCTGCCGCTGCTGCTGCAACTTCTGCCGCGTAATCAACCACCACTTTTTCAATGCCCTCACCCACGGTAAACATGGTGAATGAAGCGACTGATGCGCCTTTAGATTTAAGCAGTTGCTCAATGGTAAGCTTATCATCTTTAACAAAAACTTGGCTTAACAACGTTACTTCTTTTAAGAATTTTTGCACAGTACCATCAGCAATTTTCTCTAGCATCGCTTCTGGCTTACCAGCTTCTTTTGCTTTTTCAATCGCAACACGGCGCTCTGTCTCAATCAAGCTAGCATCAATGCCTGAAGCATCCAATGATTTTGGTTTGGCTGCTGCAATGTGCATAGCGATGTCTTTTGCTAACGCTTCATCGCCGCCAACCAAGTCAACCAACACGCCGATTTTAGCGCCATGGATGTAGCTAGAAAGCTTACCTTGTACTGTTGGGCATACAAAGCGACGTGGTGTAACGTTTTCACCAATCTTACCGACCAATTGTGCACGCGTATCTTCAACCGTTGAATCACGCATAGGTAGAGTAGTGACTGCAGCAATATCAGCAGGATTGTTAGCCGCAACAATAGTTGCTAATTCATTTACAAACTTCAAAAAGTCTTCATTTTTTGCACAGAAGTCAGTTTCAGAGTTTACTTCGATCATTGCACCAGATTTACCATCCACACTAATAAAGATACCAACAGTACCTTCAGCAGCAACGCGGCCAGCAGCTTTGCTAGCTTTGTTACCAAAACGAACGCGTATAATTTCTTCTGCACGTGTCATATCGCCTTCAGCTTCTGTTAGCGCCTTTTTACAATCCATCATAGGCGCATCTGTGCGCTCACGTAATTCTTTTACCATGCTCGCGGTAATTTCAGCCATTTTAAGCTCCTAAATTTCTATAAACCACTTTAAAAGTATAGTTTAATTTATTGATTTTAATGTTAATTTAAAACTAAAAAAGGGGCATTAAGCCCCTTTTAAGGCTGAGTTAATTACTCAGTAACAGCTTCAGCAACTTCTACAGTTTCTTCACTGGCTGATTTAATAAGCTCAGAGATGACAGAACTACGGCCTTCTAAAACTGCATCAGCAATACCACGTGCATATAAGCGAATAGCGCGAGATGAGTCATCGTTGCCAGGAATAACATACGCTACGCCATCAGGTGAGTTATTAGTATCAACAATACCAATCACTGGAATACCTAATTTAGCAGCTTCAGTAATCGCACCGCTTTCATGACCAACGTCAATAATGAAAATTGCATCTGGCAAGCCACCCATTTCTTTAATACCGCCGATAGAACGCTCTAATTTTTCAATTTCACGTTTGTAACCAAGCGCTTCTTTTTTACCAAATTTTTCTAAACTACCATCTAACAACATTACTTCAAAGTCATGAAGACGTTTGATAGATTGTTTAACAGTTTTAAAGTTAGTGAGCATGCCGCCCAACCAACGATGATTCACGTAAGCACAACCAGCACGGCTAGCTTCTTCTTTTACAATGTCGCGTGCTTGGCGTTTTGTACCAACGAATAAGATACGGCCTTTATTAGCAGCCAATGTACGCACATGTTTAAGTGCATCTTCAAACATTGGTAGTGTTTTTTCTAGATTTACGATATGGATTTTGTTACGATCACCGAAAATAAACGGTGCCATTTTTGGATTCCAGTAACGGGTTTGATGACCGAAGTGAACGCCGGCTTCTAACATATCACGCATAGTGACTGACATAATATTTCTCTTTTCAAAAGGGTTATGAATTCACACAACACCAGAAACACTTTGATTTATAAGCTTTTATTAAAAACTTTAAACTTTAAGCACCCTTGATTGGGTTGTGTGTAAATTTTACATTGCACGATTAAATGCACCTCTGCTAAATTGCAGAGGGCAAATATTACCACTAACCGATTGAGTTTGCTAGCTTAAGTAGCTACTTTTTGGGATTGCAACCAAGCATTATGCCTAATATTACTCAGGTGCACTAATGATTAAAACCGCTGTTAAGCGCAATTCAATGGTGTACGCTATTTTTTGGTTCTTTATTTACGTTATTAATAGTGATTTGGGGGTGTATGCTACGAGGCTACTAGAGGAGAATGTTAAATGGCTTTAATACCACCAGTGCTAGCAACGAAGGATATAAGTGCTTGGATTGCTTTTTTACGTACAGCCGAAATACCTGTGTTGAAAAACACTGCGCGAGATATTGCAAGGCTTAAAGAAGACGAAGATAAGCTAAGCGCACGTGCGCTTACTGCGTCAGTAATGAATGACCCAATGATGGTCTTTAGAGTATTGAGCTATTCACAAAAACACAAAAGCAAGCAGCAGTTACAAGATTTGGTACAAGTTGAACAAGCCATTTTGATGATGGGGATGACGACATTTTTCAAAAATATCCCCGCAGATTTTTTGGTAGAAGATGTTCTTAAAACGCACTTGGTCGCACTTACCCATTTACTGAAACTCATACACCGAGCGCATCGTGCAGCGCATTATGCTGCCGATTGGGCAACATATCTTGCTGATACGCACGCCGAAGAAGTGCGTACTGCAGCGTTGTTACATGACTTGGCTGAAATGCTAATGTGGTGCTTTTCGCCAGAAGAAATGAGTACGATTCATGCGATGCAACATGCAGACAAAACCCTGCGCAGCACCAATACGCAACAGCAAGTACTAGGTTTTAAATTGAGTGATCTGCAAAAAGAGTTAGTGGAGGTATTTCAGTTGCCAGCACTACTATCCCACTTGATGCAAGATGGTGCCTCAGGCGAACAGCGCGTGAGGAATGTAACGCTAGCAGTTAACCTTGCCAGGCATTCTGCAAATGGCTGGGATGATGCTGCATTGCCCGATGATTACCGTGATATTGCAGAGTTTTTACGCATAGATATTGATAGAGTGATGCGCCTTGTGGGTGTGCCTGTCGCTTCATAGATATTTTAATTGTTAAAGTGGCTATGCTAAAATGTGTACCTACATTATTTAATTAGCAATTTCATGGCAATCTCAATCAAAAACCAGCAAGATATAGAAAAAATGCGTATCGCAGGCAAGCTAGCCTCTGAAGTATTAGACTTCATTACGCCATACGTTGTGCACGGCGTGAGCACAGACCAGCTTGATAAGCTTTGCCACGATTATATTGTGGGCGTACAACAAGCTATTCCCGCACCGCTCAATTATGCGCCAGGTGGCCATAAGCCCTACCCTAAATCAATTTGCACTTCGATTAATCAACAAATTTGTCATGGTGTACCTAGCGATAAAATGCTAAAAAATGGCGATATCGTCAATATAGACATTACTGTGATTAAAAATGGTTATCACGGCGACACAAGTCGCATGTTTTATGTGGGCGAAGTGACAAATCAAGCGAAGCGCTTATGTGAACTCACCTACCAAGCCATGTGGTTAGGGATTGTTAAAGTAAAACCAGGCACAACATTGGGTGATATTGGTCACGCTATTCAAGTATTTGCAGAAAAAAGTGGCTATAGCGTGGTACGTGAGTTTTGTGGTCACGGCATTGGCAAGGTTTTTCATGAAGATCCACAAGTATTGCATTACGGCAAAGCTGGTACTGGCTTGGTACTCAAAGCTGGCATGATGTTTACGATTGAGCCGATGATTAACGCTGGCAAACGCGATATTAAGCAAATGCCTGACGGCTGGACTATTGTGACAAAAGATCGTAGCCTTTCAGCGCAATGGGAACATACTATTTTAGTCACTGAAACAGGTTATGAAGTGATGACCTTATCTGATGGAACGCCTCCCACACCTGCCTTTGTTTAAAACTTTAATTTCTTTAAATTTACCTTTAAAAAGACTACTTTAAGTGAAAGATCTAGTTAAAAACTTAAAAGATCATCTTACTGAAAAAGAAAAGGTCGCCTTTTGGCGACAGCATCTTAAAGATGGGGTTTCAGCGTTTAAAGCAGACTTTACGCAAACTCCAAACACCTCAAAATTGTTCAAACAGCATTGCAAGCTAGTCGATCACTTACTTGCCGAAATTTGGCTACAAGCGGATATTGCAAAACAATGCTGCTTGATTGCCGTAGGTGGTTATGGTCGCGGGGAACTTTACCCGCATTCAGACATTGATTTGCTTATTTTGCTACCAGAGCAATCGGCTGAAAATACGCTTTTCAATAGTAGTATCGAGTCATTCGTTGGCTTGCTGTGGGATATTGGCTTGAATGTTGGCCACAGTGTAAGAAGCCTAAGTGAATGTATAGCTGAAGCGCAAAAAGACATTACGGTACAAACGAATTTAATAGAGTCGCGTATTTTAATCGGCGAGCCAACACTTTATCAAATATTTTTAAGCAATATTGACCGCAGTATGAACGCGCAGGATTTTTTTGCTGCAAAACTTAAAGAACAAGATAACCGACATGCTAAGTTTAACGATACCGCCTACAACTTAGAACCCAATATTAAAGAAAGTCCTGGTGGCTTACGTGATTTACACATGATTGCGTGGTTAACACGTAGTTTAAATATGTGTAATAGCAACGAGTTATATGCTGGTACACGACCCAATGTAGGCAATGCTTGGTCCATGTTGGTGAAACAACACATCATCACGGTGTTAGAGTCGCGTCAAATTCGACGCCATGAAAAAAACCTGCAATTACTACGTATACACTTACATTTTTTAAGTAACCGTCGTGAAGATCGCTTGTTATTTGATTATCAAAATGAACTCGCCGCAACTTTAGGTTATATCAACACGCCGCGTAAACGCGCCAGTGAACAGTTGATGCAAAGTTATTACCGCAGTGCTAAGTTTGTGCAGTTAATGAACGAAATTTTACTTAAACTGCTCGCACAAAAACTCTCAAATAGCCCAGCCATTATCAATCCGATCAACGCGTATTTTGAAGCGCATAATCAGCTTTTAGAAGCTAAAACTGCAGGCATGCTGCAACAGAATCCTTCTGCCATTTTAGACGCTTTTTTATTACTCCAGCAGCACCCCGAGCTCACTGGAATGGGTGCTACATTGCTGCGCAATTTGCAACGTGTTAAAAAATTAGTCAATCGTGATTTTCGTCAAAATCCGCAAAATAAGAAAAAATTCATAGAAATATTATCGCTAACTAATGGCGTTAATCATGCCCTTAGAGCTATGAATCAATATGGTATTTTGGGTTGCTATATTCCAGCATTCGGTAAAATCATCGGACAAATGCAGCATGATTTATTCCATGTATACACGGTAGATGAACATATTCTTAACGTGCTGGCTAATTTACGGCGTTTTGCAAAACCAGAACTTAAACATGAGTTTCCGCTTTGCAGTCAATTGTTTGCAGCCTTTGATGCACCACATTTATTGTATTTAGCTGCGCTATTTCATGATATTGCCAAAGGACGTGGCGGAGATCACTCTACACTTGGTACAGTAGACGCAATTAACTTTTGCAAGCTGCACGGCTTGTCCAAAGCCGACCGGACATTAGTTGCCTGGCTGGTTGATTCACATTTAAAAATGTCATCCACTGCACAAAAGTCTGATTTATCTGATCCTAGCATCATTGAGTCTTTCGCAAACTTTGTACAAAATGAACGTAATCTGGTTGCGCTCTACTTATTAACCGTTGCAGACATTCGAGGTACCAGCCCGGTAGTTTGGAATGCATGGAAAGCAAGGCTACTAGAGAGTCTATTCAATGCCACTAAGCACGCACTTAGACAAGCGCATAGCGAGAACTTAACAGAGCATCATTTATATTCACAACAAGCCATTTCAGCACGCAAATTAGAAGCTGCAGAACGATTAAATAAATTTGGCTTAAGTACACATTCTTATGAACATTTGTGGGAAAAGTTTGGCGCAAACTATTTTATTCGCCATGAAAGTGACGAAATAGCATGGCATAGCCGCTTGCTAACCCCGCATTTAAATACCGTTATACCCATTGTTCGTGCACGCTTAAGCCCAAGCGGTGATGGCATACAAGTGATGATTTACAGTAAAGATCAGAATGATCTGTTTGCAAGAATCTGCAACTTTTTTGACCGTATGGGCTACAACATTGCAGAAGCAAAAATTTATACCACCGAACATGCGTATGCGTTAGATAGCTTTATCATTTTAGATCAATCAGGTAAATCAGTAAGTTACAGTGGTTTATTAAAATTTATTGAGGTAGAACTTGCGCAAAAACTTGATGAAAACTTCCTGCTAGAAGCGCCGTTACAAGGTCGCATCAGTCGGCAAGTGAAGCACATGCCCATTCAGGCGCAAATCACTATTACCGAAGAAACCGACAATAACAATCACAAATTAGAGATCATTGCTAACGACCGCCCAGGACTTCTTGCCACACTGGCGCATAAGCTATTAATCCAGGAAATTGAACTGCATAATGCAAAGATCATCACATTAGGCAATCGTGCAGAAGATACTTTTTTAATTTCAGCTAAAAAAGGCCAAAAATTAGATATGCACCGTATCAATGCATTAAGAGAAACCCTCATTGCGGATATTTAATGCCGATATTACAAATAAGCAGCGCAACGCTTAATCTCAAGACAATCACATTGTAATGGTCCAACAAAAAAGCCTTGAATAATCAAGGCTTTTAAACTGTAGCTATCAAGGAGCCTAGCTAAATTACTGACTAGCTATGTTTGTAATGTTTTTTCAATTGTTTTGTTACTTCCCAGTTTGATTTCATACCTTTAGGGAACACTACAAAATCACCTGCTTTAATGACTACTGTTTCGCCACCTTGTGGTGTTACGTGAATTTCACCTTCAAGTACGTAAGCGCTTTCTGTCATAGCGAAATCTAATGGGAATTTTGATGGTGCACAATCCCAAATAGACCAGCTTGAAACGCCTAGCGCTTTTAATTTCTCTTCTGATGGGTTATGTTCTAATGTGATTTGGCTCATTTTATTTCCTATAATGTAGTCTATAAGTTAAAAGTAAAGCCGCTTGTCTTTAAGCGACTTTATCTATTTTACAAAATCTTGGCGGACTAGTTGGGTTTCGACTAATCCATCAAAATGTATATAAATCAAACTTTTAAAATTTAATTTAATTAAGCTTGATGCATATCCTGATAATTTGATATGCAATTTTCTTATTTTACTATGATAAGGCTGTATTTCAAACTTCTTATTTGGTTGCTGATTCTTCGCATTTTAAAAAAGTGAGTGGTCTTATCATCGGCTGCTTACATTTATAGTAGATTCTAACAACCAATAATATCGCTAAAATTAGTGCATAAAATAACGGTTCTCGAATGTCTTTTTTAACCAGCCACCAAAAATGTAAGATTCCTAAAATAGCAATGATATACACAAGTTGATGCAATTGCTTCCAGCGATGACGTAGTCGCTTCATCATGGCATTGCTTGAGGTAACGGCTAGAGGAATTGCTAAAACAAACGCAGCAAAGCCAACGAGTATGCGGGGGTGTTTGGTAATATCTTTTGTCATATTAGTCCAATCAAAAGAAAAATCAAGCCACACATAACTAGTAACGTGTAAGCCGGCATAAAAAAACATGAATAGACCCAGCATACGACGTAGTTGAATTTGCCAAACACACCCGGTGATTAGTCTAATTGGCGTTAAACTTAATGTCGTTAATAATATAAATAGTGCCCAAAAGCCTGTCGATCGTTCGATAAACTCAATGGGGTTGGCAGATAGGCTTTCTTGAAAACCTAACGAAACTAATCGAACTAAGGGAGTCAGGCAAACTATAAAGGTGCCTGCTTTTATCCATACTAATTGCTTTTTTGTTGGTATGGCATTTAAAAAACATAACATTTCGAGTGCCCTTAAAAGTTTTTACGCAAATCTAAACCTGCGTACATCTGCCCTACTTGCTCTGTGTAGCCATTAAACATTTGTGTTTTGATGCGTCCAGCAAATATACCAGCGCCGATACGTTTTTCTGATGACTGTGTCCAGCGTGGGTGGTCCACTTGCGGGTTTACGTTGGCATAAAAGCCATACTCATTAGGACCGGCTTTCATCCAACTAGAGAGTGGCATTTTTTCTGTGAAACGGATTTTAACAATGGCTTTTGCACCTTTAAAGCCATATTTCCATGGCGTTACCAAGCGCATTGGCGCGCCATTTTGGTTAGGTAACTGCTCTCCGTACAAACCAACAGCCATAATAGAAAGTGGGTTCATCGCTTCATCCATGCGTAAACCTTCGGTGTAAGGCCAATCAAGCACTTGGATGTTTTGACCAGGCATTCGCTGGGTGTCCGCTAATGAAATAAACTCAACAAATTTAGCATTAGCATTTGGCTCAGCCCATTTAATCAGTTGCGCTAACGGCAATCCAATCCACGGAATCACCATCGACCAGCCTTCAACGCAGCGCATACGGTAAACACGCTCTTCAAGTGGAGCTAATTTATAAATATCTTCAATACTGATCGTTTTGTTTTTCTTGACTTCACCCTCGATGCTGACTGTCCAAGGATGTGGTTTGAATAACTTTGAGTTAATTGCAGGTTCATTTTTATCTGTACCGAACTCATAATAATTATTGTAGGAGGTGACATCGTCATAATTGGTCAGTTTTTCACCTGCGCCGTAATTGGTTTTAGCGTAATCGGTAATCTTTTGATGTAAGCCAAAAGGCTTAATGATTGCAGGGCCGTTTGTGCGCCCCACCGATTTACTGGCACCTTCAATGGCTCCGATACTTAAGGTTGCAGCACCTAATGAGTTACTGATAACGGCTGCAGTCCCAGAAATTATGCCAAATCCTGCTTTTTGAATGAAATCACGTCGGTTATCAAAGATTTCTTTAGGTGTAATTTCTGAAGGAATGATATCTGATTTCGTTTGAATAATCATGACTGTTCTCAAATAATAAGGAGTTGTGAGAGCTTGCTTTCACTCATTAGTCGTAGACCAATCAACTTACTTACAATTCAATTAAAGTCACTTAAATTCACTTTAATTCAGTTATTCATATTTAGAACATGTTTTTGGTCTCCTGGTCAATTTCTTCATCTAGCGCCTTGTCGCTGGTAGTTTTAGCAATCATTTTTGCATGCTCTACCAAAGCCTTAGCTGCTGGAATATCACCTGTTGCTACTTTAACTTTAGCTAAAATGTAACTACCTTGCGCTTCAAAGTAAGCACCACCTTGTTCTTTTGCGAACTTAATGATTTTATTAAGCACATTTTCTGCACTGGTATATTTCTTTTCTATGGCGTAATAGCGGCCTAGCTCAATGCTTGAATGTGCGTACTGATCTAAATTGCCTGCAGTCTCATTCATTAAATACGCCTTAATTTGATACTCAAGTGCCAAATTATGATTATTCATACTGTGATAGGTGAGCGCAATATATTCGAAACTCTCGGCACGCTCATTGTCATTAACTGCGAGTTTACTGCCTATCGTGTATTCGGCTAAAGCTTCTGTAAATTGATTTTTTTTAAAATAAACATCGGCAATTGCGTTGTTACCCACTCGTTCAAATGCCAAGTTATTAGCCGCTTTTGCATTTAAAACGGTTTGTTGATAACTGGTAATTGCCTCATCATATTGTTTAAGTGATTTATAGGCATTACCTACCAGCAGCGTAGAAATCACTTTATCATGCACATCAGTAGATTGCGCATTAGCCAATTTAAACGAGCCTAATGCTTTAACCATGTCACCCTTAATTGCAAGAGAACGTCCTTGGCAAATTAAAGCATCTTTATCATTTATATTGACACTTAATACTTTACTAGATTGCATCATGGCCGCTGCCACATCACCTTTATCAAGCGCTTGATTACAGGCTAAGTTCTCAGAACTTATGGCATAAACATTGTTAAAAAACAATGTGATAAATAATGAACTTAAAGTAACTTGTAATTTCATTGAGGGCTCTCTTTCTAACAGTTTTATTGAATGTAGCGACTATGATTATTGTTGCTAATACTATAGTTACAAATAAGTTGCCCAATTGATTACGCCTGCACTTTGGGCAAAGAAAAATGGGTTTAATAAAGAGCGTTTGCTGTTGTAGCGTAACGTTGACCCCATTGCATCCACAATACCGCCGCCGGCCTCACTTAACACGCAATGAGCTGCTGCAGTATCCCACTCAGAGGTTGGCCCTAACCTAGGATAAACATCAGCAGCGCCTTCGGCCACCAGGCATATTTTAAGAGAACTACCCATACGAATAAGTTCAGGTTTAACCCCTAAGTTATTTTCAATATTTCGCATGAAGTTTTGCATGTTCTCATCGGTATGCGAACGACTACCAGCCACAATAGGTTGTTTTAGGTTTAATACTTTAGTATGAATATGTACAGCTGCTTTGCCTTCCGCTTGCTTATAAGCGCCATTGGACTTGTTTGCAAAATATAACACCCCAGTTACTGGTGCATAAACCACGCCTAATATTGATTGTTGACCATCGATCAAAGCAATGTTAACGGTAAACTCACCGTTACGTTTTACGAACTCGCGAGTACCATCTAACGGATCTATCAGCCAGTATTGCTGCCATTCTCTACGAATATCATAATCTATTGCTTCAGACTCTTCAGATAACACTGGAATGTGTGGAGTGAGCTGATTTAAAGCATGAACAATCACATGATGCGCAGCTAAATCTGCCTGAGTCAGCGGCGAGTTATCCTCTTTTTTTTCAACATCAAAATCAGTTGAATACACCTGCATGATGGCTGCACCAGCCGTTTTTGCGATGGCAATGACTTGATCAAGGTATTGATGATAATTTTGATTATTCATATTTTCCGTTAAAGTTTAAGCAAGCAACTCCAGTAACGCCGCTTCATCCAATATGACTAAACCCAGCGCTTGTGCTTTATCTAACTTACTGCCAGCATCGCTACCGGCCACTACAAAATCAGTTTTTTTTGAGACACTGCCACTTACTTTTCCGCCTGCATTTTCTATCATTTGTTTTGCATTATCACGCGATAAGTTTGGCAAGGTGCCCGTAAGTACAAAGGTTTTACCGACAAAATTGCCGGTAGCAGCATGTTTACCTTGAGTTTCTGGCCAAGTAATACCCGCTGCCAGCAACTCGACGATGACTGTTTGATTGTGCGTTTCACCAAAAAAGTTGGTAATAGATTCTGCTACCACCGGGCCGACATCATTCACAGTAAGTAAATCTTCGGTGCTAGCATGCATTAAGGCAGCTAGATTACCAAAATGGTTGGCTAAATCTTTGGCTGTAGCTTCTCCAACGTTTCTCATACCAAGCGCATAAATAAAACGTGCCAGCGTAGTTGCCTTACTACATTGCAAAGCATCTAGAATATTCTGTGCGGACTTAGTTGCCATACGGTCTAAGTTACTTAACGTCAATATATCCAACTTATAAATATCAGCAAGCGTATGTACTAAATTGGCCTCAACTAATTGCTCTGCCAGCTTTTCACCTAAACCTTCAATATCCATCGCACGACGTGAAGCATAATGGATAATGGCTTGCTTACGTTGTGCCGGGCAGAATAAACCTCCTGTACAGCGTGCAACAGCTTCGTCAGCCTGCTTTAATATATGTGATCCACATTCAGGGCAAGCTGTAGGCATTTCAAAGCGCTGTGCATCTACGGGCCGTCTTTCCAGCACTACATTCACCACTTCAGGGATCACATCACCAGCCCTACGCACGCTGACGGTGTCGCCTATATGCACATCCTTACGGCGCACTTCATCTTCATTGTGCAATGTGGCATTGGTAACGGTAACACCACCAACAAAAACAGGTTTTAATCTTGCTACTGGCGTAATCGCACCTGTGCGCCCTACTTGCACGGTAATATCTTCAATCACTGTCAGCGCTTCTTGCGCAGGAAACTTATGTGCAATTGCCCATCGCGGCGCTCTGGACACAAAGCCTAATTCATTTTGCTGATTCAATTGATTAACTTTATAGACAACGCCATCAATGTCGTAAAGTAGTTTTTCGCGTACTGATCCAATTTTGCGGTAGTAATCAAGCAAACCAGCTAAGCCACTCACTACGTTTCGCTCGCGACTAACAGGTAAACATAAGTCTGCCAAATAATCCATCGCCTTACTATGACTGCTCAAAGCAGGTATGCCCTCTGCTGCGCCTAAGCCGTAAGCAAGAAAGCTTAAAGGGCGAGTAGCGGTAATCTTTGCATCCAACTGACGTAGACTGCCTGCGGCAGCATTGCGAGGGTTAGCGAATAATTTATCACCTTTAGCAAACTGTGCTCGATTAAGTTTTTCAAAATCACGCTTAAACATGAGCACTTCACCACGAACTTCGAGTAATTGAGGTGGGTTTACGCAGTGTAAACGCATGGGAATCGCACGTAATGTACGCAAATTATGCGTAACATCCTCACCAGTGTAACCGTCGCCACGCGTGGCACCTTGGGTGAGTATACCTTGTTCATAAGTGAGTGTAATGGCTAAACCATCAAATTTAGGTTCAACTGCATATTCAATAATTTCTTGCCCTAATGCTTCACGAATACGCTTATCAAAAGCTTCTAAGCCGCTATTTTCAAAGACATTATTGAGTGATAACATGGCTTGTCTATGCGTAATGCTACTAAACGCATTGACTGCAGAGCCACTTACGCGCTGCGTTGGAGAATCGAGCGTGATTAAATGTTGATGCTGACTTTCTAAACTTTGAAGTTCACGATAAATACGATCATATTCGCTATCTGGCACAGAAGGCGCATCGAGCGCATAGTATTCGTAATCATATCGAGCAATTAGTTCACGTAAGTCAATGATGCTTTTTTCTGCAATCTCAGCCATTTTTTGCTCTATTTTCAAATGAAGCAAAAATTAAGAAAACAATCTGAGTGCGCTATCTGACCCAGGAATAATGCCTCGCACCAACATGCTGGCATGAATGACTTTTAATTGATGGCGGATTTTTTCAATTTGAATATCACTCAACACTTTATTGTTGTCATCAACTAGCACCGCATTTAAGCCGATTTCCATTTGTTTTGCTACTTGTACCATTTGCGTAAAAGCTTCGGCACAATGCTTAACATGTGGAATATCAAGCTGGAAAGTGACGCCTTTTACAACGGAACTTCTCAACATTTCTGGATTAAACGGATTCGCATCGCGATTGAACATTACAAATGATATTTGTGGTTTTTGATGATTAGAAGACAGCATTGCAGCTTCATCAAAATGCTTAAAAGTGCTATCAGCGGCTAATATAAAACCCTGCGCTTCGGCCAAGCCTTTGAGTTTGGTACCGGTAAATGCACCATTTTCACCATGAACAAGATGAAAACCCATGGTTTTATCCACCTCAATACAGAATGTATCTAGGGCTGTTGCTTTAGTAAGCGCATCCCCAGAACTTTGCCACTCAACATGCGCATTAATGTCTAGCCCAAAGGTTTCAACGGCTAGTTGAAAGCGATTAAGTACATTACGTGATACCGCACCCGCACGGTCAGCCAACTGCAAACTACAAGCCACTTTTGAAATTTGTTGATTCTGGGCAATATCTTTCAATAAGCTCCATTGCTTATTTGAATCTAAATGTGACCTTAAGGCGTGTACAAAAATTGGTTTATCATAATCGTCAAACAAACCTGCTAACGCAGCAGTTAAGGTATTCACAGACGATTCAGTCGCTAGATACAATACAGCAGTTAAATCCATTTGCGCATGCAAAATGGCTGGCAAATTTAATTCAGTAATTTCAATATCGAGCTGAGGCTCATTTACACTGAGTTCTGGGTTTGATTGAATTATATTTTCAGCAGACGCCAATTTGTTTGGCTTGAAAGGGATATTATCATCACTTAATTGCTCAACAGGCGTAAATTCATAAGCGGTTGCAGCTTTGTTTGTTTGGCTAAATGCTTCATCAAATATTGCTTTAATATCATCGTGTTGTGCTGGTTTTACATCAGCAATCGCTTCAATATAGCTATCGGCTTTAGCAGCAATATTGGCTTCTAGCTCACGTGCAGATAAGCCGTTAGAGATTGCGTTTGATAATTGAGAAAATGCTGCATCAATCGAAATATTTTCAATCACATTATTTTGTTTAGCATCTGGCCGATTTAATTTAACAAATCGATCCGCAGCTTCTGAGTTTAAGCTCACATCACCCAAGGCATTACTCTTGACTGGATTGATTGCATCATTAAAAGTATGTGTGGGTTCCACGCTCTCAAAGGTAAAGTCATCCATCGCTGGATCATTAATTGAATTGTATGCACTATTAGTCTCAAATTTTGAAGTATCAATTTTCGGATCATCAAGCAATGCGTCGCTATCTAGCGGAGTAAAACTACGCGTTACTTGCTGATGAAAACGCCTTTCCTGCCACCAATTGACAACAATTACGGCCACAATTATCAGCGCACCAATCATTATTAACATTATTTGCAAATCACTCATTACGCTAAACTTTCAACCATTAGTTTTACCCACTATTTCCAACCGACTATAAGGCCATTAAGCATTAAGTAGCTAGCTCCTCAACCATTCTCACTGCGGCTTCCATATCCACATCAACAATGCGCGATACACCAGATTCTTGCATAGTAACACCTATCAATTGCTGCGCCATTTCCATTGTTATTTTATTATGACTTACGTATAAAAACTGTGTTTTTTCAGACATATTTTTCACCATCGCGCAAAATCGCTCGGTATTACTGTCATCTAAAGGTGCATCAACCTCATCCATCAAACAGAATGGTGCTGGATTAAGTCTAAATAATGCAAATATCAGTGCTAGTGCGGTGAGTGCCTTTTCTCCACCTGATAGTAAATGAATCGTACTATTTTTCTTGCCTGGTGGTTGCGCAAAAACTTGCATACCCGTATCTAAAATTTCTTCGCCTAGCAATTCTAAACGCGCTTGGCCGCCACCAAAAAGCGTCATAAATAACTCGTTAAAATGACGATTAGCCTCATCAAAAGTGGCTTTTAAGCGCCCTCTTGTTTCGCGGTCTATTTTACGAATAGCATCTTCTAGCGTTTCGCTAGCATCCAGCAAATCACGACTTTGGCTGTCTAAATAACTTTTACGTGTTTGCTCAGTTTCCAGCGCTAGTATTGCTGCTAGATTTACCGCACCTAGCGCCTCTATATCCTGCGTTAAGTTAGTTTTTTTTCTTTCTAAATCGGCGACTTTAAGATTTTCAGCAGCACCTTCCGATTTTAGTGCATAGAGATTCTCTGCAAGCTCGGCTTCATTTACGTTTGATTCCATTAACTCAGCCTGGCATTGTTCAAAATATAAGCGTGACTTCTGCTCTGCCAATCGACTAACTTCTAATTTATCACGTAAGGGATACAATAACTGTTCATTTTTCATACGTGCGCGCTCATGCTGCTGTAATACCGCTTCACATTCGCTCAAATTATTACGTGCAGCAATCAGCGATTGCTCTTGATGCTGCTTGCGATTAAGAGAGGCTTCTAACTTGGTCTTTAGTGCCTCCATTTTAGTTGCAGCTAATGTGCTTTCCACTTCATTACAGCGCAATTTAAGGCTGGCATTTTCTTGAAGTAAATTATTTATTTTAGCTGATAATTCATTGATTTTATTATTATTTAATTTAAGGTTAAATCCTTCTTCCTGAAAGGTTCGCTCCATCACCTGTAATTGATTGCGTGCCTCATTAAAGCTCAATTCAAATTCTTTCTTATTGACACTCAAGATTGATTTTTCATTTTGTAATTGCAATAAGTTTTGCTTAAGCCCTTCAATCAACAGCTCTTTTTGCATGGACTCTGCTTTAAGTGTCAGCAGTTTTTCATCTGCCAACGCGTAATCACCTTGCAATGTTTTTCGTCCCTGCAAAGCATTGACTTGTTGTTGCTGAAGTTGTTGAAACGACAAATTAAGCTGGTGCGCATTTTGTGTTGCCGCTTTTAATTGCAAGGTATGCGTTTGCTGATCAGTGCGTAAGCTTTGCAGCTTATTCTCTAATTGGCTGACCTGCTCGCCAGCTAAGTGTAAGCTTCTCTGTAAGTCGGGCAGTTGTTTCTGTAATTGCTCTAACTGCGCCTGCCTTTCTAACACGCCATGCATCAAAGACTGCGCACCAAAAAAAGTCACACTATGGCGAGTATAAATGTCGCCCAGCTTATTCACCAAACACTCACCGTAATTTAGCTGGCGACTTGCAGACACCACATCAACATCATCGGCCAACCAATAAGCACCTGCTAGCCAATCTTGTAACACTGCCTGATAATTAGATTCAATTTTATCTACTAAAGAATACATCGTAGATTGGTCAGTATCTTTAAGTGCTGACACTGTAGTTATTGACGGATTAGACATTGCCAAGCTTAGCGCGCTTGACGGTCTAATTGTTTGTGTAATTTCACTGGCAACAATTTCACTGGTAAAAATTGCATTAAGTCTAGCGCCTAATATCGCCTCAAATGCAGTTTCCCATCCTGGTTTTATAGTAATACTTTGCCAAATATGAGCGCAATTATCTAAGCCTGCATTTTTTAACCACGCGCTTAATGTTGCTTCGTTGTTACCTGAGCACACAGATTGCTGAATTTTTGCTAATGAGCTCATTTCAGCGTCAAGCATATTAAATTCACGCTGCTTGAATTGATATAAATCTCGATGATTCTTTAGTGAAAAAGTAATAGATAGCTCATTTTCCTGCATAACTGATGTGCATTTTTCCAAATCAACTATCACAGCCTCAGCAATTAGCAGTGCGGTATGCTTACCATCAATAATGTCATTTGACGCCAGCTGTATACTAGCCAAGCTCTCCTGCATACGCTGTAACTGATGTGTGGTTTCAGTACTGATACGCGCAATATGGCCAACATTAAGCAGCTCTAACCGCAAACCTTGCTCTACGTTCATCAATGCCGCTTGGCATGCATTAAAAGTAGTCAGCGCACGTTGAAATTGTTGTGATTTTTCAGGTAATACCGCACGTGCATTTTGAATGGTAAGCTCTGATGAGGTGAAATCTGCATTTGCACTTTGCAACTCAGCTTCTGCCAGCAACAAGCTAGTTTGAAGGTGAGTATGTTGTGCAATATTTTTTTCTAGTTGCGAATTAAATTGCTGCCACTGCAATTGCAAGCGTTCACGCGCGTCAGCCGTACTTTTAACTTGATTTTCTAAGTTTGAAACTTCAGCATTCACTTCATAATAACTAGCCTGCGCTTGATTGGTGGCCTCTATTGCACTAAAACTTTGTTGGCGCGCAGTTTCTAATACACTTTCACAACTACGTAAACTTGCCATTTGCACTTCAAGCTCATTCACCAGTTTTTCTACAGTTTGTTGGGCATGCTCCCAAAGCAAACTTGCATCACGTTTTTTTAACAACCAAATTTGACCTTTGGTGATATTTAAAGCGGCTTGCAGACGATGATAGCGCTCAGCCACCACTGCCTGAGATTGTAAACGCGTAACCTGCTTATCCAATTCTTGGATAATATCCTCAACACGCGTTAGATTTTCTCTCGTATCGCGTAAACGCATTTCTGTTTCGCGTCGTCGTTCTTTATATTTACTAATACCAGCGGCTTCTTCTAAAAAAATACGTAATTCTTCAGGCTTAGCTTCAACAATACGATTGATGGTATTTTGGCCAATAATGGCATAAGCACGGCCTCCTAAGCCAGTACCTAAAAATAGATCAGTGACATCACGTCGGCGTACCACAATATTATTAATGTAATAAGTAGAGCCTTTTTCACGCTCTATGATGCGCTTAACGGAAATTTCAGCATATTGTGACCACTCACTAGATGCGCCACCTAAGCTATTATCAAACACTAATTCAACACTGGCGCGAGAAATGGGTTTGCGGTTACCAGAACCGTTAAATATCACTGCATCCATGCTATCACCACGCATTTCTTTGGCAGAGGATTCGCCTAACACCCAGCGTACAGACTCCATAATATTAGACTTACCGCAACCATTAGGCCCAACAACACCCACACGCTGCCCATGAATATGCAACGTTGTTGGATCAACAAACGATTTGAAGCCGGCGAGTTTTAAATGAGTAAGGCGCAAATATACAATCTTAATGAAATACAGCTGAGTTTTGAGATTACTTTTATTAATTATTCAATTTTATAACAAGCGATTTATAATAGTCTAAATTATTTAAACGAATGCCTATATGCCTAACACCCCTTTGCACGAAAACGTAACTTTATTAGGCGATTTGAGCGCTCAACCATCTAAAACATTAGAAACGTTTCCTAACCCGAACCCAAATCGTGATTTTCATATCCACATGGAAATACCCGAGTTTACTTGCCTGTGCCCAAAAACTGGGCAACCTGACTTTGCAATTATCTACTTAGACTACATTCCTGATCAGCTATGCGTAGAGCTTAAAAGCTTAAAACTCTATATTGTTTCGTTTCGCAATGAAGGCTGTTTCCATGAAGCCGTTACCAATCGAATTTTGGATGACTTAGTTACAACAACTGATCCAAAATTCATGCGCGTAACAGCTAAGTTTTACGTACGAGGAGGCATATTCACCAATGTCGTAGCTGAGCATCGAAAATCAGGCTGGCAACCGCAACCACACGTAGATTTAATGCAGTTTGATAGAGAGTCTAATGTGAGAGGCTAAAAGCTAATTATTGGTTAATTTTTAATCTTCAACATCGGCAACCAAGTAAAAATGGCTAACATGTTGATTTAATTAGCTCCATTGCTCACCGTCAGTTATATCAACATTAAAACTAAAGTTTAAATCTATTACGACTCAAGTAAATATTAGATATATTCACCGAAAAGTTATTGACAATCACCCTACCCCTCTTTATTATGGCGCCTCGCTGACGTGTCATTGATTCTTTAGCGAAATGATGTAGGTACGGGGGTATAGCTCAGCTGGGAGAGCGCTTGCATGGCATGCAAGAGGTCAGCGGTTCGATCCCGCTTACCTCCACCAAAACTGCAGTATTTTTAGAAATATTGCTTAGCGTTTAAAGTGTTTTGTAGTAGAATGTTGCACTTGCAGTAATGCAAAGCAAGGTTTAGAAATTCTTAGGTCCCCATCGTCTAGAGGCCTAGGACACCTCCCTTTCACGGAGGCGACCCGGGTTCGAATCCCGGTGGGGACGCCAATTTATTGTAAGTTGTTGATTTTAAACAACTTCACATATGAGGCAGAGAATCAAGCATAAAAGTGGTACTGGTTAGTGGTACTGATATGATATGCGTACTGATTCACGGCTTCAAAAATCCAAGCATGGCATTTATTATTTACGTATTCAGCGTCTCGGTATAGATCGACGCTGGTCTTTGCGTACGCGCGACTTACTTACTGCTACACTCGCAGCACATCAACTTTCCGTCTCCCTCCTCCAAATGAAAATAAATATAAACATGAATCGTCCTAGGCTCGGCTGGTCAGTAGTAACTGACGGCCATAATGTCGAGGTTAAGACCGAAGACAATGACGCTGATCGCCAAGGCGGTAAAGAGGCATTGGCAATGGTGTTAGAGACTCTTAAAACTAAAGCGGCT
>JAYWDO010000138.1:0-3362 GCA_043779795.1 Pseudomonadota bacterium
GAGCGTAAGACCGATGCAAATAAGTGGGCAGCTTCTACCGAAAGCGCAATTAAAGAAGGTCGCCACTTCAAAACTACCGAAGCCAAAAAACACACACTAAGCGAACTGATAGACAGTTACATTAAGTATGAGTTACCTAAGAAGCCTAAGAACTCAAGAAACCAAGAGACGCAACTATTATGGTGGTCGTCCGAAATTGGCCGCTATACATTAGCTGATATTACACCCGCCTTGATTGCGGATTGCCGCGACAAATTAAGTGCTGGGCTTACGCCTAATGGCACTAAGCGCACCAATGCAACTGTAGTGCGATACCTTGCGGCCTTATCTGTATGCCTGACTTATGGCGTTAATGAAAAGCAATGGCTAGATGATAGTCCGATGCGTAAAGTCACCAAGCCTGTAGAGCCTCGCGGCCGTGTGCGCTTTCTAACTAAAGAAGAACGCACGAAACTATTAGCCGCCTGTAAAGAATCCACTAATCCGTATATGTACGCCGTAACAGTGCTGGCACTTTCTACAGGTGCGCGCCAAGGTGAAATAATGAATTTAACATGGGACGATGTAGATCTAAAAAACGGTCGTGCAATTCTGCATGAAACTAAGAATGGTGAACGTAGAGCCTTACCCATTACAGGCCATGCGCTGGAAGTGTTAAAAGAACTTAACAAGGTTCGCCGTATTGATACAAAGTTATTATTTGCTGGCAATAACCCTGACAACCCCGCTGAGCTTCGCAAGCCATGGGTAACAGCTATGGAGGCCGCAGGAATTACAAACTTTAAGTTTCACGACTTGCGACACAGTGCCGCCAGTGAGTTAGCTATGAATGGTGCAACACTAGCCGAGATCGCCGAAATACTAGGCCATAAAACGCTGGCAATGGTGCAACGATACGCGCACTTATCCGAAGGCCACACAGCGGGCGTAGTAGAGCGCATGAATAGAAAAATATTTGGATAAGCACATGACTATAGACGATGAAATAACACCCGAAGACGTAGCTAGTTTTAAATCAATACTTGAAAAGTATGAGCAACGAGAAAATGTGCCATTTAATGGAGTAATGGGTTTAATGCCTGAATGGGTGCCGATTTTTCATAAAAATGATTTTTATAGAATTAGAAATAATTTACTAAATGATACTTACGAATATGATGGAGAATTAATATCAGAGGATAGAATAGTTAATTGGATTGATGCCTATGCATTTATCGCTGAAGCCCCCTCTGAAGAGTATTCTAGACCGAGCATTATTCCATTAGAGCTAATGGTGGTAATTGGAAAGCTGTACCAATATCGTCATGCAGTTAAATTAGGTGAAACTGAAGGGCTGAGATTCTTAGCAGGAGATATAGCGGTTATGGGTACAAAATCCAAAAACGGTTATAAAACTAGAGCCGATCAATTAGATAAAGCTGATTTTCAAGTGTTGGCCAAGCCATTGCTTGAAAAGAATAATAATATCATTGATAAAACTCTAAGAGAAAAAGCCCTTGCATCGTATGTTAGCAAATGGTCGCTCAATGCAGTCCGTGGCTGGCTTCGAGAACTCAGACCAATTGGCCTTAAACAAACAGGCCGACCACCCAAAAGTTAACGTTACCCCATAGCGTCAATATACCGATATAAATCAATAAGTTAACCTATTAAAACAATGTGCAATTAAGCACGTTTTAGGAGGATTAACCATGATAGACGCAACACAACCAAACTGGCTAACAGTCAAACTGTTATCTCAAGTAATGCCTGCCTTCACACCCGCCGCAATCCGTAATCTCATATTCTTATCAGCCGATAGAAAGACATCAAAAGGTTTGATTAAAGGCAATGGACTTGCTAAACATATCCGCCGTATTGGTGCAAAGGTTCTTATTAACCACGCTGGCTTTCTAAGTTGGATTGATGCTTCAGAATGTGAGGCCTGCTAATGGAAGCGCAAAAGAAAAAAGCTCTGCAACCTTGGACAGTAACAAAGCTTAGTAAAACAAACGCAAAACATTATAACACCTTAATTACTATGGGCAAATACTTACACAGCCTTACACAATCGCGCCATACCGCGTTATTAATAGCTGAGCTAAACAATGTGTTATGCAGTGCTTATTTGATCGCTATGGCTTACGGCTTGTATTGCCTGTTAGGTGGCCAATAATGACTAACATCAAACAAACTGTAGAGGCCAATTTATTGGCTGGCATTAAACAATGCGCGATTCATTACCCTGAAAGTAAACGCAGTGAATTTATAGCGGCCATTGCTGAATTACGTGATGCCTTACCCATAGTTGCAGGATGGGTTACTTTGCGTCAATCCTACTTATCAGAAACAAGAACCCGCGCTAGGTCTTACCACATACCCGAAGCACTTTTAAAAACTGGTGACAGTCTATGAATATAACCACGCAATTCATAAACGCCATTAGTCAAACTGGAATCACTCCACCATTAAGCGTTATTGCTGATGGTGAACTACATAGATTTTCAAGCAACGGCAAATCTACTGATGAAGCTGGCTGGTATGTATTACACGATGATGGTGTGGCCGCTGGTAGATTCGGAGATTGGCGAACAGGTGAAACTCATACTTTCTGCGCTGATATTGGTCGGCGGCTAACCCCAGCCGAAAGTGCAGCACAAAAGGCGTGTATCGATGCCATGAAAGCTAAGCGGGAAGCTGACAACTTAGAAGCTAAAGCCGAAGCTAAACAGCGCGCCAGTGAGATATGGAATAAATCCATAGCCATTACAGAACACGCTTATCTAACTAAAAAAGGTGTGAAGGCTTACGGCATTCAACTATATGGTGATGCACTTGTTATTCCATTACGTGCTGATGGTGAAATTCAATCATTACAGTTTATCAATGCTGATGGCAGTAAGAGATTCTTAGCTGGCGGCATGAAAAAAGGATGCTATCACGCTGTAGACAAGCCACAGGACGTTATTTATATCTGCGAAGGTTACGCCACCGGCGCAAGTGTTTATGAAGCCACAGGCGATGCTGTAGTGGTCGCGTTAGATTCAGGAAACCTAATGGCGGTAGCTCAATCCATACGGACTAAATATCCTGATATTAAATTGATATTATGCGCTGATGATGATGTTAATCAAACAGGTATTAAGAAGGCTAACGAAGCGGCCAAGCTAGTTAATGCTTATGTGGTGATGCCTGACTTCGGAGAAAGTAAGACCAACACGCTAACTGATTTTAACGACTTGCACCAATTGAAAGGATTGGATGCGGTAAAGGTGCAGCTAGACGCACAGAACGCACAGAACGCACAGAATCGCCCTGTACGCGATTTAAACATGCGCGCTCATGTATTGGTATTGCCTGAACCATTGCCAAGCCTGCCAAGC
>JAYWDO010000139.1:0-3354 GCA_043779795.1 Pseudomonadota bacterium
CTGACCCACTTTAATATTATAGGGTGCGCTAATGTTATTAGCTTGGGCAACTTCTTTATAGTCGTAGCCATGTTCCAGACCGATACTAAATAAGGTGTCACCTTTTTTAACGATGTAGGTGTCAGGCCGCCAATCGCCAGCTTTGTAAACAGGTCTGCTAGTAAGAACTTTACTTGTGCTTATAGGTTTTGTGCTTGCTTGTTTGCCAGGTAATCGATCAATAACAGGTGCAGGTGGGTTGCTGGAACATCCGGTGAAACTAAGCACTAGCCATGAGATTGTAACGAAACGAGCAAAATGCATTGTTAGCTAACGCCGCCTAATAATGGTACAAACTTTACTGGCTCTAATTTAGATTGACGATAATCTAATTGAGAAACACGTTCTACTAAATACAAGATTTGTTCATCGGTGCCAACGGGTATCACTAAGCGCCCGCCAATAGCTAATTGGTCTAACAAGTCTTGTGGAATATGGCTGGCAGCAGCAGTCACCAAAATAGCATCAAAGGGCGCCAGTTGTGGTAAACCCATATTGCCATCTGCGTGGTCTAACTTTACGTTGATGCATTTAAGTTCGCGTAAATGTCCGCGCGCTTTCATGACTAATGGTCGAATGCGCTCTACAGAATAGACTTCTTTGGCTAGCTTAGACAGCACTGCGGTTTGATAGCCGCAGCCAGTGCCGATTTCAAGCACTTTCACCAATGGTTTTCCGTTACGCAAAATCTCTGACATGCGCGCCACTATATAAGGCTGTGAGATGGTTTGACCAAAGCCAATGGGTAGCGATACATCTTCATAAGCCCGAATGGAGAGTGCTTCATCCACAAAAATATGTCTTGGAATAGCAGAAATCGCAGAAAGTACTACTTCATCTTTAATGCCTTGCTCGCGTAAACGTACCAGCATACGCTCGCGCGTGCGTAGCGAAGTCATGCCGATACCCGCTTGGGTGGTTGATCTTACGAGTGCCAAATTAGTCGTGCTTTCCGACTGTGAGCCAGTCTTTAATATTTGATAATTGTGCGTGATTAGTTAAATCGACCTGAATCGGTGAGATTGAAACTTGATTGTTGGCCACTGCGTAAAAATCAGTGCCTTCTCCGCCATCATTAGGTTGCCCTGCCGCGCCTACCCAGTACATGGTTTCATTACGCGGTGTTGTAAGCCGGATCACAGACTCAGCCTTATGGCGCTTGCCTAAGCGCGTCACTACGCGGCCTTGCAATGCTTCATAAGGAATATCCGGCACATTTACATTGAGTAAGGTCGGTGATTTAAAACCATGTTTTTGGAAATGCTGCACTAACTCAGCTGCCACTCTGGCGGCAGTTTCAAAATAAGTGGAATTATGCTGCGACATTGAAATTGCAATCGATGGAATGCCCAGTAAATAGCCTTCCATCGCTGCAGCGACGGTGCCTGAGTAAATCGTATCATCACCCATATTGGCACCATCGTTAATGCCGCTGATTACCATATCAGGCATGGTATCCATCAAGCCGGTTAAGGCGATATGTACGCAGTCTGTAGGCGTGCCATTGACATAAAAAAAGCCATTAGCTGCTTTTTTAACGCTTAAAGGTCTATCTAGCGTGAGTGAATTACTTGCGCCGCTTCGATTTCTTTCTGGCGCAACCACTGTAATGTCAGCTAATTTAGCAATGTGTTCTGCGAGAATATTGAGGCCGGGGGCAAAATAGCCATCGTCGTTTGAGAGTAAAATTTTCATGATTAAATTATAGTAGAAGACGAAGTGTTTAGTGAGTGGCTAGTATAAAAAAATGCCTGAAAATAGCTGAAATATTTAGTATAGCCATCATTGTAAACCTTACACGTTGATTAAATATGTTTTAACTTAAATATTACTTCGAGTTAGTCGCGCATAAAAAATAGTGCAAACAAAAAATATCAAAGTGAGCAATATTTCTATCAAAGCAAGTTTTGCAGAAAGACCAACGTCAGACCAAGCGCGCACGATGCCTTCTGTAAAATAGATCAAAATAAACATACAGGCCCATTTGTAGGTATAGCGTTTGCCGCCCAATATGCCGAATAATGGCAATAATAACGGCACTGCTTTCAGCATCAGCATTGATCCGCCCGGTTTAAATGGCGCCAATACTGTTTCCCACGCTAGTGATAGTATTATCAGTGTAATGAGGCTAATGCTCGCGCCTAGCTTAAGATTTTGAATCATGGTTTTACTGCCTTTGACATAGCAACCAACGCATGCCTAGCGGATTGTGCATCGTGAATTGGCTGGTCGAAATTGAAGCGTATGATTTTTGTTAGAGCCTCTGTTGCTATGCTTAATTTAACATCAAAACCGTCAGTATCTATACCTAACATTTGCGCATGTGTAGCTTCAATATGATGAAAGTGCTTGCAGTATGCAATTAAACTTTCAGCATGATCTGCATTCATGTGGTCGATAATCGACGTTTCTTGATTAGAGAGTTGTGAATCAGCTGTGAGCGTCTTATTTGAAATTTCATTTCCTGCAAGCCAGCCCATCTTTCCAAAGCCTGCAATATAGCGCACCTGTGCAATCTCAATGCGGTAAAAATGAAAATCATGCGTATCAAAATAGCTTTCAGCTTGCGGAAAATAGCGTAAATAACGGCTGCGTAAATTCACATCTACTTTATTAATTTTTAACGCTTCACCAATGATTGTTAGGCGTGCATTGGCTTGCAAATCATCACCGCCAGCAAAGGCTAGTAACGATACTTTTGGGTTGGCAATAATATTTTTGGTATGTTCTGCAATGGTACTGATTAAAATAATGGGTTGACCGCTGTGATCCAATACAAAAGGCGCGACTGAACCGAATGGGTAGTCGGGGAATTTTGTTGAAAAAGTTGAAAGTACGCAGCTTTGTGTTGTGCGTAAAAACTGTAATGCTTCTGAAGCTAAACCCATAAATTTTGGTCTCAATTAGAAAGTTTTAATGCAACTTCTGCTAAACGTTTACCTAATGCTAAGCATAATTTACGTTCATCTGCGGTGATGGGTTTGTCGTTGTTGGTGCCGCCAATATGGCTAGCGCCATAAGGTGTGCCACCAGATTGCGTGCCAGACAATTCAGGCTCTGAATAAGGTAAGCCGATAATCAGCATGCCGTGGTGCATCAGCGGCAACATCATCGTTAACAACGTAGATTCATTGCCACCATGCATAGAGCCGGTACTGGTGAATACCGCAGCTGGTTTGCCAATCAACGCACCTTTAAACCATGCGCCGACGGTGCCATCTAGAAAATATTTCATCGGTGCAGCCATATTACCAAAGCGGGTAGGGCTACCCAGCGCTAAACCAACGCACTCTTTTAAATCCTGAAGCTCTGCAT
>JAYWDO010000140.1:0-3353 GCA_043779795.1 Pseudomonadota bacterium
CGGACTACTTTAATGGTTAATCGATCGCCCAAACGGTAGCGTACACCAGTGCGCTCACCAGCCATTTCATGATGCGCTTTATCGTAATGGAAATAGTCATTGCCTAACTCCGTCACATGTAACAAACCTTCTACGTAAACGCCATCAAGCGCAACGAACAAACCAAAACTTGTCACACCAGCCACAGTGCCTTCAAACACCTCGCCGATTTTATCTTGCATGTAAAAACATTTCAGCCAATTGGTCACGTCGCGCGTGGCGTCATCAGCTCTGCGCTCAGTCATTGAGCAATGTATGCCTAGCTCGCTCCAATCGCCAGCTTTATACTTATCGCCATTCAATACCGCTTTAATAGCACGGTGAATCAACAGGTCAGGATAGCGGCGAATTGGCGAGGTAAAGTGTGCATAAGCCTCATACGCCAAGCCAAAGTGCCCCACGTTATCTGGGCTATAAACGGCTTGCTGCATAGAGCGCAATAACACCGTTTGCAATAACTGTGCATCTGGGCGCTCTTTGATTTTGCTTAATAACTTTCCATAATCTTTAGCGTGCGGCGAATCACCACCGCCCACACCAAAGCCAAATTCACTCATAAAAGTGCGTAAAAGCTCTAGCTTTTCAGGCGTAGGGCCTTCGTGGATGCGATACAAAGCAGGATGCTCATGTGCCTTAAGGAAGTCTGCAGCGCACACATTTGCCGCTAGCATGCACTCTTCAATCAACTTATGCGCTTCGTTGCGTGTGCTCGGCACAATCGAATCGATTTTACCGTTATCATTAAATATCATCACCGTTTCTGACGAATCAAATTCAATTGCACCGCGCTTTTCACGCTGGATTAACATTAACTGATAAACACTATATAGATGCTGTAGGTGCGGCATGAGCCATGCGTACTCTTTAGCCAGCTCACCTTCAGGGTTTTGTAATATTTCATACACTTGTGTATAAGTCATACGCGCTTTTGAGCGCATCACTGAAGGATAAAACTTGTACTGCTTAACGATTCCCGCGCCATCTACTTGCATATCGCAAATCATGCAAAGCCGCTCTACATCGGCATTCAATGAGCACAATCCATTAGATAAAGCTTCTGGCAACATTGGAATAACACGTCGTGGAAAATAAACCGAGTTACCGCGATCAAACGCACCTTTGTCTAATGCATCGCCTGGTTTAACGTAGAAGCTCACGTCAGCAATGGCAACCACCAATCGCCAACCTTTGCCCTGCGGCTCGGCATATACCGCATCATCAAAATCGCGCGCGGTTTCACCATCTATGGTGATGAGCGGCATTTCACGGCAATCTATACGACTTTTGTAATCAGTCGCCTGCACTAACTTAGGATAAGCCTCAGCAAGCTTAACGGCTTCGGCACTAAACTCATGTGGCAGATTGTGTTTACGCAGCGCAATCTCAATCTCCATACCGCTGTCTGCATAATTGCCTAAAATTTCAACCACTTTACCCATAGGCTGTGCGTGTGATGACGGTTGCTCGGTCAACTCTATCATCACCACTTGGCCGGATTTAGCATCCATATCCAAATGGTATGGAATCAAAATATCTTTATTGATGCGCTTATCTTCAGCTGCGACGATAGTGATACCGCTGGTGCGAATCACACGGCCGACCAATCTTTGCGTACGGCGCTCAAGCACTTCAACTAGCTTGCCTTCTGGACGGCCTCTTCGATCTAAACCACTCATGCGCACCATGGCACGGTCACCGTGCATCACTTGCGACATCTCTTTCGGGCTTAAAAACAAATCCTCGCCATTGAGCTTGGTTTTATCGTCTGGAATTAAAAAACCAAAGCCGTCTGGGTGACCTTGTATGACACCGGCAATTAACTCCAGCTTATCTGCAATACATACTGCGCCCTTTCTGTTTTTAATAATTTGCCCCTCACGCTCCATGGCGTTTAGGCGTTTATTAAAAATATCGCGCTCATCGTCACTAATATCTAACAATACATACAACTGCTCCACACTTAAGGGAATACCCTGATCACTCATGGTTGCTAATATGAGCTCGCGGCTTGGTAGCGGCGTTTCATAACGACTCGCTTCACGATCTGCATGTGGATCACTACTTCTTTTATTTTTGTTACTATTTTTTGTCATTGACAAAGCTTACCTTTAATATAAAATTCAACGCAATTATTAAGTCGGGTGCTAAAACCGCAGACTTACAAAAGCCACAGTTGCTCAGACGGCGTAATTGATACAAGCGCATGGTTCAGTTCCATGTGTTTTCAGGTGTGGAGGTTCGAGTCTCTTCTTTTGCACCAAATTTATTTCACATTCTACTCCATTCACCGAGACTATTTATGTCACAAAGTATTCAATTTGATTTAACCACAGAATATATCGAGCTATGCAATTTGCTCAAATTAGTCGGCTTGGCTGATAGCGGTGGCCGAGGTAAAACAATGGTAGCCGAGGGCATGGTGACAGTTGATGGTTTAATTGAAACGAGAAAAACGGCTAAAATTCGTAAAAATCAAACGGTATTGGTAGAAAATATTACTATTCAAGTCAAGTAACGATTGATTGATGTTGATTGATTAATGTTGATTCATGAATGAATCAACGCAGCGCATATACGGCAGAGAGATTGCGCCACCAGCCGTAAGCATCCATACCATAGCCAAATACATAGCAATCTGGTACTTCTAGGCCAACAAAATCGGCTGAGATTGGCTTAGTATGCGCTAGTTTTTTCTCAACCAATACCGCCGATAGCACTGCTTTTGCACCTAAGGCCAAGCACTTTTCTTGGATGGCTAATAACGTGATACCTTCGTCTAGAATATCGTCTAACAGCAACACGGTACGATTGCTTAAATTTAATTTTGGCAGTGCTTGCCATGTCAGCGTTTTACCAACGGTCTGATTTTGATAACGACTAGCGTGTACATAATCTACTTCTAGCGGAAAATTCAGCTGTGTTATCAATTGTCCAGCGAATACAATTCCACCACCCATCACACAAATCACAATTGGGCAGGTATCGCCCAGCACACTAGTAATTTCCTGACTGAGTCGTAAAATAGCCGCTTCTACGACTGCTGACGAATGAATGAGCTGTGCGTTTTCAAATAATTCTTGTGGGCTTCGATGGTTCAATGCGCTTCGGCTTTCTTTGGTAAATTCATGTCTAAACGATTAAACAGTCTAGTGTAAGGTGATTGGAGCTTCTAAAAGAATATGCGCTTCGGCAACTACTTGGTGTTGCGGGCTATACTCTTCCACCCAGAACTTCAACTCATTTTTGATATGACTTTCGTTAGTGCTTTGACTACTGTTAATCCAGCTTAATAGTTTATTCACCCATAATTGATC
>JAYWDO010000141.1:0-3341 GCA_043779795.1 Pseudomonadota bacterium
ATGCTGACACTACGCGGGCTTGGTGCATAAAAAACCAAGCCTATGGCATCCGCACCATTTCTAACTGCAACTAAAGCATCTTCTACACGGGTAATACCGCAAATTTTAACTCTAACTCTCAATAGAAGCTCTCAAAAAATTCAATAAGTTTAGTCGCATTTAAAACGTTATTGTAACGCTTAAATCAGCACCTTGACGGATTTAGCGGTTGATTTAGATATAGGTAAGTTCCATTTCTTATCATAACCAACCTCTGTTAAATACAAACCAGAAGGTGAAAACGTGGGTGGTGACAAAGTACGATTACGCTCGTTTAATAAAGTTTTAATATAATCAGGCGGGAATGCTCCTTTTCCAACGTAGATGAGTGCGCCAACCATATTACGCACTTGATGCTGCAAAAAAGCATTTGCAGTGAAATCAAATCTAAAATATTGCCCCATCATACTTACATCTGCTTTTTTTAAGTGTTTAATCGCTGATTTTGCTTGGCATTCCGATGCTCTAAATGCACTAAAATCATGTTCGCCCAGTAAATAACTGGCAGCTTCAGACATCGCTGAAAAATCAAGCGGCAAATGAAACCAACCCGCTTTTGTAGCCATTAGAGCGGATGCAATTGGCGCGTTATACAATAAGTACTGATAGCTTCTACTGAAGGCGGAAAATCGCGCATGAAAATCATCATCAACTTCATGCGCCCATTCCACACGTACGGTGTCAGGTAAATAGGCATTAACGCCACGCACCCAGCCTGAGATTGGGCGTATGCTTTCGGTGTCAAAATGTACTATTTGACTCAGCGCATGCACACCAGTATCGGTTCGACCAGCGGCATGCACTCTCACCTCATGCAGTGCAATTTTTTTAATCGCCAATTCAAGCACATCCTGAACGCCACATTTTGATGGCTGACTTTGCCAACCACAAAAACCAAAACCATCGTAGGCTATGCCTAATACGATTCTCATGCAAATACCTTATAAGCAATCAACAACAGAAGACTAAATATCATGCTAGCAATGAGTAACTTATCAACAAGATTAAAAGCTGGAGATTTCAATATAATCACCTGTTGCACCTGCAAATTATCCGCGACTGAATCCAGGTCATCTAGTTGGCTAAAATTAAACTTAAAATTTTCTTTGCCAGATAACTCTTCAACATAATCTAAGGTTAATAACAATCTAGCAGTAAAACGCTCTACGTTGAGCTTTGCTAACTTGAGTGGTGATAGCAATAGATACAAACCAACCATAAGATCTTCTTTTGAACTCGTTGAAAAAAAAACATTGAGGCTAGCCAATGCTATTAGTAACTTAGCAATCTGTAGCGCACCTAGGCTACAACCTTCAATGGTTGGCGCATAACTAGTGGGAAAGTATTGAATATACTGACCTGGCGTACCGAATGCATAAATAGCGAATATAGAGATAAATAGCCAACGCATCCGTTTAATGACACGTAAAAATTTTATGCCGTGTAAATTAAGTGCCAATGCTACGGCTAAAATACATACAAACCAAATCATTGAGATGCTTAATATATTGCTAAGCAGTAACAACATGATAAAGCAGAGAATTTTCACAAATGGGTGCATATACTTGGTAACATTTTTTATCAAAACCATCGAATTATTGATTAGATTCTCAAGGAAACTAGAGTCCTTAACGAAGCCAAGTATTAAGATTAAAACGACAAGCATGAATAAAAAGCCGAGCAATCAGCCCGGCTTCATAGTATTACAGCAAACTTATACCAAGCTATCTAGTAATTGCCGTGCGCGTGACTGTTGATTAGCACCACCTTCTTTCATCACTTCTTCCAGTAGCTCGCGAGCACCTTCTTTATCGTCCATGTCAATATAAGCTGCAACTAAATCCAGCTTGATGCTCACATCTGGCGACTCATTTTCAGTATAGGCTAATGGTAATGGCGTTGTAGCAAAATCTTCGACTTCTGCGTCACCTAGATCTAAACTAATGGATGATAAATCAAAGGTATTGGCTTCAAAATTATTGATTTGAAATGCATTGCCTGCGCTGATGCTAGGCTCCTCAATCTTAGGCAAATCAAACGATATTTCGTTGTCAAAGTCGACAGTTTTATCAACTGATTCAGCAGCTCCTTCATTATTAGCACTGGCAAGAGTATCATCAAGTGCAAAATCCAAATCGAAAGAAATATCATCTATCGCATTAGTAGCTAGTGCTATAGGTTCTTCTAATGCTACTGGTTCCTCTATGCTGTTTTTAACTGCATCATCGGGCATCATGAAGTCCATATCAAAATCAGTTAATTCAGTAGTAGCTTCACTGTCTATTGAAATGTCGATCGGTTTTGCATAAAAATCACTATTCGATAGCATCGTCGTATCAAATGCCGGCAACTCAGCGCTAAATTCTGCCGAGTCAGACGTTTCTGGCTTAGGTTCAGTAAAATCACCTAGCTCAAAATTCATTGTGTTATCAGTATCGCTGGTAGATGTGAATACATCAGAAAAAACGTTATCTTCTATGGCTTGATTGGCATCTATAACTTCAAATGAAATTGCATTTTCATCAAACTTTTCTTCCAACACACTTTTTGTTGTAGCTTGATTTAGCGACTCGCTATCCGTATTAACAGATCCTAAGTCAAAAGACATGCCCTGATCAATACTTGTCGCTTCAGAAAAACTCTCCATAACGGCTGAATTTTTATCTTCAGCTGTGGCTAGAGGCTCACCATCAACTGAAAAATCTAAACCATGATCAATTGGAACTGCAGCAGTAGTAATCTCTGAGATTTCTACTATTGGCGCTACTAAAGCGGCTAGAGTAACTACTTTACTTAAATTATATAAAGGATTTTCCGGTTCTAAAACAGCGCCTAATTCAGCAACTTTCGCCCATGTCTGATCATTCGCACCAAGCGTAGTATATAGCTCGCCGGCAATAGCCTCAAAGGCTGAATGATCTTTACGTCCGGCATACATTTCTAATAATTTTAAATGTAGTTCATAGCGCTTCGGTTCTTTTGAAATAGCATCTTTCAATATTTCTTCAGCTTGGGCATCTCGCCCATAAGCCATATAAACCTCGGCTTCTGCAATTGGATCTACATCATTGGTATCAATCATGCTGCCATCAGCATTTTGTGAAAAGTCAGTTAAAAACGAAGTATCAGAAGTGCTTGCATTACCTGTTGTATTACCAAATACAGTATTTGCACGTAAGCCACCTGAGGTTAAAATGCCGCGCTCAAAACTATCTAAATCTTTTCTACGTTTATTACGTAAAAACATCCAGCCTGCACCAAGTAACGCAACGCCTGCAGCGCCGCTTAGGGCTAAAATATCC
>JAYWDO010000142.1:0-22449 GCA_043779795.1 Pseudomonadota bacterium
TTTCACGCGTTACTTGAATATCGACATTATCGACATCGCCAAATCTGATAATGGTAAGGTGCATAAAGTCTACGAAGGGAAAGCCAATAGTTTAGGGTCGAGCGATCAGCTCGCACCTGTTATGCCAACAATCATTCGGAGCGTATTTGAAGATTTCCCTGGCAAGAGCGGCGCGTCCAGAACAAGTCGGCAACCATTCTAGAAATGGGCACGAAACATAACATTGCAGTCAAGCAGGAAGCGCCAAAAGCGGCGCATCCATTAGATCTACATTAGGCCGCTCACACCATGAACGACATCCTCTTCAGAAAGGTCAGACAGGCTCTCGAGCGAAGTTGGTCGGCAGAGAGCAGCTTTTGCTTCTCGCCCGACGCCTACCCGTCGTACGGTCAGTGCGCGCAAACTTCAATCGTCGTTCAGGAAATCTTCGGCGGCGCTATTTTGCGAACGATCGGCTGGCATGGGGGTAATCACTTCTACAATCATATCAACGGAAAGAGAATCGACTTCACGTCGGATCAATTTACGATGCCGAGTTACTACTATGCCCTGACATACGAAGATTGGCCCTCCAATGCAACGGAAGCCAGTAAAGAGACTCTGCCCAGTCAAATCAATGCCTTAAAACTTGCCTTTCGGCGGGCCATCGATGAAGCAGCCTAACTCTTGTATCAAAAGAACGTCTACAAGCAAGCTAAGCTTGCTTGTAGACGTTCCTCATGTAAAACGTTAGACATTTATGTCAGACTATTGGCTAGAGACATACAAATCACTTATCACTCTCTCAATCGAGAGATTTAAGTTCTCGGCTTTTGCAAATGGTGGTGCCGCTGTTGCATTACTTGCATACCTTGGCAATATTGCTCAAAACAACTCACACCCCAGATATGCGTTGCCCAATGCTCACGTTCTTAACTGGCCTCACACTTTGCGGTTTTGCCATGCTTTTTGGATACTTAACGCAGTTAAAATTACTTAACGAAATTGGTCGCTCGGACAAGTTTGCAATTCGGCACAGCTTATTTCTTTGGCTGGCAATTACGCTTTTCGCGGCCAGCCTTATTGCTTTTGGGGTCGGCTCTTGGCAGGCCGTCATTCGGTTTTAGTTTTAGTTTTAGTTTTAGTTTTAGTTTTAGTTTTAGTTTTAGTTTTAGTTTTAGTTTTAGTTTTAGTTTTAGTTTTAGCTTTAGTTTTAGCTTTGGCTATGCCTAGCCAATACATCAAGTGGGACGCGCTAAAGCTCGCCCCTGAATTCAAACGTTAGCCACTAAATATGACTGAGCAAACAATTTACACACTTTTGGCAGCTTGTTTTGGCTTTATCTCAGCCGTGTTTTTTGGTTTTGGCTCTGCCTTTACATCACAAACAAAAATGGTGACCTTATCAAAAACGTACTGGTATTACAACAAAGAATACGCCGATTCAACAGTTTCTCAATCAACACAATACGCAACTGGTGCGCTCATCATAGAAAAATTGACATTTCTTGGCAAACAGCACCCTAACCCATCCATCAAACAGGACGCCTAGCGGCGCCCCTTAATTTAAACATTAGGCATATCTTAAAAACAGTGCTCTGGGAGCCGCTCTGGTATTGCCTCACAGGGCATCGTTTTTAGGTGTATTAGGGTTTTTGGGCTGGTGCATTTTGTGAGTTTGGTAGGTTTAGCAACCATGCAATGCGTTTGCCCCACCTGCGGTGTGACAAGCCACAGCCGTATGCTTTTTTTTAGGGTTTGAGTGGTTTCTTTTACTCAATGCTATTTAGTGGCTTTACCGTTCTTTGCAAAGCTTTTTTATTGGTGGGGTTTGCTATGGCGAAGCTTTGTTGTATTGTTTGTCGTAATCCATTCATCAAGCGGGACGCGCTAGCGCGCAACCCCCTTAACTTTACGTTGGGAAGATTGGAAAGATGATAACTGAACAGACAACAAGACTTAAGAGTGCATCTCTATGGATGGGGTTAGGCGCTGTGGCGGCCTCAGTAGCACTTTTGGCTGCTAATTTAAGGTCTACTTCATCTACGGCTGGAGTTGGCATTTTGTTCATTCCTTTCCAAGCAGCACTGTTATCACTACCATTTTTTATTTTTGGATATTGTCTGCCTGACTTAGTGAAATGGATTAAAGGAAAGTCCGTAGATCTATCAATATCATCGAAGTTTTATGCGCTAATTGCGGTTGGTACAGCCACTTTCGGAATTACCTATATAATCTACGGTATCATTTTCACTTTCGCAGTGATCGACGTCAGGACTATAAATGGAGCAGGTGTTGATCAGTTTCTAGAAAGCTCAATGTTCAGGAACAATAAATTTGCGCTAGGTGCGCTGGCACAAAACCAGAACGTGTCAGCAGCAGTATTGGATAAAATTGCACAGCTACAGTTGCCAGAACTGCATGACAAAATGGGCACCGTGTGGCCTGTGATGGATGGTAACGGAAAGGGATTGGCCGTCATGCGTCTAGTTGTAAGAAGTTCAAACGTATCCGCAAGAACCATTGAATACCTGGCAAACACCAGTCAAAATAATTATATGCTTAGCGACATTGCTGCGAATCCTAAGACTTCAATTGAAACATTAAGAATTCTGGAAACTAAAAATAATTATTTAATAGACTGGGGGCTTTCACAGAATCCAAAATCTCCTCCTGATGTATTTAGCAAGATTCTCGATAGAAAAAAATACTTTACACAGCGAACCACATTAGACCTTATCCTTCAAAATCCTTCAATACCTTCAGAAGTTCGAATCAAGGCTTCTGCGTTACTCAATGAGTATCAATAAAGACAGTGAAAATGTTGTGAACAGCCTATGGTCTTTTTGTGCAGAGGCCAGCCAGACGCGGGCGAGCCCTTCAACTTTACGTTAGGCGTTAATGGAGTAATCATGAAATTATTGAAACATTTGGAAGCATTTGTAAACACTGGGCTCAGCGTAACGGCTATTTCGTTGCTACTGGGCTCCACTTTCACTGCGCTTGCCGCAGACCGGGATAGTAACGCTTCCGAGCAAAGACAAACCCTGATTCACAACGGGATCGAGCGTAGCTATGTGATTCGCGATCCCGGTGAATTGGAAAAAGGCAGCGGACGAGTACCGCTTGTTCTGGTTCTGCATGGCGGTGGTGGCAATGCCGACAACGCAGAAAAAATGACGGGCTTCACCGACAAGGCCAGAAAGGAAGGATTCATCGTCGTCTATCCCGAGGGAACTGGCCGTCGCAAGAACAAGCTCCTGACTTGGAACGCGGGTCATTGTTGCGCCTACGCGATGGACAACCGGGTGGATGATGTTGGTTTCATAAATACTCTCATCGACAAGCTCATCGAAACATACCCGATTGATCCAAAGCGTATTTACGTTACAGGCATGTCGAATGGCGGCATGATGACTCATCGCCTCGGCATCGAGCTCTCCAACAGATTCGCCGCGATTGCGCCTGTCGTAGGGACACTTTTCGGCGATGAAAAAAAACCGGAGCATCCGGTGTCAGCCATCATGTTCAACTGCTTGCTTGATAGGTCCGTTCCCTATCAGGGCGGCCCTCCCGGCGGGCGCTTCAGCGGCACCTGGGACGGCACGCCCGCAAAGCCTGCTCTGGATCAAGCCGTATTCTGGGCGAGCGTAAACAACTGCGCTGGTGACCCCGAAAAAAACAGCTACGGAGCGTCTACTAGGTGGCAGTATCATTGCCCTGCAGGTCGCGACGTTGAACTATACCTTGTCGATGACAGCGGTCACGCTTGGCCAGGTGGGCAGCAGGGCAACCGTATGGGCGACAAACCGAGCTCAACCATTAACGGTACGGACATTATTTGGGACTTTTTTAAAGCGCATACGAAGTAGCAAGTGTATAGAAAGGTAATAATGGCTGGTAATATTGCGCCCAATTTATCCATCAAGCGGGACGCGCTAAAGCGCGCCCCTTAATTCAAACGTTAGGAGCTCATACCCACATGTGGCATTACGTTCTAAAAATCATCCTTTCCGCCGTTGTGTTGGTGGCTGTCTCCGAGCTTGCCAAGCGCAGTTCTTTTTGGGGTGCCGCTTTAGCTTCTTTACCGCTTACTTCTCTTCTCGCCTTCATCTGGCTATATCTAGACTCTGGCGAAGTTCAGCGGGTTTCTGATTTATCTCAAGGCATTCTATGGTTGATTCTGCCTTCGCTGGTTTTGTTTATTGCGTTGCCTTTACTATTGCGCGGTGGCGTTGGGTTTTGGCTAAGTCTGGCTATTTCCTGTTTCGCTACCGCTGTGGCATACTTGGGCATAGTCAGGTTGCTGGGGGCGCTCGGTATTCGTATCTAGTCCTTACACCCAACCCTGCGCTCAAGCGGAGTTGTACGTTAAACTTTTAAAAAGTGGGGGCGACCTCAACTATTTATTTCAACCGGGGCGACCCCTCATACTAAAGGAGTGTTTATGAACTGGATAATTCTTGTTGTCGCTGGTTTATTCGAAATAGCATGGGCGATTGGCCTTAAATACACAGAGGGCTTCACTCGTCTTTGGCCAACTGTTGGCACTGTAGTTGCAATGTTAATTAGCATTGGCTTGCTCGGTGTTGCAATGAAGTCGCTCCCCGTTGGCACGGCCTATGCCGTTTGGGTTGGCGTTGGTGCAGTCGGTACAGCGATATTTGGTATTATTTTGTTTGGTGAATCGGCAAGCGCAGCTCGCCTGCTCAGTCTTGCACTCATCCTAGCCGGCATTATTGGGCTTAAACTGGCTACGCATGTATAAGCAATCACCGAGGTGGAACAGTGCGCTCTAACCCATCTATCAAGCGGGGCGTTCTAAAGCGCGCACCTGATGTAAAACGTTGGCATTTAAAGGTAAATAATGGCTGATTGTTGTAATAACAAAGCTTGCGAAATTGATGCGCTTCGCACACGCCAAAGCGCAATGTTAAAAACCGTGCTAGCCATTAACGCTGTAATGTTTTTAATAGAACTCACAGCGGGGCTGATCAGTGACTCGGCTTCGCTAGTCGCAGACTCATTAGATATGCTGGGCGATGCCTTAGTTTACGGCTTTAGTATCTACTCTGTTACAGAGGGCGCAAGAATGAAAGCTAAAGCAGCGCTACTCAAAGGTGGCATCATGGCGGCTTTTGGTTGCTTTGTTTTTGCTCAAGTAATTTACAAAATCATTTATCCACAAGTGCCAATATTTGAAATTATTGGTCTTATTGGATTGCTGGCACTCGCTGCAAATAGCGTCTGTTTTGCCCTGCTGTGGCGGCACAGAGCCGATGACATTAATATGAGTTCAGTTTGGCTATGTTCTCGCAATGACATCGTTGCAAATATCTCAGTTTTATTGGTTGCCGCAGGCGTATGGCTCAGCCACTCAGCGTGGCCTGACATTTTAGTTGGCTTGGCACTTTCTGCACTTTTTCTCCGTTCAGCTATTGTTGTATTGCGTGGCGCTATTACCGAGCTTCGTGCTATCGATGCCTAACCTTTCCATCAAGCGTGATATTTTACGGCGTTCCTTACTTCAAACTTTAGGCAATTTATAATTAATGCTATGACTATTACACTTGCGTTTGATGTCTATGGGACTTTAATCAACACTGATGGTGTAGTGGTGGCGTTAAGAAAACATATCGGCGATATAGCCCCTCAGTTTTCTCGGACTTGGCGCGAGAAACAACTTGAATATACATTTCGTCGTGGATTAATGCGTAATTACGAACCCTTTGACACCTGCGTTAAAAACGCACTTGATTACGCAAGCTCATACTTCAAAATTACACTGAATCAGAAAACTAAAGACGAGCTAATAAACGCATATAATAATTTACCCACTTTTAATGATGTAAAGAGCGGCTTGGCTAGTCTAAATAGTGCTGGTTTTAGAATATTCGCATTCTCAAATGGCAGTCCCGATACTGTGGAGTTACTGCTAAATAATGCAAATATTAGAAGTTATTTTTTAGATATAGTCAGTGTGGATGAGATTAAATCTTATAAACCTAACCCTGATGTATACAGTCATTTTTTAACAAGAGCTGATGCATTAAGAGATAGTACATGGCTGGTATCCAGCAATCCATTTGATGTAATTGGCGCTGTTTCTTATGGAATGCGCGCGGTATGGATTAAACGTTCTGCTGAAAGTTTGTTTGATCCATGGGGAATTGAGCCAACATTAACAGTAAATGGTCTTCCAAATTTGGCTGAACAAATTAACCAGTTATGCAAACTGCCTAATCCATCAAGCGGGACGCACTAAAGCGCGCCTCTTATACCACACGTTAGGCCTCAGATGAAGAACACTACGTTTAAGAACACTGCGTTTAAGATATTTGGCGTATTGAAGTTTCTTGTGCCATTAATCTATTTGGCTGGGGCAATATTTGTTTGGGTTATTTTTGCGGGTACAGGCCCAGATGGTCTTGCTAATATTTGGATAGTCATTTACACATTTCCCATTTTCATTATTGGCACATTTCTACTGCACCAACAATTTCCATATATGCCTGGCGGTTATTATCAAGCTCACGCGCTCTATTTTTGGCCTAGTGTCACACTTTTGGCTATTGCTCTATTTTTAATCTTTCATGGCTTGCAAAAAATTATTCAGCCAAATTTAATCCATGATTCAAGCGATACCGGCTAAAACCGTAAGGTTCTTCCTCTTAATTTAAACTTTAGAATGCCTCACTGGGAGTTTCAATGCAGCATATCCTTGTTTATTCCGATTCGCTGTCGTGGGGTATTATCCCTATGACACGCAAGCGCTTACTTTTCGATCAACGCTGGCCAGGGGTTATGGAAATAGCGCTTTGTTCCACAGGTCAAAAAGTGCGTGTCATCGAAGACTGCCTTAATGGTCGACGCACTATATGGGATGATCCATTCAAACCAGGTCGAAACGGTCTTATTGGCTTAGCCCAACGAATCGAAACCCACTCACCGATAGCGCTTGTAGTTCTTATGCTTGGAACAAACGACTTTCAGTCTATGCACAACTACAACGCATGGCATTCATCTCAAGGCATTCTTGCACTCGTGTCTGCTATTCGTAACGCCCCTACTGAGCCTGACATGCCCGTACCGCAAGTGCTAGTGGTGGCGCCACCAGCTATCCTAACCCCAAAGGGGCCAATCGCGCCAAAGTTTGAGGGTGGTGGATTAAAGTGTATTGGCTTAGCTGCCGCATACCAGAAGGTCTGTGAAGATATTGGCTGTCATTTTTTTGATGCTGCTAGCATAGTCGCCTCAAGCAGCTTAGATGGGGTACACCTTGATATTGAGCAACATTTGGTGCTTGGTACTGTCATGTCGCAGCTTGTCGAATCACTGTTAGCAAAAAATGCACGCTAGCATTACACTCAAGCGGAATGCGTCTTTCGTGGCAGCTTTTAAAGTATTATCGTTGGTTAAAGTGTTCGGCATCATTGCGGCCCCGTCTTCAACGCCGCATTAAATCGGAGAATAAGCTTCATGATGACGTACCAAGAGAAATTTGAACGAATCGTCAGCCATGCCCTGCTGGTCATGATGGCGAGCGTGGCGATGCTAATTATTGCGCTGATCGCAGCAGTGATTGCAATGACGCGCAAAATCGCCGTCCTAGATATAAAGGAGTTACTAGCAGAAACAGTGCTGGGCATTGCCGCCATGCTATTCGGGCTCACTCTCGGCGACTACTTAGTACGGCGCAGTCGCCGAGGAAAAGTAGACCTTGATTCGGAGAGCAGGAGATGATTATCCAATCTATCGGCACACCAATGCTGTATCTTGGATTCACGCTGCTGGTAGTTGTATTACTTGCGGTAGATTTCTTCTTGCTCAAGACCCAGGGCTCCCACCGAGTAAGCGTTAAAGAGGCCGCTGCGTGGTCAGTAATGTGGATCGCCATCTCACTCGCCTTCTGCGCTTGGTTCTGGTGGTACCTCGACGGGCGCTTCGGGCGAGAGCTGGCCAATGAAAAGGCGCTAGAATACCTTAGCGGCTACCTGATCGAGAAATCGCTCGCCGTGGATAACGTCTTCATGTGGATTACCCTCTTCGGCTTTTTCGCAGTGCCCGCAGCGTTTCAGAAGCGAGTGCTGCTCTACGGCGTGCTCGGCGCCATTGTCATGCGCGCGGTGCTCATTTACGTTGGCGCACTGCTGCTCGCCCAGTTTCACTGGATTCTGTATGTCTTTGGCCTATTCCTCTTGCTCACGGGCATCAAGATGCTGCTGCTCTCAAAGCATGGGCCCGATTTGCAAAAAAATCCGATCCTGCGCTGGATGCAAGGCCACATGAAGATCACCGATGAATACAATGGGGAGAAATTCTTCGTGTTGAAGGAAGGGGTGCGCTACGCTACGCCCATGTTCGTTGTGCTGGTGCTGGTGGAAGTAACCGACCTAATCTTCGCGGTGGACTCAATCCCCGCGATCTTTGCTGTGACTGGCGACCCATTCATCGTCTTCACGTCTAATATCTTCGCCATCTTGGGGCTACGAGCCATGTATTTCTTGCTTGCAGACATGGCGGAGCGCTTTCACCTACTCAAGTATGGCTTGACGGTGATCCTGATGTTCATCGGGGTAAAAATGCTGTTGCTCGACGTCTACAAAATTCCTGTGGGTATCGTCCTTGGAATCGTCGGATTGATTCTGTTGGTGTCGGTGGCGGCAAGCCTAGTCGCATCTCGCCGCTCCGGCCCAAAGGTGGAGGATAAGCACTGAGCAACGAAGTACATATTTCTTCGCAGAAGCGAGATTGGTGAGTTTTTTGTAAGGCTGGTTTGGCAAGTTTGCGTTATCCGTTTAAATGAAGTCAGCTAGATTAGACATGGCCATTTACCATTGCGTTAACCATATAAAAATGAAGACTAAATAATAAATGTGTGTTAAAAATACACATGGTGCAAGCATTAAAATTATCTGAGCTGATAGGCGCATTGAGCTATGCGCTGGACATTACCGAAGGGCAACCTGAGGGCCATTGTATTCGTTGCTGTTGGATAGGCATGCACGTTGGTGAAAAGCTCGGCATGCCATCAAAACAACTGTGGGAGCTGTATTACACGCTGTTGCTTAAAGACTTAGGTTGTAGTAGCAATGCATCACGCATTTGCGAGCTTTACCTGACCGACGACTTAAGCTTTAAGCGCGATTTTAAATGGGTAGATGGCAGTTTGCCGCAGGTGTTACGTTTTGTATTGCGACACACTGGGCAGAGCGCAGGCTTGATAGGTCGCCTTAAATCCTTAGGCGGCATTTTGACCAATGGTGAAGATATTGTGCAAGAACTTATTCAAACGCGCTGCACCCGCGGTGCCGACATTGCGCGCCAATTGCGATTTTCTGAAGGCGTTGCCCAAGGCATTCACTCATTAGACGAACATTTTAACGGGCAAGGTCACCCTGAGGCTTTACAGGGTTCAAACATTTCGCTGTATTCGCGTATCGCATTGTTTGCGCAGGTGCTGGACGTCGTGAACGGCGCAGAAGGCCAAGCTGCGGCACTTGCCGAGATTAAAAAACGTCGTGGTACGTGGTTTGATCCTGACGTGATTGATGCCTTTATGGTTGTTGCACAATCTGCAGATTTTTGGGCTATATTGAATTCACCTCAAGTTGAGGCGCATGTTTTTGCGCTAGAGCCAGGCGGCCATGAGGTGTTACTGGATGAGGATTATTTTGATGATATTGCCGAAGCTTTTGGCCAAGTAGTGGATGCTAAAAGCCCATACACGGCAGGGCACAGCGCAAGAGTGGGCTTATATACCTCAATGCTTGCAGAGTCGATGGAGATTCCAGAATCACGCAGGCGCTGGCTTAAACGTGGTGCATTGTTGCACGATGTAGGCAAGCTTGGCGTAAGCAACAGTATTTTGGATAAACCGGGAAAACTTGATGCGGCAGAATGGGCCGCGGTGCAACGTCATGCGGCTTACACTGAAGCTATTTTAGGTCGCATCAGCCAGTTTGATGAACTTGCCCGCGTTTCAGGTGCGCACCATGAGCGATTGGATGGTGGCGGTTATCCGCGTGGAATAAAAGCGGCAGATATTGCAATAGAAACGCGCATTATTACTACTGCGGATATTTTTGATGCCATTACCGCGGAGCGGCCATATCGCGGTGCGGTACCCGTTGATAAAACACTAGCCATCATGGCGGAAACTGTAGGATCGGCGATTGATGAAAACTGCTTTGCACATCTAAAAATGATTATTCAAAATCATCCTGAATTTTTCCCAAGCTAATTGTCTAATTTTAAAAGTACATGATTCAAGCCAAGTACTCTGTGATTGATTTTAGATAAAAAGCACCGCCCTGCGAGGCCCGTCCCTATTGCCTCGCAGAGCAGTGCTTTTAACTTGTTTGGCCGAAAGAACATGGTACTTATATATAGCTTGAACCAATTGAGGGTAAGAACACAAAAATACTCATCCTCGGCAGCATGCCTCTATGTCATTTGAGAAAAATCTTGGTGCGTGGCGTGCCATACTTAAAGCAAGCTTGTAACGACTTTGTCGTTGTCACTTATTATTATTTTATTTACGCCTTTAACGATTAAAACTTAGGTAAAATCTAATATTAATCCAATCGGTTTTCAGCCCTCATGTTCGTTCACCCTGAGTTTGACCCCATCGCAATTCATATCGGCACCTTTGGTATTCATTGGTATGGTTTGATGTATTTAATTGGTTTTTTAGCATTTTTAGGTTTAGGAAAATGGCAAATTAACCATCGCACCTGGCATGGTTGGACGATACCAATGCTTGACGACGCCTTGTTTTTTGGCGCACTAGGTGTGATCTTAGGTGGCCGTATAGGCTATGTACTGTTTTACCAATTCAGTTATTTTGTACATCATCCAGCTGAAATTTTAGCTGTTTGGCAGGGTGGTATGAGTTTTCATGGTGGCTTTTTAGGTGTGTTAGTCGCCATGTGGATTTTTGCGCGTAAATACAAACTTAAATGGCTGAGCATTATGGACTTTGTTGCGCCACTGGTACCAATTGGTTTAGGCGCTGGGCGTATGGGCAACTTTATTAACGGCGAGCTTTGGGGCAGAGTGACTAATGCTGAGTTCGGCATGGTGTTTCCTAAGGTAGACAACTTATTGCGCCACCCTTCACAGCTTTACGAATTTGGCTTAGAAGGCATCGTGTTATTTTCCATGCTATGGATTTACGCTGCCAAACCGCGTGCTACCGGTGCAATTTCCGCCTTGTTTTTAATCGGTTACGGCAGCTTTAGATTTTTAGCTGAATACACCCGCGAACCTGATAGTTATTTAGGATTATTGTCTATGGGTTTCAGCATGGGACAGTGGTTAAGCTTGCCGATGGTCTTGCTAGGGTTTTGGATATTTTGGGCTGCTGGTAACAACAAATTCAGCCGCGCTTAGCCCTTAACACTGGCAAATAACCATATTTGCCAGTGATGTACATTTGCCTATGATCTATTTTCAGATTAGGGAGTAAGCCTAGACATCACATTGTTATGTAGGAGCGGTCTTTGACCGCTCCTACATCTGGATTAAAGAGGCACTACCTGAGAATGACATAGGCATGTAACTGTATTGCCAATCAACCGTTAGGGGTATTTTAAAACTGTTTAATGCGGTGATTCGCTTTATGGCGCGCCACTTCAGGGCTTCTGAGTTTTAAATGCTTGGTTTTTTGCCCATGTGTGCGCTCGCGCCATAGCTTGAATGAGCTTAGCCTTAAGTTGGAACGCATGATTTTAATGACGCCATCTTGATTTATCCAAAATTGAAACTCAATGGCTTCAAACGCGGTTCTATCTTCCCAAGCCATTTCAATAATGCGCGAAACATCACTTTCAGTGAGCGCCTTTTCTGGTAAATCGCCATTTAACAACAACGCTTAATACCTTTCCATTTTTTATCTTGCCATAGCTTAAAAAACTCTTTGCGTGATAATGCAGATGGCGCATCTACGGTGGATTGGTGAAACTCCATATGATGCTTTAAGTAAATCTCATAGGCATCATCGCCAGTAAGCTGACGTAGAATATGCCACAAATGTTTTATTTTTTTAAACATCAATCTCTCACCCAATTTTCTACCAATCGACTTGGCTCATGCGCAACTTCGGTTAACGGCAATAGTGGTTTACCTGCTAAATATCGCAACGCGACTCTTAATGTATCAAAAATCACTATCCACAACACTGCCACAAAAAACATGGTCAAATAAGCATCTAATTGCTGATTAAATATCAAATGCGGCGCTACCGTAGCTTTATCCGGTGGCAATAAGCCCGCAGCCAGTTTTGTAGATAAATTATTGGCTGCCGCAAAAAAACCTACACGAATATCATCACTAAAAATCTTTTGCCATGCCGCGGTTGAAGTAACTACTACAAGCCAAGCCAACGGCAAACCTGTAGTCCACGCATATTTGAGTTTGCCCGATTTCACTAAAATGCCGGTTGCAACGCATAAGGCAATGGCAGCAAGCATTTGGTTCGCAATGCCAAACAACGGCCACAAGATATTAACGCCACCATTAGGATCAATTACGCCAATATATAAGAAATAGCCCCAAGCAGCTACCACTAGCCCGCTGGTAAAAATAATTGAAGGCATCCAAGAGGTTTGGCCGATTTTTGGCCAAATATTACCGAGCATATCTTGCAACATAAAGCGGCCAACACGCGTGCCCGCGTCTAAGGTGGTGAGTATAAAAATCGCCTCAAACATGATGGCAAAATGGTACCAAAGCGCAAGCATGCTCTTACCAAACGCATTGCCAAAGATACTCGCCATACCAACCGCCAAGCTTGGGGCGCCACCAGTGCGGGCAAATAATGTGCTTTCACCCATGTCGGTTGCCAGTTGCTTCATTTGCTCTACGCTTACAGCAAAGCCCCAGCTATTGATTTTTGCAATTGCATCAACAGCCTCTTTACCAACCAAACCAGCCGGACTATTGATAGCAAAAAATACGCCTGGTTCCAGTACCGTAGCCGCTATCATCGCCATAATCGCGACAAAACTTTCTAGCAACATCGCGCCATAACCTATCATGCGAATATCACGCTCGTTGGCCAACAATTTTGGCGTAGTGCCTGATGCGATGAGCGCGTGAAAACCTGAAATCGCTCCGCAAGCAATAGTGATAAATACAAACGGAAACAGCTTGCCTCCGAAGATTGGCCCGGTGCCATCTACAAATTGCGTAACGGCTGGCATGTGTATTTGTGGTTGCAAAATGATGATGGCGATGGCTAATAATGTCACCGTACCCAACTTCACAAAAGTAGATAAATAATCACGCGGCGCGAGTAGCAGCCAAACAGGCATTACCGCCGCGGCAAAGCCATAAGCAATAATCACCCAAACGAGAGTTAATCCTTCATGGTCAAAAAAGCCGCGTAAACTTTCGTTATGGTCTATCCAACCGCCGCCAACCACTGCCAGCAACAGTAAGATCACGCCCAATAATGTTGCCTCTAACACTCTTCCCGGGCGAAAGACTCGCATGTAAAACCCAACGATCATGGCGATTGGAATAGTTGCAGCCACGGTAGAGGTTGCCCACGGGCTATGCTTCATAGCATTGACGACCACTAGCCCCAGCACCGCGATTAAAATAATCATGATTAAAAACGTACCGATGAGCGCTGCTGCGCCGCCAATCGAGCCGATTTCATCACGTGCCATTTGCCCTAAGCTACGTGCATTACGGCGGGTTGAAAAAAATAGCGTGACCATATCTTGCACCGCGCCGCCCAACACTGCGCCAATTAGAATCCACAAAGTTCCTGGCAAATAGCCGAATTGCGCCGCTAAGGTGGGCCCAACCAAGGGACCTGGCCCTGCAATGGCAGCAAAATGATGGCCGAACACCACCCATTTATTAGTCGGTACAAAATCACGGCCATTGTCTAACCGCTCAGCAGGTGTAGCGCGAGTTTCATCTACCATTAATACGGTTGCCGCAATCCAGGCCGCATAAAATCGATAAGCGATGGCGTAAACACAGCCCGCAGCAGCAATAAACCACATCGCGCTAATACTTTCGCCACGGTTAAGCGCAATGGCGCTGATAGCTATTGCACCTAAAATTGTCACGCAAAGCCAAATGAAATTTTTTAAGTTTTTATGCATAATGGCAGCTAGTAAAGTGAAGGATAAATAAGTTTTGTAAGTATAAATCAGACCCGTACTTAAATTTTAAATCAGTAACTTAAATCCGCCGCTTTAAACTTTACGTGCCTCTATACAATTCTCATCAATCACTCCTTTAATCCACTTGTAGGAGCAATCTTTAGATCGCGAAGGAAATGCGGCCTATTTAACGATTGCTTTCGCGATCTAAAGATCACTCCTACAAGTAGAAACTGGCTTGCTGCTACGCTAAACTGAGAGTTGTATAAAGGCATAAAACTTTATGCTTCAGCTAGCGTTGGCGAATGAACCTAACATGTGATTAGTTGCCAATGTTATTATCACCATTCAACCTAAGCGATACGAATCACATGCAACCTTCAGCCAAACCAAGCTCAAAACCAGCAACTAAAAAGCTCTCATCACTCGCCAATTTGTGGCCATTTTTACGCCCCTATCAATCACGTGTATTTTTAGCTTTTGTATTGCTATGTTTAGGTTCAGCCACGCTATTATTGGTGCCACTGGCTTTTAGAGACTTAATCGACTTTGGTTTTATCGGCAAAGAGGCGTCTGCTCAAACGCATAATGGGTTGATAGGTGCATTAAGCTTAAATGGGCATTTCTTAGTGATGTTTGCACTCGCTGTGTTTTGGGCACTAATGATTGCAATGCGCTATTACACGGTAAGCTGGGTGGGCGAGCGTGCCACGGCAGATTTACGTAGTGCGGTATATGCACGGGTAATGACGCAATCGCCGCAGTTTTTTGAAACTACGCAAACGGGTGAAGTGTTATCTCGGCTTACTGGTGATACCACGCTCATTCAAACCGTTGTGGGTAGCTCTATTTCTATGGGCTTGCGTAGTTTGTTCCAGTTTATCGGCGGCATGGTGATGCTGGCTGTGACTAATTTATATTTATTTTCACTCAATATCGGGCTGATGTTATTGCTGATATTACCGATTATTTTCATAGGTCGCTCAGTTAAAAAGCTCTCACGTGAATCACAAGATCGTATTGCAGATAGCGCAGCGATGGCGGGCGAGATACTTAACGCAATGCCGACAGTGCAATCGTACACGCAAGAGCAGCGCGAGATTGCGCGCTTTAGCAAAAGTGCGGACGTGAGCTTTACCACTGCATTAAAAAGAGTACGAGTGCGCTCCATGTTGACCATGATTATGGTAACGGCAATATTAGGCACCATTATCTTTGTGCTTTGGATAGGCGCCCGCCAAGTAAGCGCAGGCACTATGACAGGCGGCGAACTTGCCTCATTTGTACTATATGCGCTGATGGTAGCTGGTGCAGTTGGTACCATAGCAGAAGTATGGGGTGACGTGATGCGCGCAGCAGGGGCAACTGAACGCTTGCTTGAGCTATTACATGCTGATGCTGCGATTAAAGAGCCGGCCAATGCTCAGCGCCTAATGAATAAAAGCCACGTAGCGATTGAATTTAAAAACGTCGTGTTTTACTACCCATCGCGACCACAAGTCGCAGCGTTAGATAACGTATCACTTAGCATTGGAGCTGGTGAAACAATCGCACTGGTCGGCCCTTCTGGCGCAGGTAAAACTACATTATTCCAATGCTTACTTAGGTTTTATGAAGCCAATACTGGGCAGATTACTATTAATGGCCAAAATATAGACTCGCTAAGTCTGAATGACCTGCGTAGCAATATAGCCACAGTACCGCAAGATGCTGTGATATTTTCAGCCAACGCACTTGAAAATATTAGATACGGCAAACCCGATGCCACAGATGATGAAGTGATTGCCGCAGCAAAAGCCGCACAAGTGGACGAATTTGTGCAGAAACTACCCGATGGCTACCAAACCTTTTTGGGCGAACGCGGTACCAGGCTTTCAGGCGGCCAACGTCAACGCATTGCCATCGCCCGCGCCATTCTTAAAGATGCCCCTATACTGTTGCTAGATGAAGCCACTAGCGCACTAGATGCAGAGTCTGAAATTCTAGTGCAGCAAGGCCTAAATGCCGCCATGCAAGGCCGCACCACTTTAATGATCGCACACCGATTAAGCACAGTACAAAAAGCCAATCGAATCATCGTGCTAGAAAATGGCAGGATTGTAGAAATCGGCAGTCCTGCGCAGTTACGTGAGCAAGGTGGTTTATATGCAAGGTTAGCTGCGCTACAGCTTGCTTAACAACGGCTTAGATTTTAATTAAAAAAATAAGTATTTTCACTCCTGATTTCTTATATCCAACAAATAAACACGTTGCGTATGCACCAAAATAGCATGGTGCATACGCACCTTATCAGTGCAAATGTAGTGTTTACTATTGTTGCAACTTCCACCCAGTAAATTAAACATTACTCAATAAAATCATACAGATAATTAAATAAATATGACTTGGCACAGCTTTTGCTAACACGTATTAGTAATAGTTGAATTGAGCTGCCATGTTAAGAGTGATGATTGTTGATAGCGATTTGGAGCGGACCAAACCCCTCAAGCAATCTTTGCTGGATACTGGTTATGACGTAATTGCGCACCTAAAAGAATCGGTTAATTTAGATGATGCTTGTTGCGAACTGCAACCAGACATTGTGATTATTGATACTGATTCACCAAGCCGCGATACTTTGGAAAATATTTGTGTGATGACCATGCATGATCCGCGGCCGATTATGATGTTTACGCACGATGATGATAAAGAACAAATGAAGTTGGCAACTCAAGCTGGGGTTTGTGCTTACGTGGTGGGGAGTATTCCAAACGAGCGCTTACGGCCAGTGATTAATGCGGCGGTAGCGCGGTTTGATGAGTTTAAGAATTTGCGCGCAGCGTTGAATGAAGCGAATACCAAGCTGAGTGAACGCAAAGTGATTGAGCGCGCAAAAGGCTTGATTATGAAGCAACGTAAAATTGATGAAGACGAGGCTTACACCTTGTTACGCAATATGGCGATGCAAAAACATATACGAATTTGCAAGCTATCAGAACAGATTATTGAAGCAGCGCAGTTGTTGCTTTAAGCATAGATTAGGTAATTTAACATAGCAGTCCAACGATGGGTCTAAATGTTGAAAAACTGTGGAATAGATTAGAAATTAAGAGCCAAAGCTGGCTCGCAATAACAAGTAGTTCAAGGCAAAGGCGTCTTGATAATAGATTGATTCTTTAATTTATAGAATCAATCTATTATCAAGACGCCTTTTTTTGGCCAAAATTTTTAGAAACAGAGCGTTAGATTGATTTACTTTAGGAGATACAAATGAGTAACGAAATAAGCAATCAACCAAGCAATACCGAAACAGTGACAGCAACGACTAATGTTACTGATAACAGCCGCCGCGATTTCTTTCGCAACACTGCGGCAGGAGCTTTTGGCGCTGCGGCACTAATGGGCTTGGTACCTAATTATATTAAAGCAAACGCTTGGGCTGCTGGTTCTGACGCACCTGAAATCACCGAAGTTAAAATCGGTTTTATTCCGCTGACTGACTGTGCGCCTATTGTAGTGGCGGCTGAAATGGGTTTTGACAAAAAATACGGCATCAAAATCACGCCTTCAAAAGAAGCTTCATGGGCAGCGATTCGCGACAAAACCGTGAATGGCGAATTGCATGCCGCCCATGTGTTATATGGCCTGATATATGGCGTACAGCTTGGTATTGGCGGCCAGCAAAAAGACATGGCTGTGCTGATGACACTGAACCATAACGGCCAAGGCATTACGCTGGCGAATCAGCTAAAAGACAAAGGCGTTAAAGATGGTCACAGCTTAAAACGCTTATTAGATAACGAAAATCGTGATTACACTTTTGCCCAGACATTCCCAACTGGTACACATGCAATGTGGCTGAATTACTGGCTTGCAGCGAACGGCATCCACCCAATCAAAGACGTAAAAACCATCGTGGTGCCACCGCCACAAATGGTTGCCAATATGCGGATTGGTAATATGGATGGTTACTGCGTTGGTGAGCCTTGGAACGCACGTGCGATTTATGACAAAGTAGGTTACACCGTTGCCACTTCACAAGATATTTGGGTAGATCACCCAGAAAAAGTATTGGGTACGACCGCCGAATTTGAGGCTAAAAATCCAAACACATCACGTGCAATGATTATGGCGATTCTAGATGCTTGCCGCTACATTGAAGCAACTGAAAACCGCGCCAAAGTCGCTAAGTTAATTTCTGGCAAGGCTTATGTCAATGCACCTGAAGAAGTAATTGCAGGCCGGTTTGTCGGTGATTACGACAATGGTATTGGCAAAAAATGGAAAGATCCTAATTTCATGAAGTTCTTTGAAGATGGCAAAGTCAACTTCCCTTACCTATCAGATGGTATGTGGTTCTTAACGCAACACAAACGCTGGGGTTTGCTAAAAGCTGACCCGGATTACTTGGCAGTAGCGACAAAAATCAATCAAGTGAAATTGTATTCTGAGGCGGCATCACAACTAGGGATCAGTGTGCCCAAAGATGCGATGCGTTCTAGCAAATTAATGGATGGCTTAGTGTGGGATGGTAAAAACCCTGCTGCTTATGCTGCCAGCTTCAAAATTAGAGCTTAACGGGATTTGTAAGGTTTTTTTAAGACGTTTGTTAAAAGATATTAAGGAGTATTTATGAGCGCAACAAGCATTGGCAAAGAGAGCTTAAAAGCCATCTTGCTGAATAAAGCCACTGTTGTCAGTAAAGAAGATGCCATGACTACTACAGAAAATAAAGTAATTGCAAAGGTTGCAGAAGTCAGAAAAAGCAAGCCTAGCCAGCTAACCATTCATGTAAATAACTTTTTAAAATGGTTAACACCGCCTGTTTTTGGCATTTTGATGTTGCTGGCAATTTGGACATTGATTTCACAACAATCACCCAATTTACCAGGACCAATCAAAACTTGGCATTCTGCAGTTGAGTTATTTAGTGATCCGTTCTATGACCACGGCCCTAATGACAAAGGCGTTGGCTGGAACATTGTCGCCTCGCTAGAACGTGTCGCCTTGGGTTTTGGCTTGGCGGCGTTAGTTGGCATTCCACTGGGATTTATTATTGGGCGTTTTGAGTTTGTGTCGCGTATGGCAGCGCCAGTCATTAGCTTATTACGCCCGGTATCCCCATTGGCATGGCTACCTATTGGATTGCTAGTATTTAAAGCAGCTAACCCAGCAGCAATTTGGGTGATATTCATCTCGGCGATTTGGCCGATGATCATCAACACCTCGGTAGGCGTAAGCAAAGTGCCGCAAGACTACATGAACGTAGCGAAGGTGCTTAATTTAAGCGAGTGGAAGATTGTAACAAAAATACTTTTTCCGTTTGTGTTGCCTTACATGATGACTGGTGTACGCCTGTCTATCGGCGTGGCGTGGTTGGTAATCGTGGCGGCAGAAATGCTTACAGGTGGGGTAGGCATTGGCTTCTGGGTGTGGGATGAGTGGAATAACTTGAATGTAGAACACATCATCATTGCGATTTTCGTAGTTGGTATTGTCGGCTTGCTTTTAGAGTTAGCGCTGACACAAGTCGCTAAAAAGTTTAGTTACGATTAACTTAGCGCGCAATAACTTAGCAACCAATAACAATAGCAATCACAGTCTAAAAATTTAGGAGTCATCATGGAAAAATCGCTAAATCTAGAAAAATTCAATACTGAAAGATATGTGCAACTAGAGAATGTTGATATGACCTTTAGCACTAAAAAAGGGGATTTCAATGCACTCAAAAATATCAATCTGAGTATTAAAGAAGGCGAGTTCATCTCGATTATCGGGCACTCAGGCTGTGGTAAATCTACCGTATTGAATCTAATTGCAGGCTTGATGCAACCGACCGAAGGCTTGTTATTTTGTGCAGGTAGAGAAATTGCCGGCCCTGGCCCAGAGCGTGCGGTGGTGTTTCAAAATCACTCATTATTGCCTTGGCTCACTTGTTATGAAAACGTTTATCTAGCCGTAGAGCGTGTTTTTGGCACAAGTGCTGAAGCAAAAGAAACGAAAGTGCAGCTTAGAGCACGTACTGATACCGTGCTAGAGCTTGTTGGTTTAGCCCATGCAAGCGATAAAAAGCCGAATGAGATTTCAGGTGGTATGAAGCAGCGTGTAGGCATTGCACGCGCTTTAGCAATGGCACCAAAAGTGCTATTGCTGGATGAACCATTCGGCGCATTAGATGCGCTAACCCGTGCAAATCTGCAAGATGAACTGATGAAGATTATGGCCAAATCTGGCTGTACCGCTGTCATGGTGACGCACGATGTTGATGAAGCCGTATTGCTGTCAGACCGTGTGGTGATGATGACGAATGGCCCATCGGCAGGTATCGGCGAGATTTTAGAAGTGAATCTACCTCGACCAAGAAACCGTTTAGTACTAGCCGAAGATAGAGATTACAACCAGTTACGTAGCGAAGTATTACGCTTTTTGTATGAGCGTCATGCCAAAAAAGCCGCTTAATGTTTTTTGTGTCACAAACTAAATATTAGAAAACAAATGAATAGAAAATACTTTATAAAAAAGGGAACTCAAATGAAACCGAATACAACATTTAAACTAAATCTTGTCATGGCTTGTACAGCGCTGGCGCTTACTAGCATGTCACAAACTGTACATGCTGAAGATGTGCCAGATGCTGGATATACTTTCCTTGATTCAATCAAGGCAGGAAAACCGATGACCAACTTCAGATTGCGCTATGAAAATGTGCAGCAAGATGGCAATGGGCCTGTAGGAACAGCTTTCGCAAACACGCCTCTTGCAGACGCAAACGCGCTTACCTTACGCAGTTTGATTGGCTGGCAAACTGCACCTTTTCACAATTTTAGTATTGCGGCACAAATCATCAATGTGACCAAGTTAAATGACAACTTTAATGATGGGACCAGCTTCACGCCTATCAATGCTACGTCGAATCAGCCAGATAGACTTGGTTACGCAAAAGTGGCTGACCCTGATCAGACCAATATCAATCAAGCTTATATTGACTGGACAGGCATTAAAAATACCAAATTTCGCTTAGGCCGCCAACAAGCAAATCTAGACAATGTGCGTTTCATTGGCGATGTCGGGTTCAGGCAAGTGATGCAAGTATTCGACGGAATTTCTGTGACCAATAAAACCATACCCGATACAAGCGTCTACTTATCTCACTTTGAATCAGTCAATCAAATCAACACCAGATACCGCACGGCTGGCGCTTTAGACATTGCCAATGCCAAATACAGCATTTCAGCCACAGAAAGCGTGACTGGCTATGGCTATTTTTCAAGGTTTGATGATTTAGGTTTTGGTAACAGCTGGTTTGGTGCAGGTACGCTAAACAACGGCACAAAACCCAATGCTACTGCCAACCAATCAAACAAAACAATAGGCTTGCGTTTAGATGGCATTCATCCATTTAACCCTAATTTAAGAGCGCTTTATACGGCCGAATATGCGAAACAAACTGACTATTCAGGTGGCGATGCCAGGATCGATGCGCATTATTACAAACTTGGAGGCGGCGTTGGTATTGATGCTTTTAATATTCGCCTAGATCAGGAAAAATTGTCTAGCAATAATGGCCTATACGCATTTCAAACGCCGTTTGGCACTAACCATGCGTTTCAAGGTTGGGTGAATAAATTCTTGGTTACGCCAAGAGATGGCATTGAAGACACGTTTGTAACAGCCACTTATCGCTTAGATGATTTCTTATTTTTTGCTGATTACCACCTTATTAATTCTGATCGTGATTTTGTCAAAAGTACTGGAGGCACCGGCAATAAATACGGTAAAGAATGGAATGCCGCAGTCACATATAACGTAAATAGCAACGTTATGACCAAACTGGAATATGGAAAATTTACTGAAAGTGATCAATACAAAGCTGGCCGTGTTCGTGATACGGAAAAACTCTGGCTGACCGCAATGTACACGTTTTAAACACAGCTTCCTAGCTTAAATGTTGCCTGATAACACTATAAATTATGCACCACAATGGATTTCCATTTTGGTGCATAAGCACATTTATGAGCTGTATAAATTTTAAAAGTTAATATATTAAGCATCTAAACAATTGTATTTTAATAAATTTATAAAAAATAATTTTATTGGTACAAAGTTTGCTTATTAAGTATTGAAATGCTGAATTAGCGCGCTAAATAATCTAACTTAAAAGATGATTGAATTATGCAAAAAATGAAATTAGTCGTGGTGGGTAACGGTATGGCTGGCATGCGTACCGTGGAAGAATTGCTTAAAATTGCGCCTCACATTTATGATATTACCGTATTTGGTGATGAGCCCTACCCTAACTACAACCGCATCATGCTATCGCCAGTGCTTGCTAATGAGCAAACGATTGATGACATTATATTGAACACTC
>JAYWDO010000143.1:0-22333 GCA_043779795.1 Pseudomonadota bacterium
ACTCGCTATAATGGCGCCTGTCTTAACGCGGGAATAGCTCAGCTGGTAGAGCGCAACCTTGCCAAGGTTGAGGTCGCGAGTTCGAGTCTCGTTTCCCGCTCCACAAATTTAATAGGCATGATGAGTTGTTAAAGTCATGCTTTAGTTAAAATGATATAAAAATGGCGAATGCATATATGCATTCGCCATTTTAGTTTTAGCTGGTAATTTAGAACCGTTTATTCAAACGGTTCTAAATTACCGGGTATAGCGCCTACTCAATACTAGCAGTCTAGTACAGTTATTTTCTCAGACAATCTAATCATACGCTCCGTTGGTGTTACCCATACGATACCATCGCCCACTTGCCCAGTATGGCCGACTTCTACCAGTATCTGTAACACGTCTTCTACAAGATCATCTGGCGTTACAATTTCTATTCGCACCTTAGGGCTATAGTCGGTCAATTCTTCACGAATGCCTAGGACAGGTTTTGCCAAATGGTGGCCACAACCTTCAACTTTGCTCACCGTCATACCTGGAAAGCCTTTAATGTTACGCAGTGCAGAGCGAATTTTAGCCAGCCGACTAGGCTGAACAACGGCTTTAATCTCTTTCATAATTTATTTCCTTTAAAGTCTTCATCAGTTTAAGCCTCAATTCTGGCTTCTTCAAACTTGCGATATAAAGTTGGCACTACTAATAAGGTCAATAGTGTTGATGTAATCAGGCCACCAATCACAACAATGGCTAGCGGGCGCTGAATTTCAGAACCTGGCCCGGTAGAAAACAGGAAAGGCACCAAGGCTAGCATTGCGACAGTAGCTGTCATCATCACTGGTCTAAATCGTTGCTGGCAACCCTGCACTATAGCGTCCAGTTGGCTTAAACCTTCATCGCGCAAAGTTCGTATGTACGAGACTAACACCACGCCATTAAGTACCGCTATACCCCACAGCGCAATAAAACCTACTGATGCGGGTACTGATAGATATTCACCAGTGACAAACAGTGCAAAAATTCCGCCGATGGATGCGAATGGTAGCACCATGATAATCATGGTGGCGTAGCGCAAAGATTTAAACAGCATAAACAGTAAGAAGAAAATTGCCCCGATGGTGATCGGAATAATCACTGCAAGATGCCCCAAAGCACGCTCCATATTCTGGAACTGGCCACCATATTCTAGATAATAACCACTGGGCAACTTGAGTTGTTTATCCAGCACCTGCTGTAACTCTGCTACAAAGCCACCTAAATCACGGTCTTTGACATTGACGCCAACGACAATGCGACGTTTGGCTAGCTCGCGACTGATTTGAGCCGGTCCATCACGAATCTCAATTTTTGCAAGATCTTTCAATGTTACCCGTGAGCCATTAGGCGAAGTCACCAAAATGTTGCTGATTGCCTCAACGTTATCACGGAAATCATTTGGAAACCTTACAGCAGCACTGAAGCGACGTTGCCCTTCATAGATTTCAGTTGCCACTTTGCCACCAATAGCTGTTTCAATTAAATCGTGTATATCTGCCGCATTGATGCCCTGACGAGCAATGGCTTGCCTATCGACCACGATATTAAGGTATTGCTGACCGGAAACTTTTTCTATTCGCAAATCAGCTGAACCACGTACCGTGCCTGCCAGCTTGGCAATTTCTTCAGCCTTGGCTTTGAGTAAGTCCATATCGTCGCCAAATATCTTCACGGCAACATCGGAGCGGACGCCTGTTAGCAGTTCATCTACACGATCAGAAATAGGCTGCGCCATCACTACCTGCACACCCGGTAAACCTTTCATCAGCACATCGCGCATTTTTTCTGCAATGTCATCTTGAGTCCAGCCCTCAGGCCATTCGCTACGTGGCTTAAGGCTAACGATAGGTGAAGATTCATTTTGACCTTGTGGATCAGCTGCGCTCTCACCGCGACCTACACCAGAAACTGCAGATTTAACCCCAGGCACTTGTTCCATAATCATACGCATGGCTGACATTTCCATCTTGATAGACTCTTCAAGCGAAACGTTGGGTACTCTGTTAATACCCGGCACTATGGAGCCTTCTTTCATCTCGGGGATGAAAGAGGTACCAAGTAATGGCACGGTTAAAATGGCAGCAATAAACACCCCAACCGCAGTGGTGATAGTCTTGGTCTCATTTTTAAGTGCCCAGTTAAGAATAGCAATATAAGGACGCTTGATTGCTTTTATCATGCGCGTATCTTCGCCACCGCCGCCTTTAAGCATATAAGAACACATTACAGGTGTCAGTGTTAGAGAAAGAACCAACGATACGAACAAGGCAATGGCAATAGTTAATGCCAATGGTGCAAACATCTTGCCTTCCATACCTTCTAGTGTCATTAGTGGCAAGAATACCAAGATGATGATGCCGACACCGAATAGCACAGGAGTACCAACCTCAGTTGCGGCCTCAAGTACCACGCGTATTTTGCTTTCACCCTGTCTATGCCCTAACTGGTGAAAAGTGTTTTCCACTACGACCACGGATCCATCGACCATCAGGCCAATTGCAATAGCTAAGCCACCCAAAGACATGAGATTAGCCGAGATGCCATAATAATTCATTGCCATAAAGGTGATAAGTGGTGTCAATATCAACGTACCCACGACAATCAGACTAGAACGTACATCTCCCAAGAACAAGAACAAGATAACAATGACTAACAGAATACCTTCAATCAGCACCTTAACTACCGTATACAAGGCAGCGTCTACCAGCTCGCTACGGTCATAGAATGGCGTAATCTGTAGGCCATCAGGTAGCATGCCTTTTTCATTGACTTCTTTTACGCGCTCTTTAATGCGGCTGACTACCTCTTTCGCATTGCCTGCACGCATCATCATGACAATACCGCCAACAGATTCAGTCTCACCATTCTTAACTAGAGCACCTACGCGCACTTCGTGGCCTATTTTTACCTCTGCTACATCGCGCATGTAAACTGGCACACCATTCTGTTCTTTAAGCACGATGCCACGAATGTCATCCAGATTTTTAATCAAGCCAACGCCGCGTATCAAATATTGCTCTGCATAGTGCGGCAATATACCACCGCCACTATTGGCATTGTTATTTGCTAATGCCATGTATATATCTTGTAGCTTGAGGCCATAATGGTTCATGCGATCTGGGTTAACCAAGGCTTGATATTGCTTGACATAACCACCTTGAGAATTGATTTCTGCCACGCCCGCAATGCCGCGTAGTAAAGGTCGTACTACCCAGTCTTGCACTGCACGTCGTTCAGTTAGCTCCTCTTCGCTAAGTGCTTTTTTACCATCAGTTTTCTTATCGAGCGTGTATTGATATACCTCACCAAGCCCGGTAGATACTGGCCCCAGAATAGGTGTTACGCCTACAGGCATGCGATCCATCACTTCCATCAAGCGTTCCATCACTAACTGTCTTGCAAAATAGACATCAGTACTTTCAGTAAATACCAAGGTAATAAGCGAAAGACTATTTTTGTTAAGTGAACGCATCTCTGTCAGGCCGGGTAGGCCGGTCATTGCGATTTCTAGTGGTACCGTGATAAATCGTTCGACTTCTTCAGGCGAGCGACCATTGGCCTGCGTGGCAATCAAGACTTGTACATTGGTGACATCGGGAAAGGCATCAACAGATAGTTTTTTGACTGCAAAAATACCAGCCACCATCAAGCTTAATGCCAGAACTATTACAATCAAGCGCTGCTTTAGCGCTACACGTATTAGAGATTCAATCATGACTTATTCCAGTTCCTTACGCTTACGCTCATTGTTGAGGTGAAAAGCGCCTTCTCCAACCACAACTTCGCCTCCATCTACGCCGTGTGTCACCGCCACCATGCCTTCATACTCAATACCTAAAGTAATTTCTTTTAATCGATATTTATTGGATGCAAGCTGGACAAAAACATAGCTTTTATCATTTTCACGTACAACACCTTGTAATGGCACCGCCAAATATGGCTTAGGTTTTGATTGCACCAGCATAGAAATAAGCATGTCAGGCTTGATACTACCGCTACTATTCTCAATATCGGTACGTACCGTGACTGTACGTGTTTGTGGATTCACTACATCGCCCACATAAATAAGTTTGCCAGTGATTTGTTTACCACCCAGCGCTGGAATCTCAATTTTAACGTCTTCACCTTCCTGAATCAGTTCAATTTGTTGCTCTGGCACCTCTGCAACCGCCCACACGTGCGAAAGGTCTGCGACTATAAAGAGCTCTTCCGCGGGCTGAACAACTTGCCCTAGGTTGACCTTGCGGCTAATCACTGTACCCGCCAAACGTGAAGTTACACTGCTGAATGAGCGCATTTGACCTGAGCTTGTGAGTTGACTAATGGCATGCTCAGTCATTCCTAGCACTAATAACTGATCGCGAGCAGCATATAGCTCTGCCTGTGCAGCCGCCAGTTCCACTTGGCGGCGTTGCAGTTCAGCAGTACTAATTACATCTGACTCTAGCAATAAGCGCGCACGCTCCACAGCTTTGGTTTGTAAGCTGATTTGTTGCAAAGCTTTGATGTATGACAGTTGATTTTGTGCCAGCTCTGCACTGTTCAGCGTAGCTAATACCTCACCTCGTTTAACGTGCTTACCAAGCACGGCATTAATATCGTTAACGCGGCCAGTCACTGAAGCGCCAAGGCGAGCCACTCGCTGCTCATCTACTTGTATGCTGCCGGATACGCGTAAAATTTCACGAATATCCACCTTGCTTACAGTCGATAATTTAATCTGTTGCTGAAGTTGTGGGCTGACTTCCACCACGTTAGGATCAACTGCAACTGCTGCGACGGGCGCTGCTTTTTCATTTGTTTCGCAGCCCGCAAGATTAAACGTTAAAAATAAACTTAACGCAATTATTTTTGATACCTGTATTTTTTGCGATGTACTCTTAGCAAAAAACATAGAATTAATGTTCATTATTTTTTCCTTTTTATAATTATTGGGCTGTAAAAATTTCAGCGCCAAGCAAGCGTTCGGTTTCCAGCATTGCGCTAACGTAGTCATAGCGGGATGTGATGTAGTCTTTACGTACGCTACGGAAAGTACGTTGAGCATCAAGATAATCAAGAATGCCGCGCTCACCAAATCGGTAAGCGGCCTCGGCTGTTTTTAATACAGATTCAGACTGTTTCAATAAGCCGTTTTCAAAGGCTGCTACTTGCTGTTGAGCAATGAGGTAGCGTTGATAGGCTGATTCCAAGTTTCTATTTAAAGTGAGTGTGCGATCACTTAAGATGGCTTTAACCTGACGAACACCAGCAGCAGCTTCGGCAATTTGCCCTTGGCGTTGGCTCCATAGCGGTAATGGAATTGCAATGCCAAAACGCATACTAGTCATGTCAGGGTCTTGATCTACAAGGGCCTTAAGTGTTAGACCAGGACTGCGTAAGCGCTCTTCTAATAACAAGCGTGCTTCTGCTGTTTCTGTTGCGGCACGAATCTGCTGTAGCTGGGGGCTAAGCTCTACTTTTTCACGTAAAGCAGCTAACGTCGGCAGGCTATCACCTAGTGGCAATTCACCTATCAAGTTATATTCGCTTGGCATTGCTGAGCCTATAAGCCCATGCAAATAAGACTTAGCTTCCACTACGCGAACCAGAGCAGCTTGATAATCTCGCTCTGCCGCTAAGGATTCTGTATCGGCTTTAATCAGCTCGTACTTTGGCGCCTCGCCAACATCTGTGCGTAGTTTTACCCGTTCTCTAATTTGCTGTAATAAGTGGCGATCCTCATCCACTAGTTTAAGCACAGACTGTTTTTGCAAGACATTGTAAAAAGCATCTTTAACCTGTGAGCGCAACTCAACTCGGTTTATCTCTCTACCAACACCAGCGACTTTAACATTAGCATCTGCGATGCTCTGCCGCGCACTACGCACACCAGAAAACTCCAAAGGCTGGGAAAGGCCGATTCCCCAATTACTCTTCAACTCATTACTACCGCTACGATAGCGGCTAGGACCCACTCCGACTTCCAGTTCAGGGTTGATATACGCCTTAGCTGTAGTCACTGCGGCAATGGCAGCGTCTTCCTGAGCGCGAGCAATGTTAATGCTAGGATTATGTTGAACTGCATTATCAAGGACTTGCTGCAAGGTAAATGCTGGCAATGCTTGCACGGGTAAGCTGGCAATTGTAAGCGTGACTAAAAACGTGATTAATAGCCAGTGATGCAATGTACTTAAGCTGTGTGCATCTATTAAAACAGGGCTTCTTGCACCAGTATGATGCGAATGTATTTTCATGAGTATCTCTATATCATTGAGCTAGTTTATTTATACATGCCCGCTAACGTCCTTGCGTAAAGAACCTATAGCGAGATAGACAAACGAAAGTTTTACCGCAGATGTTTAGCGTAAAAAGTCTTAACTAAGCGAATGCATCAGCTGACTTGATGTATTAAGCAAAAGTTACGCCGACTACACCTGCGGTTATGAAAACTAAATGATTGGAGGTCTGAGTAGTAGAGGAAAATTTGGCTGACGATATGTTTCGTCGAGTATCACCATCTCGATTAAAATCATGATGGGAGAAAATGAATGGCTGCTTAATATAATGGCAAGCTCATTCTGGTCATTATCATTGCAGGATTTGACTTTAGGCGCGTCATCTAAACTCGCAACGTCATAATCCATTTTATAGCTAGTATTGGCTTGTGTGGTTATTACAAAGAAGCACATTAAGAGACTTAAAATGACTAGGATAGATTTTCTGAAATTCACTCTTTGAATTATATTTAGATTCATGCATGGTAGCAAGAAGATTTAACAAGCGTAATTTAGGTCCCTTAAGCATTCATCAGAGAATGATGTCATTGTTGACTGGTAATCCGCTTAACTAATCACCAGCCCAACTGGGGGTTGGTTTTATGTTTTTCGTGCCTGGACGGTTGCAAGGTTGAAGTGCAAAAATACCAAATGTCGCTCCGCCTCTAATCCAGCCACTTTTAACACTTCAATTTTGCCAAGCTTGACCCCTAAATTTTTAAAGTCTTGATTTTCAAATTCATGATTAGGCACTACGCCTTTCATCGCCAGCCATTGACCGCCTTCTGCCAACACATGCTTAGTCAACTTAAGAAACAAAGCTAGATTTGAAAATGCCCGCGAGATAATCACATCAAATTTATGCGCTGCATTTAAAGCTTCCACGCGCCCAACTTCAACATTAAAATTATTTAAAGCGAGCTCACCTTTTACTTGACGCATAAAACTAGTTTTCTTTTGCACAGAATCAATCGCCGTCACTTGCAGTTCAGGCAAGCAAATCGCTAGTGGAATGCTCGGCAAGCCCGCACCAGCACCTACATCCAGCAATTTTTTTGGCGCTAATGCCTGTACATGTGGCAACACACTTAAGCTATCTAACAAATGCAGCGTCACCATTTCCAACGGGTCGCGTACCGCCGTTAGGTTATGCACCTTGTTCCATTTATCAATCAGTAGTAAATAAGAGATTAACTTCGCTTGTTTTTCAGCACTAATTTGTAAGCCCATCTCTTGCAGACCTGTCCCTAGCTTGGCTTGTAGCATTGCTTGCAATGTCATGTAGCAACTTCTACTTGTTTGCTGCGTGATTTACGCTTTAGGTAAACTAACAGAAGCGAGATTGCCGCTGGCGTAATGCCAGAAATACGGCCAGCTTGACCTATAGTTTCTGGTTTTTGTGCATTCAATTTTTGTTGCGCCTCAATCGGCAAACCATGAATTTCACGATAATCTAAGTCACTTGGCAACTGGGTATTTTCCTGGCCACGACTACGTGCCACTTCATCGGTTTGGCGATCTATATAACCTTGATATTTTGCGGCGATTTCTACCTGCTCGCACACTTCTGGTGCTAATGAATTTAACTGATTGCCGCCCAAGACATCACCACTTAAAGACAACACCGCCTCATAACTCACCTCTGGGCGGCGCAACAATTCAAATAAGCTATACTCATGCTCAAGCGGCTTGCCAAATAGTTCCGTCATTTTATCTACATCTAAATTTGCTGGCTGAACAAAGGTCTTTTTTAAGCGTTCTTGCTCACGCACCACGGCTTCTTGCTTACGGCTAAAAGCTTCCCAACGAACATCATCAACCAAGCCTAAATTACGACCTATTTCGGTTAAACGCATATCGGCGTTATCTTCCCTCAATTGCAACCTATATTCAGCTCTAGAGGTAAACATCCGATACGGCTCAGTTACGCCACGCGTAATCAAGTCGTCTACCATTACACCGATATAAGCCTCATCACGGGCAGGGCACCAAGACTCTTTATCTTGTGCCAAAAGTGCTGCGTTTGCACCTGCCAACAAACCTTGTGCAGCTGCTTCCTCATAACCTGTAGTGCCATTGATTTGTCCAGCAAAGAACAAACCCTTCACTGTTTTGGTTTCTAGCGAACTTTTTAATCCACGTGGATCATAATAATCATACTCAATGGCATAACCTGGACGCAAAATGTGGGCATTTTCCAAGCCTTTTACTGAACGCACTAAAGCCAGCTGAATATCAAACGGTAAACTGGTAGAAATACCATTTGGGTAAACTTCGTTAGTGGTTAAGCCTTCAGGCTCTAAAAATATTTGGTGCGAATCTTTATCGGCAAAGCGGTGAATTTTATCTTCCACGCTTGGACAATAACGCGGTCCAACACCTTCAATCACGCCGGTATACATAGGTGAGCGGTCTAAACCACTGCGAATAATGTCATGCGTGCGTTCATTGGTATGGGTGATCCAGCAAGGTAGTTGGGCAGGGTGCTGCGCGGCATTGCCTAAAAATGAGAATACCGGCACAGGAACATCGCCTGACTGCTCCTGCATCACAGAATAATCAATAGTACGTCCATCAATACGCGGCGGCGTACCCGTTTTTAAACGGCCTGCAGGTAGGCCAATTTCACGCAAACGCGCAGCCAATGAGATTGATGGTGGATCACCAGCACGGCCTGCGCTGTAATTTTGCAAACCCACATGCACCAAGCCACCTAAAAATGTGCCGGCAGTGAGTACCACTGTTTTAGATGCAAAACGCAAGCCAATCTGCGTCACTACGCCAGCCGCACGTGGAGAATCAGAATCACCCTCTAAAATAATGTCATCAACCGCTTGCTGAAAAAGCCATAGGTTAGGTTGATTTTCAAGCCTGCGTCGTATTGCCGCTTTATACAAAACTCGATCAGCTTGTGCGCGAGTAGCACGCACTGCCGGGCCCTTGCTTGAGTTTAAGATACGAAACTGAATACCACCTTCATCGGTAGCCGCAGCCATTGCACCGCCAAGCGCATCAACCTCTTTAACCAAATGGCCCTTACCTATGCCACCTATGCTTGGGTTGCAAGACATCTGGCCTAGCGTTTCGATATTATGTGTAAGTAATAAGGTTTTTTGCCCCATTCTGGCGCTGGCAAGTGCCGCCTCTGTGCCTGCGTGGCCGCCACCTACAACAATAACATCAAAAATATCTGGGTAGTTTAGTCCTGCTTTTGGTATCATTAAACGCTTAACTTTCAATGAATTGGCAATAGATTAACAATTCATTTGGATGTGATGTACAAAGAAGATGATTTTACTGGAATTGATGGTATTAGTCATGCAAAAGCTTGTTTCACCAGTTGATTTAAAGCAAGCATTACATGCTAGAGTTATACTGTTACCAAGTAAGACACAATTTCTTAACAAAGTTGGCATAACATTCGCTTTAGTAATACTAATAAGCGTACTTTTTCACCTAGAAACGGAGCATTAAAATGAAAAAACTGAATATCGCATTAGCAATCTTACTCGGACTTAGCGCATTCTCTGCACAAGCCAGCGTTGCTAACGCAGAAAAATTAGCTAGTATTTATACTACGGTTGCTAAAGGCACAAACCCTGATTTTGTGCCTTCAGCGGAAGATGGCAAAACATTTTTCAATCAAAAAGTAAAAGCGGCTAACGGTAAAGAAACAGCTTGCGCATCATGCCACACAGCAAATCCCGCAGATTCTGGCAAACATATTGTTACTGGCAAGAGCATTCGCCCACTTTCACCAGTGGTTAACAACAAGCGCTTTAGTGACTACGACAAAGTTGAAACTCAATTCACTAAACACTGTAATGATATTTTGGGTGCTGACTGTAAAACAACAGACAAAGCAAACTATATTACTTACTTGCTGACTGAAAAAACACCAACACCAAAAACTAAAAAATAAGTTTGTTCTTGATAACATGAGCCTCACCGTTAGTTAAGTGTGGCAAAATAAAAAGCAGTGTTTCACGTGAAACACTGCTTTTTTAACATCTAAATTTTGATACTTAAAAAAGTATACCTTTGCATAGTTTGTCTAATTTTACAATAGTGGCGAAACACCACTAACTATCTATATTGAAAATTCCCATACTTTTTTGGCTTAATCACCTTGGGCAACAAACTGGCCATTACTTAATCACACAAAATAATTCCACGCACACGGCATTACACAGGCTGAGTTGCAAGCAGACTAAATATACATCTAAATCTTGATTTGTATATTCAATAGCTTTTATCACATCATGCAACTTGCGCATACACTTTGCAGTTTTGATACTAAATGGGCCTTGCGATTTAATGACTTTCGTTTAATCACTGGCAATAAACCAAATTTATTTAGAGCTTGATACTTAGTCTTCAATTAAAAATTATGCCTATTTACTAGCTTACATGCTATATAACCTATATTTAGCAAAGTTTGATGCAAGGATGACATTAGGCTGATCTCACTCTTTAATGCTTGGCAGTTAGCCTAAAGCTTAATCAAATGTGCATCCTAAATTTTCCCTAACGATTTATTCTCCACCAAATGGCAGGTCGCATTAGAGCATATCTATAAATTACCTATGCCACAAGGCTTTTAAAATGCCTTCTTAAAACACCAATACGGCGTTACACAGCACCGAATATATTAAAAATCTCACCCAAAAATAATTTCCCTTCCGCGCCTTCAAAGCTTTCATTTTTGATTATCAAGAGAAGTTGCCGAGCGAAACATGCGTTTTGTTTCACGTGAAACATAATAAAAGTAGCCAATAGAAGTCGTCAAAAATATGGATTTAATGTTATTTACATTACATTAAAAATTAGCATGATTAGTTGTTGACGATTGTGAAAAGCACTACTAGCGTGATTAGATGTTGAGTTATATACCTCAACGCTTCAACGGACAAAACTAAGGAGGGCTAGATGGCGGGTAAGTTTGAATTAAAATAGCTAAAAGCGCTCAATTTCGCCTTAGTTTATTAGCAGTTAATGCTCTAGTTATCAAGCTAAGTGGAATGTACCAAAACTAAGCAAGAGAATTGAATGGTATTGCTTTATCAAAAGAATGTCACTGATGGTGCCAGCAGATATGATCACTTAGTTTCAAAGCCGGCTAAACCATACATTTACATATACCAGACAAGTGCCATGCAATTGGTCAAAACCAGTAAAATGAAAGCGAAGCAGGGAGCGATAACGGTATTGAATATATAAAGAAATATAACAGAAGCTGACGTGCTTGATTTAACTACGCAGGATTTTAACTTGCTGCTGACAATTTAGCCTACATTTCAATGTGCGTACGAATGACTTACACACATTAAAATGTATACCTTAATTACTTGCCAATACAAAATTTACTGAAAATCTCACCCAATAAATCATCTGGTGTAAATTCACCAGTAATGCTGCTTAAGAATTCTTGAGCAATTCTCAACTCTTCTGCCACCAACTCTGCTGAGTTAATCAGCGTACTAGCAACTTTCAAATGTAGCTCAACTTTTGATAATGCTTCCAAGTGTCTGGCACGCGCCATGAATACACCTTCAGAATTATTTTGGTAACCCATCAGTTTTAACAAATGACTTCTTAATAAATCTAAGCCCATACCAGTTTTAGCAGAAAGATAAATATGTGTAGTTTGGTCTTTTTCTTCTACAAAAGCAGGTTCATTCGTAACATCAATTTTATTATGCACCCAAATCTTGCGAATTTCTTGCGGCAAGCGGTCTAGAATCGATTTTTCTACATAGGTAATACCATGAGCAGCATCCACCAATAATAATGCGATGCTAGCAGATTCTGTAGCTCGCCAAGTCCGCGCGATGCCGAATTTTTCAACCTCATCATCAGTATCACGCAAGCCAGCAGTGTCAATAATATGCAAAGGCACGCCATTTATTTGTATGGCATTTTTAATGGTGTCGCGCGTTGTTCCTGCAATCGGTGTAACAATTGCAATTTCTTCACCCGCAAGTTGGTTCATCAAACTAGATTTTCCAACATTTGGCTGACCGACCAAAACAACACTGATGCCTTCACGTAATAAACTGCCTTGTTTCGCTTTTGAAAAAACAGATAATAATTCGACAATAATCGCAGCTAACTTTTCAGCCACGTGGCCTTGCGTAATAAAATCAATATCTTCTTCAGGAAAATCCAAGCAAGCTTCGACAAACATGCGTAATTCAATCAGCTTAAGAAGCAGCGCATTTATGCGTTGTGAGAATTCACCGGATAGCGAGCGCACTGCACTTTTAGCCGCTTCAACAGTTGCTGCGTTAATAACATCTGCAACCGCTTCGGCTTGGGCCAAATCGATTTTATCGTTTAAATAAGCACGTCGTGTAAACTCACCTGGCTCTGCTTGGCGTGCGCCTAAGCTTATACAGCGATCAAGCAATATCTGCATCAGCACTGTGCCACCATGCGCTTGTAATTCAAGCACATCTTCGCCGGTGTATGAATTAGGATTGGGGTAATAGATTGCAATGCCGCGATCAATAAGCTCACCATCAGCTTGCTTAAAATCAAGGTAAGCTGCGTGCCGTGGGGCAGGGCATGTGCCTAGAATACTATCTGCGATTAACTTAGCGGCGGTACCCGATACTCGCACAATGCCAATACCGCCAGCACCAGAGGCAGTGGCGATAGCAGCAATTGTATCTAGTGAATTAGTGCTTTCCACCTGACTTTTTAAGTAAAGTTTCTGCGTGGATTGTTTTGTTGATATACCACTGTTGTGTGATAGATAACACATTGTTTACTAACCAATATAATACTAATCCCGCCGGAAAGAAGAAGAAAAATACACTAAATACTACAGGCATAATCTTCATTACTTTGGCTTGCAATGGATCAGTTGGTGGCGGATTTAAATAGGTTTGAATAATCATGGTTGCGCCCATGAGAATTGGCAAAATGTAATAAGGGTCAATTGCTGATAGATCTTTAATCCAACCAAAGAAAGGTGCGTGACGTAATTCAATCGTACCTAATAGCATCCAATAAAGCGAGATAAACACTGGGATTTGTACCAAGATTGGTAAACATCCGCCCATTGGATTGATTTTTTCAGTTTTGTACAGCTCCATCATGGCCGCTTGCATTTTCTGCTTGTCGTCGCCAAATTTTTCTTTCATTGACTGTAAACGTGGTGCTAACTCGCGCATTTTTGCCATGCTACGGTAGCTTGTAGCAGAAAGCTTGAAAAACGCGGCTTTAATTAAAACCGTCAGTAATATAATTGCTACACCCCAGTTAATCACTACACTTTGGATTTTAGAAAGCATCCAAAATAATGGTGAAGCAACTACTGTTAACCAGCCATAATCAACCGTGTACTCTAAACCTGGCGCAGTGGCTATTAAATCTTTTTGTGTCTGCGGACCGGAGAATAAACGTGCTGGAATGGTTAAGCTTCCGCCTGGCGCAATGCTGGATAATGTACTTTTTGTACCAATAATATACATGTGTTCATTGAGTTTTTTAGTATAAAACTCACGCGCTAATCCATCTTTAGGAATCCAGGCACTCACAAAATAATGCTGTAATAATCCTACCCAACCATCATTAGACGTCAGCTTAAGTGGCTCTTTGTCCATACTAGAAAATTTAAGTTTTTTGAATTTAGTAGCCTCAGAATAATAAGCGCCGCCAGTAAATGTTGGCATCAACTTAGATCCTTGATTTGATTCATTATCATGCACTATTTGATAGTACACAGCTGGCGTAATAGCCACTGCTGAGTCATTCTTAAGCTCGTATGTCACATCAATTGCATAATTATTACGATGGAATGTATACACCTTATCAACCGCAACTCCATTGCCTACCCAACTTAAGCGCACTTCAAGTGCATCTTTGCCATCTTGCATTTGATAATTTGTTGCAGTAGAGGTAAATGCTGATTTATGTGAAGGTAAATCGCCGCCAATCAAACCAGATTGTGCAACGTAGGTCATCGGCTTACCAGCATCATCCAACAAAATAAAGTTAGATTGATCATTTTCTGACGAACGATGTTTAAGCAGTTCTAATCTACGCAAATCACCGCCAGTTGTTTCAATAACAGCTTTAAACAAATCTGTCGTTACGTTTATGCGCTGTCCTGCCAATAATTTGTAGTCATTATTATCGGCAATATCTGTTTTAGCGACACTCGCTGGATTTGAGTTTTGACTAGGTACGCTACCATCTACAGTAGCCACGCTTGCGGTTTGTGGTATAACTTCTGCAGGTACGTGTTGGCGTTGCCAAGCTTCCCACAACATCAAAATAGACATTGAAAAAATAACAAACAGAACTAAACGTCTTGTATCCATAATATTGATTAGCAATCTTATATAAAATTTTAGTTTTAAAATTTGTAGTTATTAAAGTGTTACGGGACAGGATCATGTCCGCCAGCGTGCCAAGGATGACAACGCGACAAGCGGCGAACACTATAAAAAGCACCAGCAATTGCACCATGCTTTTTAATTGAATCTAAAGCATATTGCGAGCAAGTAGGGTAAAAACGGCATTGCTGACCAAAATATGGACTGAGCATTAATTGATAAGCTTTAATCATCCAAACCAATAAGCGGGCCATTATATTCATCACTACTTCTTATTTACCAATCAGTTATAAATATCAATCAATTGTTTCGCATATTTATTTTTGCAACACTTGATACGCGCTGATTTAATTTATTAATTAAACTATCAAACTCTTGTTTAATTTGATTAAAATCAGATTTACTAAATTTTTTTTGCACACGAACAATTAAGTCAACATGGCAAATATCTTGCTGCTGCGTTCTAAAGAATTCTCGCAGCACTCGCCGCATATAATTTCTACTGACCGATAATTTAGCAGTTTTTTTGCCTACCACCAAACCCAACCGTGCATGTTGATGCGTGTTTGGTTGATAGTGTATCGCTAAATACTGCGTAGAAATACGTTTGCGGAAATTAAAAACGGATGAAAAATCATCCGTTTTAATCATTTTGGCTAACTTAATAAGCCTATATATTTTCGCCATTATCTGGTTTAAAACTGCATAAATACAACTGTTAAACTAATATTGATAATGTGGTGATGTCATCGTAAAGCTCTGTAAGAGCTTTAAAAATTAAAGACCTAAGCGTTTACGACCTTTGGCACGGCGACGAGCAATCACAGCACGACCACCTTTGGTAGCCATACGAACTAAAAAGCCATGTGTAGTGGCGCGACGTGTTTTAGAAGGTTGATATGTGCGTTTCATGTAATACTCCAGCAAGCTTAAAGCTATAAAGGCGGCTATTAGACCTGATAACACACCCTGTTGTCAATGTTTATTTAGTTATTCAAACTTAGCATTTGCCTGTGGATAAGTTTAGTTAAACCAGCTAAAATGCAAATACTGTTTAGTGAAATTAATAGCGTTTCTAATTCGGTGGATTGTACGTGAGCTAACGCTACTAGTGTTAAATCAATTAAATTAATTATAATGCTGTAGTGCTGCTATTGCTAAGGTAAATCACCGCAAATGGAAAATTTCTGGCCCACTTGTCTTAGTCGTTTTGAGCAAGAGCTATCAACACAACAATTCAACACTTGGATCAAACCTCTACAATCAAAAGTTGATGGGAATGCTCTATGTATATTGGCGCCTAATCGTTTTGTAATGCAATGGGTAAAAGAACGATTTCTCAAGAAAATTGAACAATTTGCTGATGAATTACAATTAACAAATATAAAAATCGAGTTTGCACTGGCAAATGTTGATACCGATATTGATTCCAAAGTTACACCAAAAAAAGTAATCGCTAAGATTTCTGCAAATCCTGTTACCGATTTCATCGAATCAAGCATTCAAGCTAAATCAAGTGTTATTGCCAAACCTACAAATAACAGCAATATTGAAACCTCAGGTTTAAATAGCTCGTTCAACTTCAACAACTATGTCACAGGTCGTGCCAATCAGTTAGCACGCGCTGCCGCTATACAAGTTGCAGAAAATCCAGGCACTGCTTATAACCCGCTATTTATTTACGGTGGTGTAGGTTTAGGTAAAACGCATTTACTACAAGCTATTGGCAATGAATTAAAGTTGCATAATCCAGACGCTAAAATAAGATATTTACATGCGGAACGTTATGTTTCGGATGTAGTGAAGGCTTATGAACATAAAGCATTTGATGAATTTAAACGAAAATATCATTCTTTAGATTTATTATTAATTGATGATATTCAGTTTTTTGCCAAAAAAACGCGCACTCAAGAAGAATTTTTTTACGCATTTAACTCTTTAATTGAAGCTAAAAAACAGATAGTAATTACCTGTGACACCTATCCAAAAGAAATCATAGATGTTGATGAACGATTAAGAACGCGCTTTAGCTGGGGTTTAACCGTTGCGGTTGAGCCACCTGAACTTGAAATGCGCGTGGCTATTCTACTAAAAAAAGCTGAAGCCGTTAATTTAAAATTACCTGAAGATGTTGCTTTTTTTATTGCCAAACAAATTCGCTCTAGTGTACGTGAGTTAGAAGGGGCTTTGAACCGTATTATTGCTATGGCTAAATTTACTGGCCTTGCTATTGATGTTAATTTAGCAAAAGATGCCTTGCGAGATTTAATTGCTGTGCGTGGCAGACAGATCACCATGGAAAACATACAAAAAACAGTCGCTGATTATTACAAAATTAAAGTAGCTGAAATGTATAGTAAAAAGCGTACACGTAATTTCGCCAGACCACGTCAAATCGCGATGGCTTTATCACGCGAGCTCACTAACCATAGCTTTCCTGAAATTGGCGAGGCTTTTGGCGGCAGGCACCATACCACTGTAATGCATGCTTGTGATGAAATTGATCAGTTAAGACAAAATGATCCGACTTTTACCCGTGATATTAGTTTTTTAGTGCAAGTGATTAGAGATTAGAGATCCAATAAACAGTTAGAATTAAGATGTATTTTAAGCGTTAAGTTGTGAATTTATTGTGGATAGAATAAGTATAAGTATGTGTTTTAGCTAATATCAAAATTTACTCAACAATTTATCCACAGTAGATTATGGTATTACTAAGATGAAAATATAGGATTTAAGATATTGATTTAATTATTAAATAACCTGTTATCCACAAAAAAATGCACTATTATTATTGTTATTATTTATATATATATTATTTAGGTTATAAAGATGAATATACAAATCAACCGCGAGATATTATTAAAACCGCTAACTTCTGTTGCAAGTATTGTTGAAAAAAGACATACATTGCCTATACTTTCTAATTTGTTATTAGAGGCTAAGCAAAATAAGATTTATCTCACTGCAACAGATTTAGAGATGCAAATTTCTTTATCGGTAGATAGTGAAACTAGCGGAGATTTTTCCACAACAATTGCTGCAAAAAAATTACTCGACATTTGTCGATCATTGCCAGACACGTCTATTATTAATATGGCGACTAATGATAGCCGTGTAACATTAAAAGCAGGGAAAAGTCGCTTTAATTTACAAACGCTACCTGCAGCTGATTATCCAGTAATCACTAAAACCCAAGGCGAAAGCACTTTAGTGAATGTTGGCCAGCGTCAATTAAAAGAACTATTAAAACAAGTAGAGTTTGCAATGGCGCAGCAGGATATTCGCTATTATTTAAATGGCTTATTATTTGAAGTGATTGCAAACCGATTGAATATTGTGGGTACAGATGGCCATCGCTTAAGTTTTACTTCTACTGAACTAAAACAAAACTATGAAAAACAAGAAATAATCTTGCCACGTAAAACAGTCATTGAATTAATCAAACTTTTAGATGATAGTGAAGAAGATGTGCAGGTTGAGATGTCAAGCAATCAAGTAAACTTTAGTTTTGCTAATATCAAACTAATATCAAAAGTGATTGATGGTAAATTTCCAGATTACAATCGAGTAATACCAACTGGGCATCAAAATACATTCACCATTGAGAGATTGAATGTGTTGTTGGCAATGCAACGCGCATCTATTTTATCTAATGAAAAATACCGCGGTATTCGTATGGTGTTGAGCAATAACAACTTAAAGTTAATTAGCACTAATAGCGATCAAGAAGAAGCAGAAGAAGAGTTAGAATTGGATTACACAGGCGATAGCTTAGATATAGGCTTTAATGTTACCTATTTAATTGATGTTTTAAATAACACTAACAGTGAAAAAATCGCATTCTCATTTGCTGATGCAAATAGTAGTTGTTTAATAACTGTACCCAATAATAGTCACTACAAATACGTAGTGATGCCTATGCGTATATAGCTTTAAATTAATGTTTCACGTGAAACTAAATAATTTATTTAAACGCAAATTAATATTCGTACATCAATATTTACACAAAGATAAACTACATAATGACTAATGGCATGGCTGAAAATAAACCGGTAACAGCAGAGTATGATTCATCCAGTATTAAAATCCTTGAAGGTTTAGATGCTGTACGTAAACGCCCAGGCATGTATATTGGCGATACATCAGATGGTTCTGGTTTGCATCACATGGTATTTGAGGTGCTAGATAACGCGATTGATGAAGCGTTAGCTGGGCATTGTAATGATATTAAAGTCACCATTCACTTAGATAATTCTATCAGCGTTACAGATAATGGCCGAGGTATTCCAACAGACATTAAGTACGATGATATCAAGGCCGTAAAACGTTCCGCGGCAGAAATTGTAATGACGGAGCTACATGCCGGTGGTAAGTTTGACCAAAACTCATACAAAGTATCAGGTGGTTTGCATGGTGTGGGCGTGTCTGTGGTAAATGCCTTATCTGACTGGTTGCGTTTAAAAATTTACCGTAATGGCGAAGTGCATCAGATGGAGTTTCAGCGTGGTGTACCTATGGCGCCATTAGCATTAACAGGTAAAACAGAAAAACGCGGTACAGAAGTGCACTTTTTAGCATCTGTAGAGACCTTTATTTTGGTTGAATATCACTTTGAAATTTTAGCTAAGCGTATCCGTGAGCTATCATTTTTAAATAATGGCGTAAAAATTGAGTTGGTAGATCAGCGTAATAATAAAAGTGAAAACTTTGCTTATTCTGGCGGAATTAAAGGCTTTGTAGAATATATGAACCGCACTAAAACGGTTCTACATCCAAAAACCTTCTACGCGATTGGTGAAAAAGATGGCATGACCATAGAAGTGGCCATGCAATGGAATGATTCCTACACGGAAACGGTACAATGCTTCACTAATAATATCCCACAACGCGATGGTGGCACGCATTTAACGGGCTTACGCACGGCAATGACGCGTACTCTAAATCAGTATATCGAACAAACAGAAATGGCAAAAAAAGCCAAAGTAGAAACGATGGGTGATGATATGCGCGAAGGTATTTGCTGTGTATTATCGGTTAAAGTGCCAGACCCAAAATTCTCATCACAAACTAAAGATAAATTAGTTTCTAGCGAAGTTCAGCCTGTCGTTTCAGAGGTTGTTTCTGCCAAATTAGCTGAATTTTTACAAGAAAACCCAATTGATGCCAAAATTATCGTCGGTAAAATTGTAGATGCAGCACGCGCGCGTGAAGCTGCTCGTAAAGCTCGTGAAATTACACGACGTAAAGGTGTAATGGACACTATGGGCTTGCCAGGAAAATTGGCGGATTGCCAAGAGCGTGACCCAGCAAAATGTGAAATTTACCTAGTAGAAGGGGACTCTGCGGGTGGTTCGGCCAAACAAGGACGTGATCGTAAGTTTCAAGCAATTTTGCCACTAAAAGGTAAAATTTTAAACGTAGAAAAAGCGCGTTTTGATAAATTAATCGGCTCACAAGAAATTGCTACGTTGATTACAGCGCTAGGTACAAGCATTGGTAAGGCTGATTTTAACGCTGAAAAATTACGCTATCATCGCATCATCATCATGACCGATGCGGACGTGGATGGTGCGCATATTCGTACCTTATTACTCACATTTTTCTATCGTCAAATGACCGAATTAGTGGAGCGAGGCCATATCTATATTGCGCAACCACCACTTTACAAAGTTAAACAGGGTAAAGATGAGCGCTACTTAAAAGACCAGCACGAATTAGACCAATATCTATTGCAATCAGCCCTTAAAGGCGCAGAGCTGGTTACTAAAACAGGTGGTGAAACCATTACTGGTACGCCACTGACAGAAATTGCAAAACAAATGGTCCTGACTGAAGCCGTTATTCGCCGCATTGCATCGCATTATGATGAAAGCGTACTTCGCGCCATGCAAGATCTTGGTGATATTAGCTTAGCTACAAAAGAAACTACAGAAGCAGCTGCTGGAAAATTACGGCCAATTTTAGGTGCAATCGGTAGTGAAGTAATTGTCGGGTTTGATCAGGAAGCAAGTGCTTACCGTCTAGAAATCAATAAATTCGTGCATGGTAACTTACAATGTTGCGTGATTAACGCCGAATTCTTAGGGTCAGGCGATTACAGACAAATTAGCAAAATGTCAGCCATGCTACAAGGTTTGTTGGGCGAAGGCGCTTTAATCAAACGTGGTGAAAAAGAAAGTGCGATTACAACATTCAAACAAGCCCTAGATTGGCTGTTAGAAGAAGCTAAACACAACCTAAATATTCAGCGTTATAAAGGCTTGGGCGAGATGAATCCATCTCAACTATGGGAGACGACGATGGATCCAACCGTTCGTCGTTTACTTAAAGTACAGATTGATGATGCGATTGCAGCAGATGAAATATTTACTACGCTAATGGGCGATAACGTGGAACCTAGGCGTGCGTTTATCGAAAGCAATGCTTTAGGTGCAAATAATTTAGATATTTAGTTGTGTAGGATCCACGCAAATTCTAGATTTGTCTCAAAATTCTAGATTTTGAGAGATTTATAGATCCGCTAGAACGTCGAGAGAATTCGCATAAAGTGAGATGTTGATAGAAATGTAAAAAGCCCGTAAGGGCTTTTTTATTGTTTTAAGTGTTTTAGTTGGAATTGATGTTATAAACAGATAAGAAGTATTAAAAAATAATAATGGAGTATCTGCTTGGATAAAAAGAAGCTTTCAGAACGCGACATCTGTTCCAAGTACATCACGCCAGCCATTATTTCAGCAGGGTGGGATTTGCACAGCCAGATTCGTGAAGAAGTCAGCTTCACCAAAGGTCGCATCATTGTGCGCGGCAAGTTACATACACGCGGTGAACAAAAGCGCGCAGATTATATCCTGTACTACAAATCCAATATTCCACTCGCAGTTATAGAAGCCAAAGACAACCATCACAGCGTCGGTGCTGGAATGCAGCAAGCACTGAATTATGCTGAAACCCTAGCCGTACCGTTTGTGTTCAGTTCTAATGGCGAGGGTTTTCTATTGCATGACCGCACCGGACTAGCAGCACTAACCGAGCAAACCTTAACTTTAGACGCATTTCCATCGCCTGCCGAACTTTGGCAACGTTATTGCCAATGGAAAGGCATTGAAACCGCTGAAGCACGTCACATCGTAGAAATGCCGTATTACGATGACGGCACAGGCCGCTCACCTCGTTACTACCAAGCCAATGCCATTAATAAAACGGTTGAAGCTGTAGCAAAAGGCCAGCAACGTATATTGCTTGTTATGGCCACCGGCACAGGTAAGACCTACACCGCATTCCAAATCATCTGGCGCCTATGGAAATCTGGCACAAAAAAACGCATCCTGTTTCTAGCTGATCGTAATATTTTAGTCGATCAAACCAAGAACAACGATTTCAAACCGTTTGGTGCGGCAATGACGAAGATCACCAAGCGACATGTCGACAAAAGCTACGAGATTTACCTGTCGTGTTGACGCTTGCCCAAATTTAATCAGATTCCATTGATTCTTCTCAAGTTGGTTTGACCAGATAACAGCCATAATAAACTATTGATAAAATGCAAGAAAAACTTGTTTTATCTGATCAAAATTGTTGGCGCGCGTTTAAAACTACCCAGGTGTGCGCGTTGTGCGATTACCCAGAGTGAAGGCCGTCTAAAAATGACTGGCCTGTTGATAAGTGTATCTCATTTATGCAGAATAAGTTGCGTGTTGAAGTGCCATGTAAGCA
>JAYWDO010000144.1:0-9175 GCA_043779795.1 Pseudomonadota bacterium
TACCAAAATATGCACTGGAATTTCACGTGTAATGTTATTGGCCTTTGCGACTTGCTGAATGTAGCTAATCATCTCTTTCGCTTGCGTGAAAGTGGTACATTTAGGAATGGTGATGTAGCTTAAAATTTGCCCTGCGCCACCTACTAAAATATCAATATCTTGCTGCCAGTTTGCATGGGTGTAATCGTGAATTCGCGCACCTGCCATTTTGTGTTTATTCACTTCGCTGGTTAACACGCGCACTATCATGGCGGCATGTTCGGGTTCTTGCCCAGCTTGGGCGCCATCTTCACAATCACAAGTAATATCAAACACTGGGCCTACGGTATCTTGTAGCGATAATGCTTTTAAAATTAACTTTTCACTGCCAGCAAAATGCTCGCATGATGGAATGATAGGAAACGATTTTTCGCCGCTAAATAGTGCTTCGCTTGGGTGTACCAAATGTTGCGTGTGAACCAACGCTTGAGTTGTCATATCTTATATTCCAGTTCTAAATAACGTATTTTTAAATAACTTAATTCGGTAATTTAATTAGCTTTTCTCGGCATCAGTACGGTGTAATCTAAATCTAGTACAACATTAGGGTGATAGCCTTGTTTGCTATCATTCCACACATGCGTATCTGCAAGCGTGTCGGCAGCTAGGTTTTTAACACCAACCATGCGCAATCTAAGCACTGCAATGTCGCTACGGTTAGGTATCGCCCATTTTTCTAACACTTCAGTCCAAGTGTAAATAGTGTCATCACCAAAAGTTGGATTGCAATGCGTACCACCGTTAATTGCAATAATGGACAGTGCATTTTCTAAGCCATCATGCGAAAGTGCGCGGCACAGCGAAATAATGTGGCCGCCATATATGAGCCTGCGTCCAAATGCGGTATTTTTCATCATGACATCGTCAAAATGTAACCGTGCGTTGTTTTGATATAGTTTGGTTGCTAGTGTATGGTCACTATCGCTAATCGTCATGCCTGCTGGGTGATTGATGCGTTCGCCTACGGTGTAGTCATCCCATAAATACTGGCCGCCAGTGGTGCTTGTGTCAAATTGACTTGCGTTGAGAAAGCTTGGAATATTAAGCTCGGTGACTGGTACGAAATTGAGTAGATCAGGTACTACAGTCGCGGGCGCAGGTGCATTCAGGTTATTTTTGTGTACCATCACCCATCGCACCCAAGAAAATACGGCTTGCTGATCTTGATTGATAGATACTGAGCGCACATACACCACGCCAGATTTTCCGTTAGAGTTTTGTTTAAGGCCAATCACGGTTGAGCTGGTACTTAGTGTATCGCCTACATATACGGGCTGTAAAAAGCGTACATCGGCATAACCTAAGTTAGCCACTGCATTTACAGAAATATCCGGCACTGTTTTACCAAAGGCAATATGAAAAGCCAGTAAATCATCTATAGGACGTGTTTTGTAACCTAGTGATTTGGCAACCGTTTCTGCCGAATGTAATACTTGGCGTGCGCCTGTTAGCGCAATGTGCAAAGCTGCTTCACCTTCACCAATGGTGCGTGGCGTGGCGTGTTGAATCACTTGGTTGAGGCGAAAATCCTCAAAGTAGTTGCCCGCATTAATTTTATTGCTAGTGGCTAATTGATTAAACATGGCTTTCCTCCAACGTTGTAATCATGTCACTTAACAATAATAATCGCTCTGCCGCACTTACGTGATGGCGTTCTACTAACTTGTCGTTAACTACAACAGTGCCTCTGCCAGCTTCATTCGCCGCTTTAAGTGCAACAATGATTTCGCGCGCATTGATAATCTCAGCATTTTTAGGCGTATATGCATCGTTGCTATAGGCTAGTTGTGCTGGATGCACTAAAGACTTTCCATCAAAGCCCATGTCGCGACCTAGTCGGCACGCATATTCAAAAGAATGCATGTTTTTAAAATCACTGGTAATGCCATCAACCACTGCATGGCCATAAGCACGCGCCGCTAAAATCACGAGTGAAAGAGACGTTAATATTGCCGAGCGCTCGTGCGTGACACGCGCATGTAGTTGCGAGATTAAGTCTGAGGTTGCCATGACGATGCAAACGATACGGTCTGACGCACTGGCAATTTCCTTGGCATTGAGTACTGCGATTGGGCTTTCTATCATCACCATAATTGGTAAATGGCTACCACCAGCAGCATCCAACAAAGAAAGTGCAGTAAGCACATCTTCACGAGACTCAATATTAGGAAGCAACACGGCATCTACTTTAGTTGTTGCAATCACCTTAATGTCATCTGGTCCCCATTGTGACGTTAGGTCATTGACCCGCACGACCACTTCACGCGAGCCATAACCGCCTTCATTAACGAAACGCACTACATTATCGCGAGACTCCTCTTTACATTCCACCAGAATTGGGTCGCCTAAATCAAGGATCACTGAATCTGCCTGCAAGGTACGTGCGCGCTCAAGATAATGAATGTTGCAACCGGGTACATAAAGCATAGAGCGACGCGGGCGAAAGTATTGATTCATATTAAGTGCCTTAATATTTAACCAGCTAAAACATGATGTGAGCTAATTTTTTTATAGTTTTGTGATGACTTGGATTATATAGACTGATATTAAAAACTGTCAACCTATATCTTATGTCTTATATAAGATATAAAATACTAGACTATTTAAAATCAGCGTGATATAAATATACTTAATGAAAGAAGTGCTCAATGTAATTGCTGCTTAACCTTTAACTGCCCTGCATTTGACCTTGGATGAAATAATTAAAATTATGATAGATAAATATTACAGCTCACCAAGCTACAAGCCGCTTTATGATCAAATTAAAGTGCTACTTACGCAAAGTCTGATAGGTGGAGAATGGCGTCCAAGCGAAATGATCCCGAGTGAAATTGAGCTGGCTAGACGTTATAAGGTCAGTCAGGGGACTGTTAGAAAAGCCATTGATGCATTGGCGACTGAAAATATATTAATTCGCCGCCAAGGCAAGGGTACTTTTGTAGCAACGCATAATGCAGAAGGTATGAAGCTGCGCTTTTTAAGGCTCACTTCAGTTGATGGTCAAAAAGAACTATTGAAAAATGAATTTATTTCGTGTGCTAAGGGTAAAGCGGATGTGCGTATGGGACAAATATTGGACCTCAAAGCAGGTGCTTCAACTATTGAAATCAAGCGATTACTTACGTTTTCAGGCAGACCACTTATTTATGATCATATTGTTGTGCCGGCGAATGCATTCAAGGGTTTAAATGGTGTTCGCGTAGATGAAAACAAAGGCTCTATGTATAGTATGTACGAATCTGAATTTGGCGTGCGCATGGTGCGTGCAGAAGAGCGTCTTAAAGCCGTTGCAGCGGCCGGTGAAGTTGCAACTGCTTTGGGTTTAAACTCTGGTGAGCCTTTGTTGAGTATAGAGCGCGTTTCATTTACTTATGGCGATAAACCGATGGAATGGCGCTTGGGTATATGTGTAACAGATAATCATCATTATATGAATGAGCTTGAGTAAGTGCATAAAGGTGTTTTGAACTAGATGTAATTGATAAAAATTCACGATAACACTTAAAAATTGTGTGAAAAGGCAAGCAATGGACGATCTAAAAAAACGCGCACTTGATTATCACGAGTTTCCTAAACCTGGAAAGTTGTCAGTTGAATCATCAAAACCATGCGCTACGCAAGATGACTTATCTTTAGCTTATACGCCTGGCGTGGCTATGCCTGTACGCGAGATCAATCGTGACCCGGCAAATGCCTACAAATACACCAATAAAGGTAATCTAGTTGCAGTCATTACCGATGGTACTGCCGTACTGGGCCTAGGTGATATGGGTGCCTTGGCAAGTAAGCCTGTGATGGAAGGCAAAGCTGTTTTATTTAAACGTTTTGCTGGTATTGATGTGTTCGATATTGAAATTACAGCGCCTAGCGTTGCGGCTTTTATTGAAACCGTAGTGAATATTGCACCAACTTTTGGTGGCATTAACTTAGAAGATATTGCAGCACCGCATTGTTTTAGAATTGAAAAAGAATTGCGCGCACGGTTAGATATTCCAGTGTTTCATGATGATCAGCATGGTACAGCTGTGATTGTAGCTGCAGCACTAAGCAATGCGTTGGAGATACAAGGTAAAACGCTGCCAACTGCAAAAATCATATTTTTAGGCGCTGGTGCAGCAGGGTGTTCATGTGCCAGATTGCTTAAATTAATGGGCGCTACTAATATTACGATGGTCGATAAGTCAGGCGTTTTGGATACATCACGCACTGACTTACATGACAATAATCGCCATTTAGCGGTTACAGCTAGTGCGGAAAAAAAGTTGGCAGATGTTATGCCCAATGCTGATGTATTTATTGGTGTTTCAGCGGCTAATACCTTGATGCCAGAATTGCTTAAATTAATGGCAAAAAACCCAGTGGTATTTGCCTTAGCTAACCCAGATCCAGAGATTCAACCAAGTTTAGCGCACTCAGTTCGAGATGATATTTTAATGGCGACAGGTCGTTCAGACTTTCCAAACCAAGTGAATAACGCACTTTGTTTCCCTTATTTGTTTCGTGGTGCATTAGATGCTAAAGCCAAACAAATCACCGATGAAATGCAAATAGCCGCTGCGCACGCATTAGCGGCATTAGCGCGTGAGCCAGTACCCGCTGATGTGCTAAAAGCTTACAACTTAACGAGCTTAAGTTTCGGTAAAGAATACATTATTCCAAAACCGTTTGATACGCGTTTACTTAGCGTTGTGTCTGGTGCCGTTGCAGATGCGGCGCGCTTACAGCAGGCTAACAGTTAAGCGCTTATTAGGGTTTAGTTTTAGTTAGATTAAAAACATCAGAGTGACAATAATGCAAAACAATAAACTGCAAAACAATCTAAAGGTTAAGGCCAAAAACAGGCCAAAAAATCTCAACCTACTCACGATCAGGTTGCCTATTAACGCTTTAGTTTCTATCTTGCATAGAGCAACAGGTTGCATTTTATTTTTGGTATTACCTGTTATCTTGCTTTTGTTACAGTTGTCTTTAAGTTCAGCCTCGCATTTCGAAATGGTCGTTTCTATTTTACATTCCCCTTTTATAAAGCTCATACTTATTGGGTTGGCATGGGCTTTTTTGCATCATTTTTTTGCTGGAGTGCGGCACTTGGCTATGGATGTGCACTGGATGACCACGCTGATTAAAGCGCGTTATACCAGCAAAATCGTGTTGGTATTAGGCATGTTAACCACTTTGATGTTGGCCGTTAGGTTATGGAATTGGTAGCTTAATATGATTGTAGAACTTCTAACCAAACGTTACCCGGGCATGCGTGCATGGCTGATGCAAAGGCTAACAGCCTTAATCATGGCTATTTACAGTGTGATGCTATTAGTCCGAATATTAACTTCACAACTTGGCACTTATAAAGATTTTCTTGGCTTTTTCTATCCAACATGGTTTCGAATTGCTAGCTGGCTTTTTTGGATTTGTTTATCGCTCCATGCCTGGCTAGGTATTAGAGATGTGTTTAAAGATTACGTACCGAATATCAATGTGCGTAGCATTTTACTTAAAATATTAATCGTGCTGTTATGGGTTTACATTGCATGGGCAAGCTGGTTATTTTTAATGTAGGCGCGATATTTAGATCGCGAAAGCAATATGGCTTAAACCACCATCCCATTCGCGATCTAAAGATCGCTCCTACAGAATGAATTGCTTAAATGAATAATATTAATGATTTTATTAGCGTATTTTATTAAAGGTTTAACGGCATGGCATTAGCAACTCAACAATTTGATGCTTTAGTAATAGGTGGCGGTGGCGCAGGCTTACGCGCTTCATTGCAGTTAGCTCAATCTGGCTTAAAAGTAGCCGTTTTAACTAAAGTTTTTCCAACACGTTCACACACCGTTGCGGCGCAGGGTGGGATTGCCGCAGCACTTGGTAATGTGGCTGATGATAAATGGCTCTGGCATATGTACGACACTGTTAAAGGTTCAGACTATTTAGGTGATCAAGATGCGATTGAGTTTATGTGTAAAAACGCCGCTGCGGCGATTTACGAACTTGAACATTTTGGCATGCCATTTGACCGCTTAGATAACGGAAAGATCTTTCAACGCCCATTTGGCGGCATGACGCAGAACTTTGGCGAAAAAGCCATCTCACGTACTTGTGCAGTGGCTGATAGAACGGGTCATGCCATGTTGCACACTTTGTATCAACGTAATGTGCAATCCAACACGCAGTTCTTTGTGGAATGGCTGGCGCTTGATTTGTTAAAAGATGCAAGTGGTGATGTACTAGGCGTACTCGCGCTAGAAATAGAAACAGGTGAGGTGCATTGCATACGTGCAAAAGCAACCATGTTAGCCACTGGCGGCGCAGGTCGTATATTTAAGGCCAGCACAAATGCGTTTATTAATACGGGTGACGGTTTGGGAATGGCGGCACGTGCCAACATTCCATTGCAAGACATGGAATTTTGGCAATTTCACCCAACAGGCGTCTTAAATGCAGGCGTACTGATTACCGAAGGTGTACGAGGTGAAGGTGGTTATTTGCTAAATAATGAAGGCGAGCGATTTATGGAACGCTATGCACCTAACGCTAAAGATTTAGCCAGCCGAGATGTAGTTTCACGCGCAATTGCCACTGAAATCAAAGCGGGTCGTGGTGTTGGTAAAAATAAAGATGCGGTATATCTGAAATTAGACCATCTAGGTGAAGCGCTGATTAACGATAAATTGCCAGGCATACGCGAAATTGCAAAAACTTTTGCCAATGTCGATGTGATTAAAGATCCGATTCCTGTCGTACCAACCGTGCATTACATGATGGGCGGCATTCCTACCAACTTGCAAGGCCAAGTTGTAGTGCCAAATGCGGATGGTGGCGAGTCTATCGTGAATGGTTTATATGCAGTTGGCGAGTGCGCTTGTGTGTCTGTACATGGTGCGAATCGCCTAGGTTCTAACTCACTATTAGATTTAGTGGTATTTGGCCGTGCTGCTGGCGACAAAATGGTAGAAGAAGTGACAAAAAACAAGCTATCTAATCCTAGCCAAAAACCACTGCCAGCCGATGCCTGCGACATGACATTGGCGAGATTGAATAGATTGGATACGCAAACTCAAGGCGAAACTGTCAAAGACGTAGGTGCTGATTTACGTTTAATCATGCAAACACATTGTGGCGTGTTTCGTTATCCAGAGTTATTACATGCGGGTGTTGCTGAGATTAATAGCGTGGCTGAACGCGCTAAAAACATTGTGATAAAAGATAAGAGCCAAGTGTTTAATACGGCAAGGGTAGAGGCTTTAGAGCTTGATAACTTGGTAGAAGTCGCTTTAGCAACCATGCATGCGGCTGAAGCTCGCACCGAAAGCCGCGGCGCACATTGCCGTGAAGACTTTAGTGAGCGTGATGATGTTAATTGGTTAGTACATTCATTGTATTACCGCGAAGGCCATAGACTAGCTTATAAACCTGTGCGCCTGAAACCGCAAACAGTGGCTAGTTTTGAGCCTAAGCCACGTATTTACTAGCATTAAACGTTGATTAAACACACATACTACTAGTACCTAGCCAAGCAAATAGCACATTGAAAAAATTAGATATTTAGAGATTACATAATGAAACTCTCAATTTACCGTTTTAACCCAGACGTAGATAAAAAGCCGTATATGCAAGACTACGATGTGGTGCTTGAAGATAGCGACCAAATGTTGCTGGATGCGCTTTTGCGCGTTAAAGATATGGACGATAGTTTAAGTCTGCGTAAGTCATGCCGCGAAGGGGTATGTGGCTCAGATAGTATGAATATTAACGGTAAAAATGGTTTGGCCTGCATCACTAAATTATCCGATTTACAAGAGCCTGTTGTACTGCGGCCTATGCCAGGTTTGCCTGTTATCCGCGATTTAGTAGTTGATATGACGCAATTTTTTGAACATTACAATTCAATAAAACCATATTTAATTAATAACGATGCACCGCCAGAAACCGAGCGTTTGCAGTCACCAGAAGACCGTGCCAAGTTAGATGGTTTATATGAATGTATTTTATGCGGTGCGTGTACTACCTCATGCCCTAGCTTTTGGTGGAACCCGGAAACATTCGTTGGCCCGGCAGGTTTAATGCAAGCGTATCGTTTTATGGCAGATAGCCGCGACCAAGCTTTGGATGAACGCTTAGAAAACCTCGAGGCACCAGATCGTTTGTATCGTTGTCATAATATTATGAATTGTGTAGATGTTTGCCCAAAAAAGCTGAATCCATCGTTAGCGATTGCAAAAATTAAAGACCTTAAATTTGAGCAAGCGCGTGAACATAAAACAAATGCTAAAAAGCATATAGAAATCAAGTCGGTATAGAAAAATATGAGTATTTCTGAAAATATGACCGACCAAGAAGTCAGGCGCCTTAGTTGGCGTTGTCGTCGTGGCCTGTTAGAGCTAGATATTGTGTTACAGCGCTTTTCAGAGCATCACCTTGCAGGTTTAAGTGCCCAAGATCTATTGGTTTTTGATAGCTTACTAGATTTGCCTGATAACGAGTTTTTAGATCTAGTAACCTCAAGAATCAAGTTTACTCAGCTTAAGGTTTTAATGACTAAAAATCTGAATGAAGCTGCGATGGATAGCGTGTTGAGCAAATTAAATAGTCAAAATGAAGTGATTAGTTAAAACAATAAATAATTCAAATAAGCGAAGACTTAACATGAATAGCACACACCAAAACTCAAGGGAAATAGGCATGGATTATCATGGGAAAATCAAGTGTTATACCAATAGCACAATGCTTGGTGAAAGCTGGCCTGGTATTCAGCTGTATTATCCACCAGTTAAATACGCGCCTTCAATAGGTATTTATGAGGACATGGAACAAGCGGCGGCGCGCATGAAAAAGCATGCACATAAAACCAATGCGCATACGCTCATATTTGATTTGGAAGATGGTTGCCGTCAAAAAGAGATGAGCCGCAATTTATTGCGTAAAGAGCTGCCTGAGCTACGCAAAGTGAATAGCCAAGTCACGATTGCTATTCGCACTAACTCGTTTCGTACTGATGAGTATGAACTAGACATGCAATTGGTGAGCGATATGTCCGATTGTATCGATGTGGTGATGTTAGCGAAAGCTGGTGAGGCTTACGGCGCGGCAGAAGTACGCGATTTATCCAGTTTCTTACTTGACCTTAATCCTA
>JAYWDO010000145.1:0-9142 GCA_043779795.1 Pseudomonadota bacterium
TGCAACACGCTCACGCTCAGCCGCTGCTTGTCTTTCCATAGCCTCTTGCATGTTAGATGAAGGTTTAATATCTTGAATCTCAACTGATTTAACGGTTAAGCCCCAGTCAAGTGCTTCATCTGCAATCGCGGCTTTAAGTTCTGCTTTAATGCGGTCGCGGGAGGTTAATGCTTGATTCAAGTCCATGCCACCAATAATCGAGCGCAAGCTGGTTTGCACCATATTACGCATGGCCTCTCTAAAATTTTCAATGCCATACACCGCGCGCTCTATATTAGATACTTTGATAAATGCGATCGCATTCGCTAGAATCACAGCGTTATCGCGTGTAATCACTTCTTGCTCTGGCACATCTAAGATAATGTCTTTGGTGGTGACTTTGTAGCTCACTTTGGTAAAAATAGGGTTAATTACGTGTAGCCCAGGGCTAAGTGCGCCAGCAAATTTGCCTAAACGCTCTACCACCCATTCCTCGCCCTGCGGCACAATACGCACGCCTTTGATAATGGCAACGATTACTAAAAATATCAGTACAAAACTAAATTCGGTCATGTTGTTATCCTAAATGATGTGTATTTTTTAAAACTTTTAGCTAACACTTTATAACTCTTAATTCATTGCCTTCAACAGCCACTATTTTTGCATTACTGCCAATTTCAATTGCCTCATTACTGATAGCAGGCCACTCTCGACTACCCATTACGCCTTGTGTAAAACGAATCTTACCTGATTGAGTGGCGCTGCAAGTTTCAAAGACTGTGCCTACTCTGCCGATTTCTTCTCCTTTAGATTGACCTACGCGAGAGTCGGTTGATGTTTTTTTATAATTGAGGCGCCATATTGCTAAAGAACCTAGCGATAATGCCGCAAATATTGCGTACTGTGTGGCGTTGGGCATATTGGGGAAAAGCCACATAGCCACCGTAACGCATAAGGCTGCAACACTAAACCATAGTACATAAAAAGTACCTGTTGCCATTTCTACGCCAAGTAATACCAATCCTAGCGCACCCCATACCCACATTGGTTCAATCATGTTTTTCCTTTGTTAGAATTTTTAATAAAGTTATACAATATTTGAACGAATATTATTGCATAAGAATCGAAAGAATATATGACATAACAGTGATGGGAGTATTTCCCACGTCACTAAGATTAATAATAGTACACTATCAAAAACTAGTGAGAAATTTTTGAATGAGCCCTGCAAAAAAACTCAATATTCCTTGTGATCGGGATGAACGTTTACATTATATTAAGCGACAGTTTGTTGTCGCTAAAGGCACTGACTTGCATCATGAATGGGCGGGCGGGCGTCTTAATGGCCTTAAAAAACTCAATAGTATTGATGCTGTAGCCTATAACCGAAATCGTAATTTCTTAAATGGAGCTGTTACACATCTATCCCCATATTTACGTCATGGGTGCATTACGTTAAATGAAGCTTTTATTTCAGTAAAAAAACGATTTGGATCTAATGCTGAAAAGTTGTTATTCGAATTTTCTTGGCGTGATTACTGGCGACAAGTATGGTTTATGGAAGGCAATGCAATTTATAGCGAGATGGAACTGCCTAAAGTGGCGATTGGCCGTGCGCTTTTAAATGATGCTGTGACACAAGGCAACACTGGCCTACCGTGTATGGATGGTTTTATTAATGAATTGCTCGCAACAGGTTATATGCATAACCACGCGCGTATGTGGTTTGCTAGCTATGTAGTGCATCACCTTAAAATTGACTGGCGCGCAGCAGCAGATTGGTTTGAGGCGCATTTGCTTGATGGCGATAGCGCAAGTAATCATCTTTCATGGCAATGGGTTGTTTCCACTTTTAGTTCGAAACCTTATTTTTTCAACAAAGAAAGCTTAAGCCGATATACGGGTGAAAAATATTGCGATGGATGCACAGCTGATTGCCCATTTGATGCGAGTTATGAGCAATTAAATGATCGATTATTTAATCAAACGTTGGTGCCAGTCGCTAAGCAATATAGTTTAACGCCGATGCCTAAGCGCACGATATCTGGCATACCAACAATAGCGGTTTTTGTGCATGATGAAATGCTCTCTGCTGCACATGCTTTACTTAGCAAACCTTTTCCTAAAATTTTTGTGTTTGATTCGAAAATACATGGCGCATGGTCACTTAACCGTTTGCAATTTGTTGCAGATTGCTTGAGTGAGATGGAAGAAGTGGAGGTTTGGCTGGGAGATACTTACGATGTGTTGACAGCGCGAGGCGTGGGGCAGGTGATGACGCAAGATACGCCAAATTGTAAAATTAAGGAACTCCTCGCTCCATTTTCTCCTAGATGGGAGCCAATAGCCAAATTTGTAGACGTAGACATCAGCCCGCAACGCTTAAAACGCTTTTCTCGTTATTGGGAAAAAGTCGGGCCATTGGTCCTGGGTGATGATAGTTATCGCAAGCCATAATCTACTATTCAAGAATAAAGGCACCTCTAAAAATTCACTCCCAATTTTGCCATTCAGCTCATGATGAACACGCTTAGCCAATGTGAGATGTACGTCAATTAGAAGTGTATTGCCGCTTCTGGTAAAGCTGCCATTTAGATTTGGCAAGTGAACTTCAGATGCAACGCAAAGCGATGGTTCAAGATGTAACGCTGAAAATACGCCTATTTATTTGCGATGATAACAATATCTGCAATACTTATCGCTTTTATCCCACTTTTGAAATGCCTTCATTAGTGAAAGTTTAATAAAGCTTAACGGATGCCTATTTATTAAGTTAAAGCTGAATTATAGTGATTCAACTATGAATAAAATTAAAACAAAAATTCAAATTTTTCATGATTCTTCTCCTACTTTTGGTCCAGGTAAGGCCGAGTTATTAAGGGCCATATCTAAGAATGGCTCTATATCTGCCGCCGCCAAAAGTATCAATATGTCTTATAAAAGAGCTTGGGATTTGGTTAATGCGATGAATTTAGGGTTTAAGGAAAATCTAGTCGTCACAAAAATCGGCGGGTCTCATGGTGGTGGTACGGAAGTTACTGAATTTGGGCACCAAGTTTTAATGATGTATAACGAAGCTATCAAAAACTCTGACGCTTACATTGATGCTCAGATGTCTGACTTAATTAAGCTCCTTAAATAGTATTTTCTAAACAAGACTTTTCAGTTGGACTTGTCTTGCGCTACAATCCGGTATGTTTCACAAAATATATCGAGCTGGAGATTCTTATGAAATCCAATAAAATTAAAAAAAGTACTGCTGGCTGTTATTGCGACAACCATTTCAACCTCAGTTTTTGCAGATAATGCCGAGTTGGAAAACCGAGTAAAGCAGTTGGAAGAGCTACTTAAGACAATGCAACAACGAGCTGAACAAAATAAGCAATTTGATATACTCACTAAAGAATTAGTAGGTATTGAAAATCAACTTACTCAAAAAAACACTAAAGCCGAAGAAGATAAAAAATCTACACCAGTGGTTACTGCGGGTGAAGAAGGCTTTGGGTTTAAATCAGCAGATGGAAAGAATGCGATAGCTTTAACGGGACCTGTGCAAGCTGGATATAGAACGTATGGTAAGACAGATGCACAAAATGCTAATACAGAAGAGTTGCGTCGTGCCTATTTAACTGTTAGCGGAAAGATGTATGGAGATTATGACTTTAAAGTCAGTGGTGACTTTGCACAACAAACTAACGACTCTGGCTTGGTAACCTCAGTAACCTCAACAACCGCAGTCACGGCGGTAAAAAGTAACAAAACCATCCTAGATGAAGCTTATTTTGGCATTAATTGGTGGAAGCAAGCTAAATTTAAAATTGGTCAATTCAATATGCCTTTTAGTTTAGAGAATACTACCAGTGACTTATTTAATGACTTCACAGAGCGCTCATTAACTGAAGCCTTAACGCCAAGCAAAGAACGCTGTGCAATGATTCATGGCAACCCAACAGATGGAATTTATTATGGCCTTGCATTATCAACAGGCCGTGGGAAGAACGCGAATAATACAGATGTACAGGTTGATGAACCAGAAGTTATTGGCCGTGGAATTGTTAACTTAGCAAAGTTTGCTAAACTAGACAGGACAGTTCTTCATGTAGGTGGAAGTTTTTCACATGGATACATCTTGGGCAACCAAGCAACAAAAAGCAATACCCTTAGTAAGAATTCATTTTTAGCGGGTCAGGGAAATGCAGCCTCTCAAACTGAAGGTAGAGGGATCACATTCTTTACCCCTACTGATCTTAGTGTTGCAGCAGGCAACGATATTGAACGCATCCGTCTGGCAGCTGAAGCTGCGGTTGCATTGGGTACGGTACAACTTCAATCAGAATATGTAACACATAATTATAGTGGAGACTCAACACTACCTGGATATAGAGGAGCTTTTGATAAAGACATCAACGCATGGTATCTATCAGAAAATTGGTTGGTCACGGGTGAGAGTTATGTCGATAATTATTTAGCTGATGGTACATGGGGACGCATTAAACCTAAGCATAACTTTAACACAGATGGTACTGGTATTGGAGCCGTTGTATTAGGCGCAAGCTACTCTGAATATGACGCGGGCGATTTTTTAACTGGAGTAGGTGCCATAGAGAAAGTTAGAAATAGTGGAGCATATTCGACTATCAGCACACCCACAGGTGCCCATGCATGGACGGTGGCGGCAACATGGATTCTCAATCCTAATACACGCCTAGCAATTGATTACATTGATACTAAATTTGATGGTGGTTATGTCGCTGTGAAAGATAATCAAGCTGGAACAATTGGCATTACTAACGGTGAGAAAGCATTAACGTTTCGTGGACAATTCGATTTTTAATTAAATAATAGGCGAGATTTATGCTAAATTTAAAAACAGTAGCTACATTTTTGTGCTTGTTTTTATCGATTTCAGCTTATGCAGAAGACAAGTTAATTGTATTTGCAGCAGCTAGTTTAACAAATGCACTAAGTGAAATTGATAATCAGTTTGAAAAAGAACATGGGTTAAAAGTTTCGCATTCATTTGCATCTTCTGCAACCTTAGCTAAACAAATCGAAAATGGTGCGCCTGCGGATGTATTTATATCCGCGGATATAAAATGGATGAATTACCTTCACGATAAATCATTTATAAATAAAGCGACACGTAAGAATTTGCTAGGCAATAAGCTGGTACTGATTGCACCTAAGGGGCGCGCATTTGAAATTAAGTTTGACAAAGCTGTTGATTTTTCAAAAACGTTTGATGGAAAGTTATGTACGGGTGATATGGAATCTGTCCCTGTCGGCATTTATGCAAAGGAAGCCTTAACAAATCTTGGATGGTGGCAAAACATTAAATCAAGAATTGTTGGTACTCAAGATGTGAGAGCCGCTTTAGCTTTTGTCGAACGTGGCGAGTGCTCAGCAGGTATCGTTTACGAGACGGATGCAAAAGCCTCTGCAAAAGTTGATGTTGTCGGCGTATTTCCCGAGCTATCTCACGCTCTAGTGGTTTATCCTATCGCAGCAACCAATCAGAAAAATTCATTAACAGATGCCTATCTGAACAATTTAGAATCTAATGGAGCAAAAGAAATTTTCAGAAAATATGGGTTTAATACCGAAATAAACGCTAAATAATGCACACTTTACTCATGTTCACCGATGTAGAAATTCAGGCTTTAGTTTTATCTCTTAAAGTAGCGACATACTGTACCCTAGTAACTTTAATACCTGGGATTGCAATAGCTTGGCTCTTGGCCAAGAAAGAGTTCGTTGGTAAATCTCTTTTAGATGGACTTGTTCATATCCCTCTAATTCTCCCACCAGTGGTTCCAGGATTCATTTTATTAATGCTGTTAGGTAATCATGGATTAATTGGCAGTTGGTTGAATAAAACTTTTGGAATCACAATCGCATTTACTTGGATAGGTGCTGTGATAGCTTCAGCCGTAATGGCTTTTCCACTCATGGTTCGTTCCGCTAGGTTAGCTATAAGCCAAGTAGACTTAAAGTTAGAAATGGCGGCCCAAAGTTTGCGGGCAAGTCCATTAAGAGTTTTTTTTACAATTACATTACCGCTTGCTATGCCTGGTGTTTTAACTGGCATTATTTTGGCATTTAGTCGTAGTCTTGGCGAGTTTGGCGCGACCATAACTTTTGTGGGCAATATAGAAGGCGAAACACGCACATTACCATTAGCCATTTATTCTTACACGCAGATGCCTAACGGAGATATGGCAGCAATGAGATTGGTCGTTATTAGTATACTCATTGCACTCAGTGCATTGATCGTTAGTAATATACTAGAGAAAAAATTAAATCGTCGTATAGGTAAACAGGCTTAATGTTATTACTTGATATTAAATACACTAACGCTGGATTCGGATTAAGAATCCAGCGTGAAATTAGCGAGCCGATTATTGGGCTTTTTGGACCATCAGGTTCAGGTAAAAGTACGCTGTTAAATTTAATCTCTGGATTCTTAACCCCCGATGAAGGTAAGATTGTTTTAGATCAGCATAGCTTATTTGATCCTAAAAATAAAATTAATGTACCACCGTATTTACGACAAATAGGATTAGTTTTCCAGGATGGTCGATTATTTCCTCACTTAAATGTAAAAGACAACATAGAGTACGGCGGCTTTAGATTAATTAAGTCTTCAGACATATTAGAGTTTAATGATGTTGTAGATTTGCTAGAAATTAAATCACTTTTAAGTAAGTATCCTAATCAGTTATCTGGAGGGGAAGTACAGAGAGTTGCTCTGGGTCGTGCATTGTTAATGGCACCTCGTCTACTGTTACTTGATGAGCCTCTCTCATCTTTAGATGCAACGCTCAAGCAACAAATACTTCCATTTCTAAAACGAATTAAAGACAATATTTCAATACCCATGATCTATGTCAGTCACGATTTAGATGAAATCACATATTTAACATCTGCCGTTATAAAAATTGATAAAGGGACAATGGTTTAAATCACTGCCTATATCCTGAATCTTTTAATGACTCTAGACAAGCTTAATTCTGAAGAAGCCAAGAAACGTCAAAAGGAAATTATTGATTTGGTCACTAGTGAAGTAAAGCCAAGAAGCAAGCTAGATTTGATTGAGAAGTTCATCGAAGAGAATCTACCTAAACTAAAACTAACCGACAGCGTGATTAATGAATGCAAGAGTTACTGGGCAATCCAAAGCCCTAAGAAGAAAGCATTTCAACAGCTTTATGCAGATGAAAAGATTAAGCCTGAGCTGTTAGAGAAGCTGATGCAAAACCTCCGCTCGTTAATTAGATTGTCTCACCAACACGAAATTGTAAGCGCACTTGAATTAAAGCCATTAATAAAAGAACGTAAATCAATTTTAGAGCATGTGGCAGATAAGATTCAAACCTTTATCAATACGTTTTAAGGCCATGGATGATAGTGAGTGATTAAGAGTTGTTAGTTGAAAAATAGATTTTAATTAAGGTTTAACTTTTATAAGGAAATAAAATGAACTTCCATTTACCGTCATTGATTACAGTCTTAACGATAATCTTGCTATTTGGCGTTGCTTTCAACGCTGGTAAGGCTAGAGCAAAATACAAAATTAATGCCCCAGCGACAACTGGACACCCAAAATTTGAATTAGCTTACCGAGTGCAAATGAATACAGTTGAAAATGCTGTCGCGTTTATTCCTGCACTTTGGTTATTTTCATATTATGTCAGTACGACTTGGGGTGGTGTTCTTGGTGGGGTATGGCTGATTGGACGAGTTTGGTATGCCGTTGCTTATAGTGAAGATGCTAAAAAGCGTGGCGGTGGATTTGGTGTATCGTTTTTAGCTTTTGTAATTCTGACTTTTGGTGCATTGATTGAAATTGTTAGGCAGATGTTTTAAAGATTTATTTCAACTCGTTTAGTATTGAGCGACTGATGTTGACAGAAAAATCCTACACAGCCCCTAAATGGAACTAAAATCTTCAGACGTAAAAAAAGCCCACATCGCTGTGAGCCTTATTCTAATTGGTGGCCGAGACTGGAATCGAACCAGTGACACGCGGATTTTCAATCGGTCTAAGCCAATAATTTACAACAAGATAAAACAAACTAAAGTAATATAATCAATATGTTATGTTTAATTCATTGTCGTGACTTATTGCCTTTTATTGTCCCATTTTAACTGCAAGTGTCCCGCCAGTGTCCCATGGGGCAAACTGTTTATACTGTTTATTAATAATCTTTTTTCTACATGTTTATCAAAGCAAGTGAGCATGACGGTACTTAGCAAAGTAACTCTTACACTTTTAAGCCCCCATACCCATACAGGCATCATTTAACGCGCCATGGCTGGTTATTATCTGTCATTGGTAGATTCATGAAACATCGTTATTCCCGCGCAGGCGGGAATCCAGTTAACTTGTTGATTCGCCTAGATTCCCGCCTGCGCGGGAATTACGATAATTGGGGGTATAAAAAATCATGGTCAATTTAGCTTCGTGCAAAGGTCTCAATATGCTTGTTAATCGGGTTCAGGTGATTTTTTTGGTATTATTTTTATTTTTTCTAACCGCTATTAATCATAGTGTTATTGCTTATGCAGCAGACAAAACTAACAGCGTCACAGGGCGGTAATAAATAGTGTTTAAAATTTGTAGTCCTTACTCTTTTAAATTGACGGAGCTTTAACTTGAATATTGCTAAATTGTTATTAGGGGGGCTAGTTAGTTTGCTTTTATTGGGTGAGGCGGCTGTTCAGTTTTTTGGTTTGGTGGATGGGCCAGTTTATCAAGCAAACAATCAGATTGGTTATATTCCTGCCCCCAATCAAACTGGTGCATTCATGCGTTCTCATACTTGGAGATTCAATGAGTACAGCATGGGTGCAGGCCCATTTAAACCAGATTCAAAACGGTTTAACTTATTACTGGTAGGTGACAGTTTGGTGCTTGGAGGTAATCCCCTCACCGAACCTGAGCGATTGGGACCGCAGTTGGAAAAGTTGACTGGTTGGCAGGTATGGCCAATTTCTGCAGGTAGTTGGGCAATGCAGAATGAGCTGACTTACATGCGCCAGCACCCAGCGATATTAGAAAAGATGGATGCGATTGTTATTGTGTCAAATTCAGGTGATTTTTCTGTGCCCTCTAGTTGGGCTTCAGACCTTACACATCCTTTGCACCATCCTTTCCCTGGTT
>JAYWDO010000146.1:0-9030 GCA_043779795.1 Pseudomonadota bacterium
GCTCGTTAACTTGTTTCGTTAGCGAAGGCCGCATTCTACAGGCCTAATAACTTTGGTCAAGACCTTTTTTAATCAGTTACAGAATTGTTACATTTGCAAGTTACTTTATTGGCTTGGACTACACGCAATTGCATGGCTTATTGTTAAGTGTCACAAAATAATTGAGATTAAGTAGCCATATTAAATCTCGCCACTAACCCTCTTTAGTAGCGTCTAGCTTGCCAAAAGCTATATTATTCGACTCAAATGAACGCCAAATAGCCAAATTTAACGCAGAAAGAAAAGCTGACTTTCCATTTTCCGGGTACATAATCCATACACTTAAACTCAAATCAACGCCATACTCTGAAAAGCCTTTAATAAATACATCGGCAGCTGGCTGATCTATTACTCGCTTATGCTCTTTTGCAACCTCATGCATTAAGGCTATAGCTAGCTCTAAATTAGAGTCGTACGTTATACATAAATTAATTTGAACATTACCCTTATGCTCGACTAATGAATGATTTACTACCGCCGTTGTAATTAGCGCTTCATTAGGAATAATTACATGTGTACCATCAGTTTTGGCTAGCGTCATGTATCGTGCACCCAGATCACTGACAACGCCGTAATTCTTATCGACAGTAAGCACGTCACCAATCTGCATAGACTTATCTAGCAGAATAATGAAACCGCTTACATAATTACTGGCAATGCGTTGCAGACCAAAACCCAAACCAACACCAAGTGCACCACCAAATACTGAAAGCATTGTAATATCTAAACCCGCTGTAGATAATGCTATGAGGACTGCAATAAACAATAAAAATATGCGTAGTAATTTGGTCATTAGCACGCGTAGATTTACATTTAAATGCTCGTTATGCATTATTTTATTTTCAATGAGGCGACTCAGCCATAATGCAACGAAGATCGTGATGATAATCGTGAATAGCACTTGTAGAACCAATAGTAAATCAACTGGATGCTTTCCAATCTTAAACTGTACGTCTTCAAGTACCTGTAATAACTGGGGTAGCAATCCACTTAGATGTAACGCTAACACCATCCAAATTAGCCCCGATAAGCTATTTTCTAAGGTTTTAAGTAAACCACCTGGCGCAATGATGTAACGAACAGCATAAACGACTAGTCGGATGATTGCCATTGCAAGCAGAAGCGTACTGGCTAAATGTAAAAAGCTGGTGTGCTGCCAATACCCCAAGACCAACTTACCAAATTGAACAAAAATGAGCGTTGACAGCGGAAATATAACTCGCTTAATACCACCTATCCCTAGCTTCCAGCTTTCTGGCGCACTACGCATGACATAAGCACGCAGGGCGCCGTTAATAGCCCACGCTAAAACACCGGATAGCGCAATTATTGCAAATTGCCATAATGCCACTGGCGTTGAAAAGTCAGAGATTAACTCTTGCCAAACTAATTGTATTTCTGGGTTCATGCGTCTACTTCTTAAATATAGATTTATAGCTTAATAGAAATAGAGTTTAAAGTTATCAGCATTAATGATTTTCCATACGGTTATTTTTAATCCTACGGTTTTCTAAGTGGCGCAAACCTATATAAGTCATAATCCCAATGCCAATCATGCCAACAATAAATATAGTGTATGCGATTGGCCAAGGTATATTGTGCGTCATCATCGAAAATTCAGACATGCCGCCTATGCCAGCTAAAACATTAATCGGCATAATAACCACACTAATCACTGTTAATCGCTTAAGGTCTTTGTTCTGATTAACGTTAAGGAAGCCGACAGTGGCATCCATTTGGAAGTTAATTTTATTAAACAAGAACGTTGTGTGACCATCAAGCGACTCAATATCACGCAGAATTTCACGCACATCTTCATGTTGCGCAATTGAGAGAAACTTACGCCGCATTAAAAAAGATAGAGCATTACGCGTATCTAAAACATTACGTCGAATACGACCGTTAAGATCTTCCTCTATAGAAATTGCAGTAAGAATTTTTGCGGCTTGCTCATTCGTCATGTGCGATCTAAACACTTGCCTGCCGACTTCTTCAAGCCTTACATATTCATCTTCTAAAGCATTAGCAGAATATTCAACATCAGCCGCATAAAGATCCAGCAGTACATCTTTAGCTTCTGATACGTAGCCAGCCTGAGCCCTAGCCCTTAAGCGTTGTAACCGAAATACTGGAAGCTCTTCACTTCTAACAGAAAATAGCGTGCCTTTGTTCAATACAAATGCAACGGCAACATTTCGAGATTCATTTTCACGCTCTAGCAAAAAAGCTGAATGCAGATGAACCTCTCCATTCTCTTCCTCGTAAAACCGTGCACTGGTTTCTAAATCTGTCAATTCTTTAGGGTTAGGTAAATTGACCCCAAATATTTCACGTGCCCAGGCAAGTTGCTCATCTTCTGGCGTAACAAGGTCAACCCAAATCGGCTTAGCTTGCGCTAGATCCTCTCTGTTATAAATGGGGATTTGTCGTAAGCGGCCTTCATGTAAATCAAACACACGAATCACCATACTTTGATTTTCTTGCTTAGGCTCAGAAACCAGCTCTACTCGTACAGAGTCAGGTACTACAAGTAAAATTTCCTCTTTGCGCTCCTCATTGACAAGTGGCCAAATCACTTGCAAATCATTAACAGACAAAGATTCTAGAATACTCGCTATATTTTCCGAATCTAATTTTTCAAGAAATCGTCTCAACTCAGAAAGATTGTTTTGTTGCACCATACTTTCAACAATATCTTGGCGGGGCATGCCCTGGCGGTGAACAAGGTTTTCAACCAGCTTATGACGCTCAATCATAGCTTTAACTTTTACACGCTGATCTTGAACACTGCCTGTGTCACTCATGTGGATTGCCTTATTTAATAAAAATAACCATTTTTTTAAATTTTAACACGTGACATAACCTGTATTACATTTTAGTCATCATCAAATTATTGATTAACGCAGCGCAATAAAATTTTAAGTGCAATATTTTTCTTCACAAAATGTTGCATGGTAAAGTACAAGCAATTATTGACACGGTAATTAATAACCCACTTGAAACAATAAGTGAAAAAGCAATAAAAAAAGCCAGCATAAAGCTGGCTTTTTTTATTGCTGAATAAATATATTAATTAGTCTGCAACTACAACTTCAGCAGTTGAGTCTGGACGATCAACCAACTCAACTAGTGCCATAGGCGCATTATCACCATTACGGAAACCACATTTCAATACACGTAAGTAACCACCATTACGTGTAAGGTAGCGCGGACCTAATTCACCGAACAATTTACCAACAATTTCGCGATCACGTAAACGGCTAAACGCTAAACGGCGATTCGCTAAAGTTGGTGTTTTACCTAATGTAATTAAAGGTTCAGCAAATTTGCGCAACTCTTTAGCTTTAGGCAAAGTTGTTTTAATGACTTCGTGACGCAGCAATGAAGCTGTCATATTACGAAACATAGCTGCACGATGGCTGCTGGTACGATTTAATTTACGATTGCTATTACCGTGACGCATAGTAATTCCTTAAAGTTTCTTAACTTAATATTTAAGCTTAATAATTAAGCTTTTTCGAGACCAACAGGTGGCCAGTTTTCTAATTTCATGCCTAAGGTAAGGCCACGAGTCGCGAGTACATCTTTAATTTCATTTAATGATTTACGACCAAGATTAGGAGCTTTTAATAACTCGTTTTCTGTACGTTGGATCAAATCACCAATGTAAAATATATTTTCAGCTTTTAAACAGTTTGCAGAACGAACTGTTAATTCCAGATCATCCACTGGCCGAAGCAAGATTGGATCAACTTGCGGAGCAGACTTAACTTCTACTTCACTTGGAGCGCCTTCTAAATCAGCAAACACAGACAGTTGACCCATCAAAATACGTGCAGCATCACGAATTGCTTGCTCTGGCTCAATAACGCCGTTAGTCTCAACATCTATTACAAGCTTATCTAAGTCAGTACGTTGCTCAACACGAGCACTTTCAACTTGATAGCTCACTTTATTGATAGGGCTAAATGACGCATCTACCATAATGAAACCAAGCACACGATCTTCTTCGTTTGCTTTTTGACGTGCTGGAACTGGCTGATAACCACGACCCATTTCAACTTTAACCTCTAAGTTGAGCTTACCACCTTTAGTAAGATGTGCAATCACATGATCAGGATTAACGATTTCAGCATCATGACCTGTATCAAAATCACCTGCAGTAACAACGCCTTCAACTGATTTATTTAAAGTCAAAATAGTTTCAGACTTACTATTCAATTTTAAAGCGACGCCTTTAAGATTTAGCAAAATATCCACTACATCTTCTTGAACACCATCTAAAGTTGAATACTCATGCACTACACCATCAATTTTAACTTCAGTAATAGCGAAGCCTGGAATTGAAGATAATAAAACACGACGCAAAGCATTACCAAGAGTATAGCCAAAGCCACGTTCCATTGGTTCTAACGTTACACGTGCACGTAAAGGTGATAACACCTCAACATCAACAACACGTGGTTTTAAGTATTCGGTAGGACTGTTATGCATAGTTATACCTTTTAATATATTCTGTAATAGCCAGTAAAATTACATTAATTTTATTGGCTATTACTCAAAGTCAGCTGAACTATCCAACTGACTTATTTAGTTATTTAGAGTAAAGCTCAACTACCAATGACTCATTGATTGTTGAAGGCAACTCATCACGCTGTGGTTTAGCTTTGAATGTACCTTTAAGTGCTTTAACATCGACTTCAATCCACGCTGGAAATCCACGTTGCTCAGCAGCCGCAAGTGCACCCTTAATACGTAATTGTGTCTTAGAAGCTTCAGCAACACTCACAACATCACCAGCTTTAACTTGGAATGAAGGAATATTAACGCGACGACCATTCACTAAAATACTGTTATGACGAACAATCTGGCGTGCTTCAGTACGTGAACCGCCAAGGCCCATTCTGTAAGTAACATTATCTAAACGACACTCTAGAAGTTGCAACAAGTTCTCACCTGTAATGCCTTTTTTACGATCAGCCTCTGCGTAGTAACTACGGAATTGAGCTTCTAATACGCCATAAATACGGCGTACTTTTTGCTTCTCGCGTAACTGAACACCATAATCTGATAAGCGCTGGTTGCGACGTTGACCGTGCTGACCAGGTGGAAAATTACGCTTTTCAATTGCACATTTGTCTGTAAAACATTTTTCAGCTTTTAAAAAAAGCTTTTCGCCTTCACGGCGACACTGACGACACTTAGGGTCTAAATTTCTAGCCAAGGGATTCTCCTGTTATCTCTACTATGCGAGCTATAAGCTCAGCTTAAATGCGGCGTTTTTTAGGTGGACGGCAGCCGTTATGCGGTACTGGCGTCACATCGGTAATGCTGGTAATTTTAAAACCAGCTGCATTAAGTGCGCGCACAGCAGATTCACGGCCTGGGCCTGGGCCTTTAATACGCACCTCTAAATTCTTGACACCATTTTCTTGTGCTGATTTACCCGCAACTTCTGCTGCCACCTGAGCTGCAAAAGGCGTACTTTTACGTGACCCTTTAAAGCCTTGGCCACCAGAGGTAGCCCAAGACAGGGCATTGCCCTGACGGTCAGTAATGGTTATGATAGTGTTGTTAAAAGACGCATGTACATGAGCTATACCCTCTGCAATGTTCTTTTTAACCTTTTTTCTTACGCGTACATTAGCTTTTGCCATGTTGCACTTTCCTTACCAATAATTCGTACTAAAATTTGTTAAACTAAAATTTGTAAACCTAAATTTTAAACTCGTTTACTTAGCTTGCTTAATAGCCTTGACCGGACCTTTACGTGTACGCGCATTTGTTTTAGTGCGTTGACCACGAACAGGTAAACCACGACGATGACGAACACCACGGTAACAGTTAAGATCCATTAAACGCTTAATGTTCATCGAAACTTCACGGCGTAAATCACCTTCTACTTTAAACTTAGCAACTTCTTCACGTAATTTCTCAACGTCTGCATCGTTCAAATCTTTGATCTTTGCTGAAGCTAACACGCCAGCAGCAACACAAATTTTTTGTGCTGTATTACGACCAATACCAAAAATTGCAGTTAATGCAATTTCAGTGTGTTTATTATTTGGGATATTTACCCCTGCAATACGAGCCATACCTTACTCCAAAATTTAGGCTTACTTGTAAATCTATAGCTTTTAAAAAGCCGAAGATTTTAACAGTAAAACCAACTTTTATCAATTAGCTTATCTTCTGGTCACTATAATAAGTGACCATCTTAATTAGTGACTAAAATTATTATTCACCAATTTGGTTGTTGAACTTAATCAATTAACCTTGACGCTGTTTATGACGAGGATCTGTACAAATAATTCGTACAACTCCACGACGACGAACAACCTTACAATTACGGCATAACGGTTTTACTGATGCACGAACTCTCATTTATCACTCCATCACTTCTTAAACAACATTTTCTTAGATTATTTATTACCATTTACAACTAAACACAATTAAAACTATTTTGTATTTTGTGAATTACCTTTGAAGTTGGCCTTTTTTAAAAGCCCTTCGTATTGTTGTGACATTAAATGTGACTGCACTTGAGTCATGAAATCCATGGTAACAACAACAATAATAAGCAATGACGTACCACCAAAGTAGAAAGGCGTATTAAATTTCAAAATCAAAAACTCTGGAAGCAAGCAAACTAATGTTATATAAGCAGCACCAACTAATGTTAAGCGACCCATAATTCGATCAATATATTTTGCCGTCTGATCACCTGGACGTATACCTGGAACAAATGCACCACTTTTCTTTAGGTTATCAGCAGTATCTTTTGGGTTGAACTGTAAAGCAGTATAAAAGAAACAAAAGAATACAATGGCTGTTGCAAAAAATAAAATGTAAATAGGTTGTCCTGGAGAAAGTGCAGCAGCAACATCTTTTAACCAATACATTTTCTCACTACTTCCAAACCACCCTGCTAGCGTTGCAGGAAACAAAATGATACTTGATGCAAAAATTGGAGGAATCACACCAGCCATATTAAGCTTCAAAGGTAAATGCGTTGTTTGGCCGCCATACACCTTATTGCCAACTTGCCTCTTAGCATAGTTAACAGTAATCTTACGTTGACCACGCTCAACAAAAACCACAAGCGCAGTAACTAATACTGTTGCAACCAATAAGAAGAATCCTAAAGGCACACTAAAAGCACCTGTATTAACCATCTCAGCAGTTGATCCAACAGCCTTAGGTAACCCAGCAACAATACCTGCAAAAATGATAATAGAAATACCATTTCCAATTCCACGCTCAGTAATCTGCTCACCTAACCACATAATAAACATGGTGCCACTTACCAATGTGATCACAGCTGTAAGTCTAAATGCTATTCCAGGCTCTAAAACAAGTCCCGGCTGACCTTCTAGTGCAATTGCAATACCTAACGCTTGAAAAGCCGCTAAAACCACAGTGCCGTAGCGCGTCCATTTCGTAATTGTTCTGCGACCAGCTTCGCCTTCTTTTTTCAACTGCTCAAGTTTTGGTGATACTGCAGCCATTAACTGCATAATAATAGATGAAGAAATGTACGGCATAATACCTAAAGCAAAAACTGTAAATCTTGACAAAGCGCCACCTGAGAACATGTTAAACATGCCCAATATTCCGCCACTTTGTGACTGAAAGAGCTTTGCTAAAACATCAGGATCAATACCAGGTACAGGAATATGTGCACCAAGACGATACACTACTAACGCACCTAGGACAAAAAATAGGCGACTTTTAAGTTCACCCATTTTTGACGCTGCTTTTAATATGCTATCTTTTGCCAAAACTATACTCTTAAGCAGCTTCTAAGATTTTACCGCCAGCCGCTTCAACTGCGGCGCGAGCGCCTTTAGTTAAAAGCAGACCTTGGATATTAAACTTAGCAGTTACATCACCTGACAAGAATATTTTAGCGTTACGCACTGTACAAGAAACAATGTTTGCCGCCTTCAATGCTAACAAATCAATTACTTCGTTAGGAATTAAAGAAAGTTCGCTTGTTCGCACATGTGCAGTTTTAGCTTTTGTCATCGATTTAAAACCACGTTTTGGCAAGCGGCGTTGAATTGGCATTTGACCGCCTTCAAAACCAACTTTGTGGAAACCACCAGTACGCGATTTTTGACCTTTATGACCACGTCCAGCTGTTTTACCAAAACCAGAACCGATACCACGGCCAACGCGACGACGTTCTTTTTTCGAGCCTTCTGCAGGCTTAATTGTATTTAACTGCATTATCCCTCTACCTTTACTAGATAGCTAACGGCATTGATCATGCCGCGAATTGCTGGAGTATCTTGCAACTCAACTGTATGACGAATGCGACGTAAACCTAAACCTTTAACAGTAGCTTTATGCGCTTCAATACGACCAATAACACTTTTAACTAGCGTTACTTTAATGGTTGATGCATCTTTTTTTGCTTTAGCCATGATTAGCCTCTAATTTCTTCAACAGATTTACCACGTTTAGCTGCGATTTCTGCTGGTGTGTTCATTGATTCTAAACCGTTCAAAGTTGCACGAACCAAGTTATAAGGATTGGTAGAACCAATACATTTTGCAACAACGTTAGTCACACCCATCACTTCGAAAATTGCGCGCATCGCGCCACCAGCAATAATGCCAGTACCTTCTGAAGCTGGCTGAATAAACACTTTAGCTGCACCATGTACACCAGTCACTGCATGATGCAATGTACCGTTTGTTAAGTTAATCTTTAACATACCACGACGCGCTTCATCCATTGCTTTTTGCACAGCTACTGGCACTTCACGCGCTTTACCTTTACCCATGCCAACAGCACCATCGCCATCACCAACCACTGTAAGAGCTGCAAAACTCATAATACGACCACCTTTAACCGTTTTACTTACACGATTAACCGCAATCATTTTTTCGCGCAAACCATCAGTCTGCTGCTGTTGCTGTTCCATTTCTCTCGCCATCATTAACCTCTTTAGCAATCAGACCAATTAGAAGGATAAGCCGTTTT
>JAYWDO010000147.1:0-9019 GCA_043779795.1 Pseudomonadota bacterium
TAAAGTTGCTCATAAAACAATTACTTAAAAATAGTTGCTAAAACCGGTACAATAAATATCGTGTATATTGCAAGCGCATCAGTATACAATTTTTTACATGTCAATTAAAGATATATTTTATAAGTAATTGAAATAAAACAATTAAACTGGATTTTTAATATCTATAAATTCGTGAAAGAGGTTGAATTTTTCAGCCAGATGCTTGCCTAATGCTTGTACGCCATAACGTTCCGTTACATGATGCCCAGCTGAAATATAAGATACGCCGGTTTCGACCGCTTGATGTGTCGTTTGTTCGGAAATCTCGCCGCTAATATAAACATCTGCACCCAGATCAACCGCTGCATCAAAATAGCCTTGCGCCGCACCTGTGCACCACGCAACTTTATGAACCATTTTGTTTAAATCACCGATTACTAGCGGTATTCGCTCAAGCTTCAACGCTAAATCACTTACAAAATCTTGCAGCTTCACTGCTTGCGCTAAATAACCTACAGCAATTAAGTTCGTCTCGCCAACATAATCAACCGGTTTGATACCCATTATTTGTCCCAGTTGGACGTTATTACCAAATTGCGAATGAGCATCTAATGGCAAATGATAAGCCATTAAATTTAAATCATGTTCTAGTATAAATTTAATCCTATTTTTCTTGATGCCGACGATTCTGACATCTTCATTTTTCCAAAAGTAGCCGTGATGAACCAGCACCAAGTCAGCATTGGCCTCTGCTGCAGCTTCAAGTAACGCCATGCTGGCTGTAACGCCGGTTACAATCTTGTAAATATCAGCTTTACCTTCAACCTGAAGCCCATTCGGACAGTAATCTTTGAAACGCTCAACTTGCATGAGTTGTTGGGTATAATGATTTAACTCATTGATTTTTACCATTTGCTTGCACCTTATATAACTGTAAACCTATTGATTTCCAAGTTTGCAACCCTAATATCACAGCTACAAATATTAACTACATAAACGATAAACATTGACGACCATAATCGACCAACCCTATGAATAACCAGCTACATAAAAAACTATGGCTTATTTTTGCACAAGCTGCCACGGTATGCATGGCAATACTTTTTGTTTTGCGTATTTTCTCACCAGATTTACTCAACAAAAAAGATCAAAGCATAGTCGTTAAGCAAGTTGAGTCAAGTTTAAGCGCTAATTTATCAGGCTCATATAGCCATGCAGCCAAGAAAGCCATGCCTACGGTTGTTAATATTTTCACAAGCAAAAAAGTACCAGATAATCCGCATCAGAAATATTTAGATGATCCTACGTTTCGCCAGTTTTTTGGTGATCAATTAGATGATTCAGACAACCAATCTCAACCTGAAAATAGTTTAGGTTCTGGCGTTATTGTGAGTGAGCAAGGATTGATTCTTACTAATAACCACGTAGTGGCTTCTGCGGATGAAATTGAAATCGCGCTTGCTGATGGACGTAAAATGTCTGCAAAAGTAGTTGGCACAGACCCAGACACAGATTTAGCGCTCATTAAAGTTGAGGCAGATCACTTGCCAGCCATCGCGTTTGCTAGTTCAGATAAACTCAACGTTGGCGACGTAGTATTGGCCATCGGCAATCCATTCGGCGTTGGTCAAACAGTTACACAAGGCATTATTAGCGCACTTGGTCGCAACCACTTAGGCATCAATATCTACGAAAACTTCATTCAGACAGATGCCTCTATCAACCCAGGTAATTCTGGTGGCGCACTGATTGATACTGACGGTAACTTAGTTGGTATTAATAGCGCCATTTACTCACGTAGCGGTGGTTCTATGGGCATCGGTTTTGCTATTCCAGCAACATTGGCACGCCAAGTGATGGAGCAAATCGTTTCACAAGGCAATGTGACGCGCGGTTGGATAGGTATTGAAGCGCAAGACATCACGCCAGAGTTAGCCGAATCGTTTAAACTTAAACTAGCACAAGGTGCGTTGATTGCTGGTGTGCTAAGAAACAGCCCCGCAGAAAAAGCTGGGTTACGCGCTGGTGACATTTTGCTATCGATTGAAGGAAAGCCGGTTTCAGATAGTGGCAGCATGCTTAATTTGATTGCGGTGTTAACACCAAATAAATCAGCAACACTTAAAATTGCACGCGCTGAAAAAGTTATCGACGTTTCAATTTTAATTGGTAAGCGCCCAAAACCTGCAATCGCAAAAGAATAAGATTTAAGGCAGTGAGTTGCCTTAAAAAGCTACACAGCTTAAAACGCTGGCGGCAGAATCTTTTTCTCTGGCGCTTGCTTCGTGAGTTTTGCAACTACAATACCAATTTCATATAGCAACCACATTGGCACAGCCAGCATAAACTGAGAAATAATATCAGGCGGGGTAAATATAGCGCCAATGACAAATGCGCCAACAATCACGTAACCGCGCCCCTGCTGCAGTACTGCTGTAGTAACCCAGCCAAAGCGCACCGCCATTACTACGGCAATCGGCACTTGAAAAGCCAAACCAAAGGCAAAAAACAAAGTCAACACAAAATCTAAATAGCTGCCAATATCAGTCATCACAGCAACGCCATGCGGCGCAGTACTGACAATGTAGCCAAATATCACAGGAAAAACCAAGAAGTACGCAAATCCCATACCCGCTAAAAACAGCAAGCTACTGGCGATTATCATAGGGATCATGAACTTTTTTTCATGTGAATAAAGCCCCGGCGCGACAAATGCCCAAACTTGGTACATAGTATGCGGCAATGAAACAACAAAAGCCGCCATCATCGCGACTTTCATTGGCACAAAGAATGGCGTGGTCACGCCCGTTGCAATCATCTGTCCGCCAATAGGCAACAACTTATTCAACAGTGGCGCGGCAAGCAACTCGTAAATCTTATTGGCGAATGGAAAGAATGCAATAAAAACGACAACAAAGCCAATGACCATGCGTAATAAGCGATCACGCAGTTCGATTAAATGGGAAATGAAATTATCGGTAGGCGTCACTAGTTACTTTTAACCTTCTCTTGCGGTTCTGCGGCAGATTCTTTAAGCGGCTCTTCAACATCAGCTTTATCATTAAAATCTAACGAATCTTGCGTTAACGAATCTGCTTTTTCTTGTATACTTGTTTGTGTTTGAGTGACTGTTGCTTGAATTTCTTGCTGGAGTTGTTGCAGCTCTTGAAAACGCACTTCACGATTCACTTCTTCTTTTACTTCAGCTACATATCTTTGCATGCGGCCAGTCAAAGCGCCGAGTGTACGCGCTACTTTCGGCAGCTTTTCAGGCCCAATCACAATTAACGCAACCACTGCGATAACGATAAGTTCAGAAAAAGAAACATCAAACATTAGACTTCTCTTTTAAAAAGCTACTTAGTTGTAGTTTTTTTAACGGTAGGTTTTTTTGCTATTGTAGCTTTAGCCGCTGCACTTGAAACGGCTTTAGGTTTTGCAGGTGCACGTTTTCTAGCTGCAGACTTTGGTGCTGGCACTTCAGTCACTTCGGCATCAATTAAATTTGGGGTTGTTTCGTTTTGAATAGTGTTGAGAGTAGCCACATCACCAGACTTTTCTTCATGCATTGCATCTTTGAAATTTTTCATTGCGCCGCCTACATCACTGCCAATATTCCGTAATTTCTTTGTGCCAAAAACAAGTACTACAATCAACAACACAATCAACCAATGCCATATACTAAATGATCCCATGATGACTCTCCAGAATAGCGCGTTTGCTATTTATGTTAATTAAGTAAGACTAACTTAGCTTTTAGGTAACTTACTGCCACCCAACACATGCAGATGAATATGAAATACTTCTTGCCCGCCTTCTACACCAGTATTAATCAGCGTTTTAAACCCAGTCAAACCATACTCATTTGCCAGCTTAGGCGCAAGTAGCAACATTTCACCTAGCAACGACTGATGCTGCAGCTCACAAGTAGCAAGGCTATCAATATGCACTTTGGGTACGATTAAGAAATGCACTTTTGCGGATGGGTTAATGTCGTTGAAAGCAATTACATCATCATCTTCATAGATTTTTTTAGATGGAATAGTACCATTCACAATTTTGCAAAAAATACAGTCCGCGTTCATTATTCCGCACTTCCTTCTGATCTCGATGCTTTCTCGGCAATACCAGACAAACCTTCACGCCTAGCCAGCTCGTCTAACACATCTTGAGGTTTCAAGCCAGCTTGAGCGAGCATCACCAGCGTATGAAACCACAAATCAGCAGTTTCATAAATCAGATGCTCATTGTCACCATTTTTAGCAGCAATAATCGTTTCAGTCGCTTCTTCGCCAACTTTCTTCAAGATGCTATCCATGCCTTTTGCATAGAGTTTAGCGACATAAGAAGTCTGTGGATCAGCATTTTTACGCTGTTCTAACAATTCAGCCAAGCGGTTTAATGTGTCATTCACTTTTATTAACTTTCGCGTCTAATTAGACTTAATAAATTTCTTTTGGGTCTTTAATCACAGGCTGATCTATCTGCCAATGGCCATTATCGAGTTTTTTGAAAAAACAATTATGTCTACCGGTATGGCAAGCAATACCGCCGATTTGTTCAACCTTGATGAGAATCACATCCTCATCACAATCTAGCCTCATTTCATGCACATTCTGCACATGTCCAGACTCTTCGCCCTTACGCCATAGTTTATTACGTGAGCGTGACCAATATACGGCTTGCTTAGTTTCGTAAGTCAATTGCAAGGCTTCGTGATTCATCCATGCAAACATGAGTATGCGTCCAGAATCATGTTCTTGCGCAATAACTGGAACTAAGCCGTTTGCATCCCAGCGGACTTCGTCTAGCCAGTTCATAGCCTAACCTCAATGCCGTGTTGTGCCATATATTCTTTGGCTTGCTTAACGGTGTATTCGCCATAATGAAATATACTGGCCGCAAGCACCGCATCTGCACCACCTTGCTGAACACCATCGACCAAATGTTGCAAATTACCAACACCACCAGAAGCGATGATAGGAATATCGACCGCATCAGATATCGCGCGATTTAATGGGTTATTAAAACCGATTTTAGTACCGTCACGATCCATACTGGTGACTAATAACTCACCTGCACCCAAACTAGCCATGTATTCAGCCCATTTAACGGCATCTAAGCCTGTTGCTTTGCGGCCGCCGTGGGTGAACACTTCCCATTCAAATGGTTGGTTACTCACTTTTTTAGCATCTATCGCCACCACTATGCATTGCGAGCCGAAGCGGCCTGCTGCATCGGCCACCAGTTGTGGATTTAACACCGCAGTAGTGTTAATACTCACCTTGTCGGCGCCTGCATTCAGTAGGCGACGTACATCTTCAACTTCACGCACACCGCCACCTACCGTTAATGGGATAAATACTTGCGAAGCCACTTGCTCGATAATATGCAGGATTAAGCCTCGATTATCTGAACTTGCAGTAATATCTAAAAATGTTAGCTCATCTGCACCTTGGTCATCATAGCGCTTAGCGATTTCTACAGGGTCGCCAGCATCGCGAAGCTCAAGAAAGTTAATGCCTTTAACAACACGGCCATCGGTCACATCCAAGCATGGAATAATACGTTTGGCTAAAGCCATTAACTCAACTCATCGGCAAGTTTTTGTGCTGCCGTAAAATCTAAGGTACCTTCGTAAATAGCGCGGCCTGTAATCGTGCCGATAATACCTTCGCTAGCCACCGCACAAAGTTTTCTCACATCATCTAAATTGGTCACACCACCAGAAGCGATTACTGGAATAGTGAGTGCTTGTGCCAAAGCTACTGTAGCTTCAATATTCACGCCTGTCAGCATGCCATCACGACCAATGTCAGTATAAATAATTGCGTTAACGCCGTAATCTTCATATTTTTTGGCTAAATCAATTACATCATGACCTGTAAGCTTAGACCAGCCATCGACCGCCACTTTACCATCTTTAGCATCTAAACCAACCATGATTTGGCCTGGAAACGCGTAGCATGCTTCATGCAAAAAGCCTGGGTTTTTAACTGCTGCAGTGCCGATAATGACGTAACCAATACCACTATCAAGGTAACGCTCAATCGTTTCTAAATCACGAATGCCACCCCCTAATTGAATTGGAATATCACCACCTACCGCGCTTACAATCGCTTTAATAGCCGCTTCATTCACTGGCTTTCCTGCGAATGCTCCATTTAAATCAACTAAATGTAAGCGCTTTCCACCACGATCAACCCAGTGACGCGCCATCGCGCCAGGGTCTTCAGAGAACACTGTGGATTCTTCCATTAAGCCTTGTTTTAGTCTGACACAATGGCCGTCTTTTAAATCGATTGCTGGGATAATTAACATAGTGATTTTAAGCGTATTTAAATTAGGTTGTATTAAAAGTTTGTTTACTGATTAAAAGTGTTTAATCAAATTAATATTGATATTAATATTGATACATTCAACATGTGTTGATTCAAGGCTTCCAGTTTACAAAATTACTTAACATTTGCAAGCCTGCATTTGCACTTTTTTCTGGGTGAAACTGCACTGCAAATAAATTATTGTGGGCGATTGCACCGGTAAAACGCTTTGGGTATTCGCTAAAACCCGAAGTAAGGCTTTCGTCGGCAGGCTGCACATAATAGCTATGCACATAATAAAAGCGCTCACCATCGGCAATATCTTGCCATAAGGTATGCGGCTTAGCTTGATAAACTTCATTCCAACCCATGTGCGGCACTTTTAACTTTGCACCATCACTATCTTTCATATCAGCCGCCGCGAAACGCTTAACATTACCTTTGAGCAAACCCAAGCCCGCAGCATTGCCTTCTTCTGAGTGATCAAAAAGCATTTGCATACCAATACAAATACCTAAAAATGGCTTGTTTTCTGTAGCATGCATTACAGCCGCACGTAAGCCTTTTAAATCTAGTTCGCGCATACAATCTGGCATGGCACCTTGACCAGGAAAAACAACGCGCTCGGCATTAGCAATATCATCAGGATTGCTAGTCACTATTACATTTTTAGCCGGTGCTACATGTATTAAGGCTTTAGACACAGAACGTAAGTTACCCATGCCATAATCAACCACTGCAATATCTATTTTTTTCATACGCCTATATTTTCAGCAACAACAGCTTACAGACTTCCTTTGGTAGAAGGCATCATGCCGGCCATGCGCGCATCAAACTCAACAGCCATACGCAATGCACGCCCAAAAGCTTTAAAAATTGATTCTGCTTGATGGTGTGCGTTATGTCCTTTTAGGTTGTCAATGTGCAATGATACATTGGCATGATTGACGAAACCTTGAAAAAATTCGTGCACTAAATCAACATCAAACTCACCAATTTGCGCACGGGTGAATACGCATCCAAATACCAAGCCCGGGCGACCTGAAATATCTAACACTACGCGAGAGAGCGCCTCATCTAAGGGGACGTAAGCATGTCCATAACGACGTATACCTTTTTTGTCGCCAATCGCTTTTGCAAAAGCTTGACCCAAGGTAATGCCAATATCTTCAACGGTGTGATGCGCATCAATATGCAAATCACCTTTAGCGTTGACGTTAATATCCATCATACCGTGGCGGGCAATTTGATCTAGCATGTGATCTAAAAATCCCAAGCCAGTATTGAATTGAGAAACACCCGTGCCATCTAAATTAATCGCAACAGTAATTTGTGTTTCTAAGGTATTTCTAACTACTTCAGCAGTGCGCATATTGATCCACTTAAAGAGAAAAGTGTAAAACTAAAATTAGATTGGTTATTTTAACCTATAACTAGATGTACTTGGTTTTTTTGAATAAGCGAGCGCGCAATCGAACTTATAATATCTTCAATTATGACGCTGTACTTTAAAGGCTAAATTTAAATTTCATAAAGAAAAAGCCCAGTAAGATATAAATATCTTACTGGGCTTTTTACTTATCAGCTTGCGCCAATATGAGCTTTTTACTTGCTATCCTTCAAAAATTAACTTTCAGAAAGATATTCAGCAATAAACTTACTTATTTTGCAGCTTCAGCAGGTGCAACTTCTGTTGCAGCAGGAGCCATTTCAGCAGGAGCTTCAACAGCAGGTGCAGCTTCAGCAGTTGGTGCAACTACTGCAGCAGGTGCTGAAATTTCAGCAGCTGGAGCAGGTGCAACAATTGGAGCAGCTGGTTTTTTCATCATTGTAAACAATGCAAACAATACTACAGCAGCAATAATCCATGGAAGGAATTTTTTAACGCCACCAGCACTAGCTGAAGAACCGTGTGCAATTGCAGTGATTTCTGCAGCTGCAGCAGCTGGGTCAGCAGCGCCGTAAATAGCAGCGCCAGCAACGATGATTGTTGCGCCTGCATCTTTAACTTGTTGGGTTGTAGCTGCTTTAACGCCGCCAGCAACTGAAATTTCAACGCCTAAATTTAAACCAGCAACCATTGCTAGGTCATTAAATGGTGTTTGGCCAGCAGCTTGTTGATCTAAACCAGTGTGAACGCCAATGATGTGTGCGCCTAATTTAGCCACTTCTTGTGTACGTGTTTTTTTGTCAGCAACATTGATTAAATCAACTTGTGCTTTTTTACCGTACTTATTAGCAACATCAATTACACCTTTGATTGTACCAATGTCAGCAGTACCCAAAACCGTACAAATGTCAGCACCGGCTTTGTAAAATGGCTCAGCTTCATAGAAACCAGCATCCATTGTTTTAAGATCAACTAAGATTTTATTGTTTGGAAATTTAGCACGTAAAACTTCAAGCAATTTGATACCGTTATGTTTAATGCATGGTGTACCAATTTCCAAAATATCTACATGTGGAGCAACTTTAGTTGCTAAAGCGACAGTACCGTCGAAATCTAATGAATCTAATGCCATTTGGGTTTGAGCCATGCTACATCCTCCAACTAAAAGTAAATCAGCAAATGATTTACTTAAGATTAAAAATACGAATTTAAGATAGTTTTTTATATTGTGTACAAAATACACATAACGCACATAATAACCGCACTTGGTGTTTAATTTCAAACTTTTCGTGCTTTTTTCAGTGCTTTCTGTTGCTTTAATTAGGTTTTA
>JAYWDO010000148.1:0-8934 GCA_043779795.1 Pseudomonadota bacterium
AAAGCAAAGGCTGCGCCCACACCTAATATTGTCAAAATATGAGCAGCAGCACGCGGCAATAGCTTGCCAAACATGCCAACCACAACGGCTGCGAGTAAAGGCAATAATGGGATGGCTAAGTAAATTTGTTGCATTGTCATTTGTGAGTATTAACCTTTAAACTTTTCAGCGCTTTAGTAAAGCCTAGCCTTTTAATGTATCTAAATCGTCGACGTTAATCGTGCGTAAATTTCTAAACAGCACAACTAAGATAGCCAAGCCAATTGCGGACTCTGCTGCTGCAACCGTGAGGATGAAAAACACAAATACCTGCCCGGCTATATCATTCATATAATGCGAGAAAGCGATAAAATTCAGATTAACCGCAAGTAACATTAACTCAATGGCCATCAGTAGAATAATTACATTTTTACGATTTAAAAATATGCCAACAACACTAATAGCGAACAATAATGCGCCAAGTATCAGGTAATGAGATAAACCGACCATTATGAAGCTTCCTTTGTAGTGGCTGATGAAGCCTCTGTTGTTACTTCTACTACAGCGTCCATCTTCACAATACGAAGTCGATCCGCCTTCTTGACCAACACTTGTTTTGAAGGATCCATTGATTTACTTGCTTTGCGACTTCTGAGCGTAAGTGCGATTGCAGCGACGATAGCAACCAATAAAACAACTGAAGCCAATTCAAATGGTAATAAATAATCTGTGTAAAGTACGCGGCCTAATTCTGCCGTATTACTATAATCAGCTGCATGTGCAGGCGGTGCGACTACTTTATCGTAGCCAAAGTTACGCACACCAACAATCATCACCATTTCGACCGCCATTAAACCGCCGACTGGCAGTGCAATTGGCAGCGCATTCCAAAAGCCTTCACGTAACTTATCAAGATTAATGTCCAGCATCATCACCACAAATAGGAACAACACCATCACTGCGCCTACATAAACCAGTACAAGTGTAATCGCTAAGAACTCTGCTTCGAGCAGCAACCATATGCCAGCCGCTGTAAAAAATGCTAGTACCAGATATAACGCGGCGTAAACTGGGTTACGTGTTGTAATCACGCTTAATGCGGCATAAAGCAACACCGCTGCTAACGCATAAAAAACGATGTCTTGAAAATGTAAGCCAAAGAAGGTCATAGTAGTTGCGTCTTATCTATTTGTTTTAAATGACATGTTGTTATCTGAAAGCTTTATCAATTGCACGGTCTGCGGCAATTTGTTTTTCATGCTTATCACCCACCGCCAACAACATCTCTTTGGTGTAGAGCAAATCACCACGTTGCTCACCGTGGTAATCAAAAATGCGGGTTTCAACGATAGAATCTACAGGACACGATTCTTCACACAGGCCGCAGAATATACATTTCGTTAGATCAATATCATAACGTGTGGTACGGCGCGAATTATCTTCACGTTGCTCAGACTCAATGGTAATTGCCATTGCCGGACATACGGCCTCGCATAATTTACATGCGATACAACGCTCTTCACCATTGGGATAGCGACGCAAGGCATGCAAACCCCTAAAACGTGGCGACTGCGGCGTGCGTTCATCAGGATATTGCACTGTAATTTTAGGCGCAAAAAAGTAACGCCCAGTTAGCGCCATCCCTTTTAACAGCTCAACTAGCATTAAACTAGAAAGTGTAGATTTAATTTTTGCTATCATAAATTATGTAAGTCAATATCAATAATAAGTACGAATTAATGAAATAAGTAAGCCCAAGGTGTTTGCATCATGCCGCCTACAAACACAATCCAAACGATGGTGATGGGGATGAACACTTTCCAACCCAAGCGCATAATTTGGTCGTACCTGTAGCGTGGAAACGTTGCTCTAAACCATAAGAATAAGAACAACAAGAAGCCAACTTTAGCGAGTAACCACAAAAAACTATCCGGAATAAATGTCACTGGTGACAACCAACCGCCCAAGAACATCAGTGCAGCCAACATTGAAACCAAAATCATATTGGCGTATTCAGCTAAAAAGAATACGGCAAATGCCATACCTGAATATTCCACATGAAAACCTGCAACAATTTCAGATTCGCCTTCTGCAACGTCAAATGGTGCGCGATTAGTTTCAGCCACTGCGCTAATAAAATAGACGATAAACAACGGAAAAAGTGGTAAGAAGTACCAGTGAAGTAATCCGCCCGATTGACCTATCACGATTTTGCCTAGGTTCAGTGTATTTGCGCACATTAATACACCGACCAGAGAAAAGCCCATGGCGATTTCATAAGACACGATTTGCGCAGCTGAACGCAATGCACCTAAAAATGCATATTTAGAGTTCGATGCCCAACCCGCGATAATGACACCGTAAACCGCAACTGAAGTCATGGCTAAAATATAGAGTAATCCTGCATCAACATTAGCTAACACCATATTCATATCGAATGGCACAACAGCCCAAGCCGCAAATGCAGGTGCAATCGCTAATACTGGCCCTAATAAAAATAGCGTTTTATTAGACGCAGTCGGTACGATAATTTCTTTAAACAACAGCTTCAGGCCATCCGCAATTGGTTGTAATAATCCGAAATAACCTACGCGATTTGGGCCAATGCGCACTTGCATGTAACCAATTACTTTACGTTCGGCTAATGTAAGGTAAGCAACCGCAGCCATGAGCGGCGCTACAATTAAAATAATTTTAATCAAAGTCCATACGGTAAGTTGCACCGCTGGCCAGTAACTACCAAATAAGTTTGCTAACCATTCCATTAGGCACGCGCCTCCATACCAGCAGCTTCATGCCCTTGCAACTGTTGCGGTGATAATTTTTCAACAGAAATGTCGCCCATCAAATCGCCAAGGCCAATAGTATCTTTATGCGCGGCAGCAACCCGAACACAACCTTTAGCAACATGATTATCTAGCTTCACCGTTAGTACAGCGCTACCTTTATCTTGCTTCACCAACACATGATCACCTTCAACCAAACCTAGTGCCTCAAGTTGAGTTGCACACATACGTGCCATTGGTTTTATGTTGTATTTAGTTTTTTGTAGCGGTGTTGAGCGTCTAACAATTGGGTCTGACTCATACTGCGGTACTTCACCAATCCGCTGTAAACCTTCGTGTTTAATGTTCACCTGAATCTCTACTAAGTCTTTCAAGTTGTTGTTTAAACTGCGCCAAACCACTGCTGAAGGTTTTTCACCCGTAAAAATCGCATCTTTGACTTGCTCACTCGTTTCATAATCAAACCCCTGCAACCCTAATGTATTTGCTAACACACGTAATACTTTCCAAGCTGGGCGACATTCACCCAATGGTTTAGTCACAGCAGTAAAGCTTTGTACGCGGCCTTCCATGCTCATGAATGTGCCTGAGGTTTCTGTAAACGGTGCGATTGGTAACAACACATCGGCATTTTCTAGGGCTTGTGATTTAAACGCTGTTAACGCAACAACGCATTCTGCTTTTTCCATCGCCGCTTTAGCTAAAGCGGCATGCTGACAATCCAACTCTGGCTCAATATTAACGATTAAATAAGCTTTACGTGGCACTTCTAGCATTGCGCGTGCATGCATGCCGGTACTACTTGGCATCACGCCCATCATATGCATGCCCGTACTATTGGCAGCTGCCGGCAAAATGCCACCTTTAGCACCTGAAATACCGCCAATCGCCTCAGCCATACTGTACATTTCAGTAAACCTAGGATCACTTAAGGCCATATTACCTAAAAATATTCCCACTTTTGGTGAAACCAAATCATAGTCTTTGCCATGCCCAGCCATGCTTTCAGCAATGGCTTGCGTGTTTGGACGCACTTTAATTTCTTCAAGTAACTGGTTAAGTGACGATGGCAAGCAGAGTGATAAACGCTGTAAGCCAGACATCGCCTTGAGGATTTGACCTAACACATTGACCATATCGTTCGGGCGTACAATTACTTTATGCGCAATATCCATTAACGGATCATTATCTAACGGGCTGATAATTGAAAGCTCGGCACCATTCGCGACCGCTTTACGGAAACGTTGAGCAAGTAGTGGATGTTCGTTACGCAGATTAGAACCAATCACCAAAATACGGTCCAGCTCTTCAATCTCATGGATATTACAACCCATCCATGGCGTACCTAGACGCTTGCCATCTAACCTAAAGTCCGTTTGGCGCAAACGATAATCCACATTACCGCAACCTAAGCCATTGGCTAATTTTTTAGCTAAATAGCCTTCTTCCATAGTGCTATTTGGTGAAACAAGTACACCTAATGCTTCGCTGCCATGTTCGTTGGTAATGTCTTTGATTTGGCCTGCTGCAAACTCCAGCGCAGTTTTCCAATCTGTTTCAATCCACGTACCATTATGTTTAATCATTGGCACTTTAAGGCGATCTGGACTATTTAAACCTTCGTAAGAAAAACGATCACGATCTGATAACCAGCATTGGTTGATACTATCTTTCTCACGCGGCAATACGCGCATCACTTTATTATCTTTAACATGCACTTCGATGTGCGAACCCAGACCATCATGCGGCGCAATACTTGGGCGACGTGTCAGCTCCCAACTACGAGCAGAGTATCTAAATGGCTTGCTGGTAAGCGCGCCAACTGGACATAAATCAATAATATTGCCAGACAATTCAGAGTTAACGCTTTTATCAACATAAGCGGTAATTTCAGCATGCTCGCCACGACCAACCATGCCAAGCTCCATCATACCGCCAACTTCTTGCAAGAATCGTACACAGCGTGTGCATTGAATACAGCGGGTCATATCGGTGCTGACTAATGGACCGATATTTTTGTTGAACACCACGCGTTTCTCTTCGGTATAGCGAGAGCCGCTAGTACCATAGGCGACTGCAATATCCTGCAAGTCGCACTCACCACCTTGGTCACATATCGGGCAATCTAGAGGATGATTAATCAGCAAAAATTCCATTACGCTTTTTTGCGCTTCAATCGCAGATTTAGAACGCGTAAAAATCTTCATACCATCAGCGACTGGCGTTGCACATGCTGGCAGTGGCTTATTGAACTTTTCAACTTGCACCAAGCACATGCGGCAATTGGCCGCGACTGATAATTTTGGATGATAGCAAAAACGTGGAATTGGAATACCAGCCTTGTCAGCCGCATCAATAATGGTGCTGCCGTGTTCTACTTCTAGCGCTTTGCCGTCTATTTCAATATTCAACATTATTTTGGCTCCGCCATAGTTTCTAACGTACTTTCAACCATGCTTTTTCCGTGCTGAATATAATACTCAAACTCTGGTCTAAAATGTTTTATAAAACTTAATACTGGCGTAGCCGCAGCTTCGCCTAGCGCACAGATAGTACGTCCAGCAATGTTATTACTCACGTCTGTCAGCAAATCTAAATCTTCCATCTTACCTTTACCGTTCACAATTCGGGTAATCACACGATACACCCAGCCAGTGCCTTCACGGCATGGCGTACATTGACCGCAGCTTTCTTCATAAAAAAAGTAAGACAAACGATGTAAAGCTTTCACCATACAAGTTGTGTCGTCCATCACAATCATAGAACCTGCGCCCAAACTAGATCTAGCTTTGCTTAAACTGTCATAATCCATGGTCGCGCCCATAACCACCGCTGCTGGCATGACTGGGGTTGATGGTCCACCAGGAATGACTGCCTTTAATTTGCGTCCTTTCCAAACACCACCGGCCATTTCTAGCAATTCATTGAAAGGCGTACCCATTTTCACTTCATAGTTACCTGGCTTACCTACATGGCCAGAAACTGAAAATAATTTGGTACCACCAGAATTAGGCACGCCTAGCGCGGCAAACGCCTCACCACCATGCTGCATAATCCACGGAATACTGGTGTAGCTTTCAGTATTATTCACATTGGTCGGCTTACCAAACACGCCATAACTGGCTGGAAATGGCGGCTTAAAGCGTGGCTGACCTTTTTTACCTTCAATAGACTCGATTAATGCAGTTTCTTCACCGCAGATGTACGCGCCATAGCCATGCACAGCGTAAAGATCGAAACAGAAATTAGTACCAAATAAGTTTTCACCTAAATAGCCAGCAGCTTTGGCTTCATGCAAAGCCGCTTCAAAAATATCGTAATCTTGCCAAATCTCACCGTGAATATAGTTATAGCCTACGCGCGCGCCTAATGTATAGGCCGCAATGGCCATACCCTCAATCAACTGATGCGGATTATAACGAATAATATCGCGGTCTTTAAATGTACCCGGCTCACCTTCATCGGAGTTGCATACCAAATATTTTACGCCGTCAAAATAACGCGGCATAAAGCTCCATTTAAGCCCAGTGGGAAAGCCAGCACCGCCACGGCCACGCAAGCCAGAGTTTTTAACTTGCGTAATAATGTCGGTCGCTTTTGTTTTCTCGGTAACGATACGCTTTAGAGCAGCATATCCACCTAGCTTAATATAGGTTTCTAAAGAAGCTGGATTTTCTTCAGTGAGCGTACGTAAGCATAATAATGTTTGACCGCTTAAGTCGGTTGTCACCGGCTTGCCAGCGTCATAACTTGTTGCTGGGTGATTGATTGAAGCAGTCATTATTTCAACTCCGCCAAAATCGCATCAACTTTTTCTGGCGTTAAAAACTCATGCATGGTGTGATTATTCACGAGCATCAACGGCGCACCGCCGCAAGCACCCATACATTCGCCTTCTTTCAGGCAAAACTTACCGTCAGCCGTAATTTCATTAAAACCTACGCCCAACTTAGTTTTGAGATGAGCTACGATCTCATCGCTATCGCGCAACATGCATGAAATATTGGTGCAAATAGTGATTTTATATTGTCCAACCGGTGACAAATCGTACATATTGTAAAAGCTAGCCACTTCTAAAGCTGCAATTTCTGGTATGCGCAAATACTGCGCCACTTCTGTGATGCTTTCTTTTGAAAGCCAACCACGCTCAGTTTGCACAATACGCAATGCACTCATCACCGCCGCTTTGCGCTGGTCAGCTGGATACTTGGTTAGCTCGTAATCTATTTTTTCAGTGGCTTTTGGGCTTAGCATTTTTGTTTATCAAACTCGTTTATCTATTAGACTTAATCAATTAACAGACTTAACTATCTGTCTATTTCGCCAAATACAATATCTTGCGTACCAATAATCGCGACCAAGTCTGCAATCATGTGACCGCGCGTCATTTCATCTAATGCAGCCAAATGCGGAAAACCTGGCGCACGGATTTTTAGACGATAAGGCTTATTCGCACCATCTGAAACCATGTAAATGCCAAACTCACCCTTTGGATGTTCAACCGCTGCATACGCTTCACCAACTGGCACATGAAAACCTTCGGTAAACAACTTAAAGTGGTGAATCAGGTCTTCCATATTGCTTTTCATGCCTTCACGATCAGGCGGTGCAACTTTATTATCCGTAGTAATCACCGGGCCTGGGTTTTGACGCAACCAATTAACACACTGTTTAATGATGTTGTTTGATTGCCTGAATTCTTCCATACGCACCAAATAACGATCATAACAATCGCCATTTACGCCAACTGGAATATCAAAATCAAGCTTGGCATACACTTCGTAAGGTTGCGTTTTGCGCAAATCCCAAGCGATGCCTGAGCCGCGCAACATTGGGCCGGTCATACCTAGCGCCAATGCGCGCTCTGGCGTAACAACGCCAATACCTACCGTACGCTGCTTCCAAATACGGTTATCCGTTAGTAGCGTTTCGTACTCGTCGATATACTTAGGAAAACGTTGGGTAAAGTCGTCGATAAAGTCCAACAGTGAACCCTGGCGATTTTCGTTTTGCTTTTTAACCGTTTTAGCATTACGTAAAGGTGAAACTTCATACTGCGGCATTTGATTCGGCAAGTCACGATACACGCCACCTGGACGGTAATATGCAGCGTGCATGCGTGCGCCTGAAACAGCTTCGTAGCAGTCAAATAAATCTTCGCGCTCGCGGAAAGCGTATAAAAACACCGTCATTGCGCCAACATCTAGCGCATGTGCGCCTAGCCAAAGCAAATGATTCAACACCCGGGTAATTTCATCAAACATAACACGAATGTATTGCGCACGAATAGGCACATCAATGCCCATCATTTTTTCAATCGCCATGACATAAGCATGCTCATTCGCCATCATGGAGACGTAATCCAGCCGGTCCATATAGGGAATTGATTGCAAATAAGTGCGATTTTCCGCTAACTTTTCAGTACCTCTATGCAACAAACCGATATGCGGGTCAGCGCGCTGAATCACCTCACCATCCAACTCCAACACCAACCGTAAAACACCATGCGCCGCAGGATGCTGAGGGCCAAAGTTCATTGTATAGTTTTTAATCTCAGCCATGATGCGCTCCATCATTGCGTATCACTCTTGGCACGTTGTTACGATCTTCGATAGAAACAGGCTGATAAATCACGCGCCGCTGCTCTGGGTCATAACGCATTTCAACATTACCAATCATAGGGAAATCTTTACGGAACGGATGACCAACAAAGCCATAGTCAGTGAGTAAGCGACGTAAGTCCGGGTGATTTTCAAACATGATGCCGTAAAGATCAAAAGCTTCGCGCTCATACCAGTTAGCTACAGGCCAAACATCCACTAAAGTTGGCAAAGTTGGAAAATCTTCATCTTGAGCAAATACGCGCACGCGCACACGATGATTAAGTGACACAGACAACAAATGGCTTACCACTGCGTAGCGCAAACCATCATAACTACCATCGCCATACTCTTGATAATCCACACCGCACAAATCAATCAATTGCTCAAATTTCAAACCAACGTCATCACGTAATTTTTCACATACGGCCAAATAATCCTCGGCTTTACATTCAACGGTGACTTCACCAAAAGCAATAATTTGTTTGGTGATTTTTTCACCAAGCGCCACTTGCAAGCTTGAAACCAACTGTTCTAATTTAGATGACATAATTTTTCGTTTTTAGCGT
>JAYWDO010000149.1:0-21634 GCA_043779795.1 Pseudomonadota bacterium
TGCGCAAAGCTAGGCTCAATGCCGTTGCTGGCGTTGTTAGCAAGCGATAGCGAAATAGTGCCTGTAGGCGCAATAGAGCTATGATGCGAAAATCGCGCACCCTTAGAGGCAATTTGGTTACGTAAGCCTTCAGGAAACTGTTGCATATAACGGCTATATTTACCCAATAACACTTTACCCGTAAGTTTGCTACCGACTTTAATGCCATCTGCCGCCATTTCTGGGCGTTTTGCCAGCATGTCTGCGGTTACTTCAAATTTCTCGTCCATAATCGGCGCTGGGCCTTTTTCTTCCGCCAATTGCACGCCTACGTTCCAACCTTCTTCTGCCATCACGCGAGTGACTTCATCGGTGAACTTAAGCGATTCTTCCTCACCGTATTTCAACTTCATCATGGTAAGTGCAGAACCTAAGCCTAAATAACCCATGCCGTGACGGCGTTTACGCATGATTTCATCGCGCTGTTGTTGCAATGGCAAGCCGTTAATTTCAACGACGTTATCTAACATGCGGGTGAAAATCGCCACGACTTCACGGTATTCTTTCCAATCAAAATAAGCTTCGTCTGTGAATGGTTTTTTCACAAAGCGCGTTAAATTTACTGAACCTAACAAGCACGCGCCATAAGGTGGCAAAGGTTGTTCACCGCATGGATTAGTCGTGCGGATGTTTTCGCAGAACCAGTTATTATTCATTTCATTCACGCGATCAATCAAGATAAATCCAGGCTCAGCAAAGTCGTAAGTGCTAGACATAATCACGTCCCACAAACGGCGCGCCTTGATGATTTTATATACGCGACAAGCTACTTTACCTGCATCTATGCCATCTGTTTTGGTGAGATATTTATCTTTAATTGGCCATTCGCGCCAAACCACTTGGGTCAAATCATTGGTATTTAAGCCATCAACAATCGCTTCTTTTTCTGTCACTGGAAAAGCCAGCTTCCACTCGCTGTCAGCTTTTACTGCTTCCATGAATTCTTTGGTAATAAGGCATGACAAATTGAATTGGCGTAAGCGACCATTTTCACGCTTAGCTTTAATGAAGTCAGTCACATCTGGATGTGAAATATCAAACGTTGCCATTTGCGCACCACGACGGCCACCCGCGCTAGAAACGGTGAAACACATCTTGTCATAAATATCCATGAAAGAAAGTGGGCCGCTGGTGTAAGCGCCTGCGCCTGCCACAAACGCGCCTTTTGGACGTAATGTAGAGAATTCGTAACCAATACCGCAACCTGCTTTTAGCGTTAAGCCTGCCTCATGCACCTTGCCTAGAATGTCATCCATGCTGTCTGAAATTACGCCAGATACCGTACAGTTAATGGTTGATGTCGCTGGTTTATGTGCTAGCGCACCGGCGTTAGAAGTAATGCGACCGGCTGGAATCGCGCCACGACGCAATGCCCACAGAAACTTTTCATGCCACTCGGCACGTTTTTCTTCTGAAGTTTCAACATCGGCCAAAGCACGCGCAACGCGTGAGTAAGAAGCATCAATATCAGCATCAACATGCTCACCTGATTTAGTCTTTAGGCGATATTTCTTATCCCAAATATCAAGCGACACTGGTTGCATCTGAATTTCTTTATCTACGTTCATATTGGCAGCGCCTGCATTTGAATTGTTAGTAGCTTCAACAGCCTTAAGCATGGATTTAACCCCTTATTGTTTGACTTTAACTCACCTAAGAAACCCACTTTAAGAGTCTGTGAACCAAGCCTGTGTTTATTTAATATTACTTTCCATGTTATTGGTTAAGCTGTATCTAAACTTGTGCTAAGAACTTAATTAACCACAACATATTGTGTTTTTTTAGTAATTTAATCATTTTGTAGTGGTTGGTCAAGCCCTTTATTTAAAAAATAGAGGTGATTTAATTGTTGATTTAGCTTACTAATTTTTCAAACAAGTCTGGCATTGTTCTGTATCAATGTAAGCAATCACTCACATGAAAAATATTTGTGCGAAAATAGTAGAATGACACGTACCATTTACACACTTTTACTTTATTTACTGCTGCCTTTCACGCCGCTAAAACTATTATGGCGCGCAAGAAAGCAACCCGAGTATTTACAATATTGGCTTGAGCGCTATGGTTTTTATCATGTGCAAACGAGCAAACCTGTTATTTGGTTGCATTGTGTTTCTGTGGGTGAAACGCGCGCAGCAGCTCCTTTAATAAAAGCCTTACTGCACAAATATCCTCAGCACCAAATTTTACTTTCACATACTACACCCTCTGGACGTGCAACCAGCGAACAGTTATTTGGCGATGCCATACAGCGTGTTTATTTACCTTACGATGTACCATTTGCAGTCAATGGCTTTTTAAAGAAATTTAAGCCTGCGCTTGGCGTGCTGATGGAAACAGAGCTTTGGTTCAATTTGATTGCCAGTTGCAAAAATCAGGGCGTACCGCTATTACTGGTCAATGCACGGTTATCAAAAAGATCTGCCAATGGTTACGCCAAATTAGGAAAACTCGTACAAGAAGGCTTACACAATTTATCCGAAATTGCCGCACAAACCAAAGCAGATGCCGAGCGCTTACAACAATTGGGCGCAAATAATGTGAGTGTTGTTGGTAATTTAAAATTCGACGTAATACCGCCTGAAGATGCGATGGCGCAAGGTTCTAAATTACGCGCATTACTAGGTACCAATCGTCCTGTGTTTTTGGCTGCCAGCACGCGCGAAGGCGAAGATGCAATTATTTTAGATGCTGTTGCAAATATCGCTAATTTACTCACCGTCATTGTGCCGCGCCATCCGCAGCGATTTAGCGAGGTGGAGGCTTTACTGCAACAGCGTGGTGTTCAATACCAAAAGCGTTCGATGTTGCAGCAAGAGGTGGATGACGGTACTCAAGTGATTTTGGGCGACAGCATGGGTGAATTATTCACTTATTATGCAGGTGCCGATATTTGTCTGGTTGGTGGCAGTTTACTGCCTTACGGCGGACAAAATTTAATCGAAGCGATGCGCATGGGTAAACCTGTGCTGATCGGCGAACATACTTTTAACTTTAAAGAAATATCTGAACTTGCCGTGATGCAAGGCGCGGCTTGGCGAGTAAAAGACATTGCAGAGATGAATCACACCATTCAAACTTTGCTGGAAACCCCGCAAAAACAAGTAGAAATGGGCGCGATTGGCTTAGCAATATGTATTGCATCGCAAGGTGCCACGCAGAAAACGCTGGCGATGATTTCAAAGCATATAATTTAAGCCACTTTTAGCAAACTTAAAATACCGGCCTTCGCACTAATTTTTTATTGCGTAATTGCTATGCAATTGGTTTATTGCATAGCAATTAAATTTCATTCGTTTAAGTGGTCGCCTAATCAGATTTATCGCATATTACGCTCACTTAGCCTTGGTTTCAAGTAGCGGAAAAGATGGGACTGGTTGATAAATATCATTGCAGTTAGTAAGTTATCTAAAAAAGCACACCTATTTTTGCTGATAGCAAAACCAAACACACTTGCAATGTTAATTAAGCAATTCCCCGTTTACCTAACACGGGGTTCATAAATACACTCATTACTGACAGTAGCACAGGCCACCAAGAAGTGTTCAATTTAATGTCATTGGTAATGCAGGTTGTTTTCTAATGTAAGTTGAATGACTGCAAAGTCCCACTTAGTTGCCGTTCAACGAAATATGCGGGTGATAGAAGTGGGTCTGTAGTGGGCTGCGTCAGCATCCGCTATATGGTTAGCCTAATCTCTGAGTTAATTTGACAAATCAATCACAGTACCCTTATTTAAAACCAATTCGCACTAAGATCTGTTACATACATCAACTCACAAGCGCCATTGCCGGTATCTTCACGGCTGAGCGAGCTGCGCCAATGCCAGCCATCGGCCCGCTTTGCCTCAATGAGTTGGCCTTTAATGTGAACAAGCTGGCCTGTTCGTATCTTACTTAGCTGGCGCTTCACAGTATCATTGGCTGGAATAATATGCATATTGGCCGCATGCACTTCAATTTCACGTTGTGGAATCGGAAACGCGTCCACATGTCAATAAAAGAAACGATGCCCTTGCGAAATGTCGATTTTATTCAAGACAGTCTCATCTGACATTGGCCCCCAGCCAACCGCTAGGTCAGTGGGTAACAGCTCTGCTTCAATACCAGAAGAGTAGTCTTCTCTTGAAAGCACTCTAGCCTCAATTGCATAGCTTGCGAGTGGTGTGAGCGTAAAGCCGTTAAGCTGAACATTAGCGGCGTTGGTGTGGTTTTGCGTGGGTTCATAAGGGGCAATTTCACCCGCACCGTATATGACAGGCCGATTTTGATAGTGATGATAAGCGCCGTAACCAATCAAACCAATGACTAACAGCGTTTTCCAGTGCATTAGCGTGGCGCGTGTTTGTTAGCGAATAAGCTTGTTAATAGCCTTAAAGGCATCGCCGTCCGCTTTGCCTAACCATTCAAACACAATAGATTCTGTATTGCTGATGATGCAGCCAGCTTCACGCATTCTAGCGAGCGCATTGGCTTTGTTGGCAGGGTTGCGCGAGATAATTGCATCTTCTGCCACAAAGACTTGTTTGCAATTTTTCAAATCTAATACGGTTTGCAACACGCAAATATGCGCCTCCATGCCAGCAACAATCACCTGCGAATGGTCACGCGTTAACTGGCGGCTGAATTTCGGCTCGGCCATACATGAAAAAGTTAGTTTTTCGACCGCTTTAATATGCGGCAAAAAATCCAGTAATTCAGGGATGGTATTGCCTAGGCCTTTTGGATACTGCTCACTGACAATCACCGGCACTTCTAGCATTGCTGCAGCTTGCGCTAAAATGCCACAATTTTTAATCACCACATGCATCGCATCTTGCTGCATAGCGCTTAGTAAACCTGTTTGCATATCAATGATGACGAGCTGACTTAAGTTAGCGCGAGACATGTGATGACGACTTGTAGAATTACTGGGCATTATTAATTACCAATTGTTGATTAATATCCGTTAAATCTGCTTCTGCAACTACGCCAGAGGCAGCTTTTAAACGAATGATGTTAACTAAATAGTTATAACGAGATTGCAACAAATCGCGCTTGGCGCTAAAGAATTGTTGCTGTGCATTCAATACATCAACGCTGGTACGCACGCCAACTTCATACCCTAGCTTGGTAGAATCTACTTGGCTTTGGCTGCTAATTAAGGCTTGTTCATAAGCTTTCACCTGCGCAATGCTGGTGTTTAAATTCAAATAGGCGCGCTGCGTTTCCAGCGCTGTTTGACGACGTGCGATTTCAACGTCATCTTGCGCTTTTTGTTTATTGAGTGCGGCTTGCCTAATGCGTGAGCTGGTAGCGCCGCCTTGATATAAAGGAATCTGCAACTGTAAACCAATAGTACCCGTTTTTAGATCGTTACCCGTACCAAAAACAGAAACACTACCGTTAGCATAATTATCACTATAGTTTGCTACCGCATCTAAGGTGGGTAAGTGCCCTGCTGTTGCACGTTCAATTTCTTGCTCAGAATACTTCAGCGTGTCTTGCTGAATCTGGATATTCAAATTATTTTGTGCAGCCACTTCGAGCCATTTATCCATACCTTGCATTAGGGCGTTAGTTTTAATGTCCGCTTTTACCGTGGCTAATTTTTGCGGAATATCGCCTGTAATAGCCTGCACTGCGCGTTTTGCAAGTTCAAATTCGTTCACCGCAGCAATTTCTTGCGCCACCACTAAATCATAGCGCGCTTGGGCTTCGTTCACATCGGTAATCGTTGCAGTACCTACCTCAAAGGTGGCTTTTGCTTGATCTAACTGACTTAAAATTGCAGATTTTTGCGCAATGATCAAATCAATCTTGTCTTGTGCGATGAGTACGTCAAAATAAGTTTGTGTCGTGCGTAAAATAAGCGATTGCTGGCTTAAATATAACTGCTTATCCGCTTGGCTTACTTGCGTTGCCGCCTGGTCCATTTGCACTAAGTTTTGCTTACGATAAATAGGCTGACGTAGGTCAATGCCGTATGCATAAGTTTCAAAATTAGATTGGCTCGGTGCTCTATCAGACTTTAGATAGCGAATATCTGATGAGATGGCATTAGCACTCGCATTAAAATTCACTGTGGGGCGATACAAAGCTTTACTTTGCTCGATGAACTCTTGTGCGGCTTGATTAGCGCTTAGGGCAGAAGCAAGCGTTGGGTCGTGCGATAACGCCTGCTGATAAACATCAATCAGCGACTGCTGTTTGTTTTGAATGGATGAAGTACCCGCAGCAAAGCCATTAATCCCAAATAAAACAGTGAAAAAGATAAGTATTGCAGTAAAAACCCGCTTTTTACTCATATTATTACGCGTTAAAACTCAAACTTGGTGGCTTGTGGTGCATTCACTAGCGGCGGCAAATATGTTTCGAAAAAGACATCATGTCTATAAGCGTCTTCGCTCACGCGCTGCGTAAGCGTGGCTTGCATAATCGGCATTTCACCAATTACTGCAAATAAGCGACCACTAACGTTAAGCATTTTTTCTGCGGCTATTGGTCGTAATTGCAAAGAGCCAGTGAATACAATCACATCATATTGTGCAGCCTCTGCAAAACCATTCGCAGCGTCGCCTACGTGCAAGGTCACATTGTGAATATTATGTTTATCTAAGCGTGCTTTTGCGAGATCAGATAATTCTTGATGAATTTCTACCGCATGCACATGGTTAGCCAAGGTTGCCAATAGCGCAGTTAAGTAGCCGCTACCAGTGCCCACCACTAGCACTTTATCAGTCTTTTTCACGCTAAGCGCCTGCAATATGCGGCCTTCTATCTTTGGCGACAACATGAGTTGGCCATGGCCAATCGGCAATTCTACGTCGGCAAATGCTAACCCTTGTTGCGATTCCGCTACAAAGCTCTCGCGCGGCACTTGGTTAAACAATTCAAGCACCACTGGGTCCAGTACTTCCCAAGTGCGAATTTGCTGTTCTATCATGTTGAATCTAGCTTCGCGCGCATTAAATCCCGCAGCGTCGCCAGCCATATTGAATCTAGCTTCGTTTGAAAAGCCAGATTGATTTTGTGCTGTTTGTGTCATCGCAATTTGATTCCTATCAATTTTAATTATTATAGCGCATGCGCTTGTTTTATAAACTCTAATTAAACAAGCTTTTAGTGATTAAATCACGGTTTGTTGAGGCATTTTAACCCTAAACCAAGCGGCATATAATGCAGGCAAAAACAGTACCGTTAGTAAAGTTGCTACGGCTAAACCACCCATAATCGCCACGGCCATTGGTCCAAAAAACACGCTTCTGGTGAGTGGAATCATGGCTAATATTGCGGCGGCGGCTGTTAATACAATAGGCCTGAAGCGTCTAATTGTTGACTCTATGATGGCTTGCCATTCTGGTAGACCTGACGCTTTGTCTTGGTCAATTTGATCAACCAATATCACTGAATTACGCATGATCATGCCAGACAGTGCAATCGTGCCGAGCATGGCCACAAATCCAAACGGTTTATCAAATAACAATAGTGCTATCGTCACACCTATCAAGCCCAAGGGCGCCGTTAATGTCACTAAAAATACTCGTGAAAAACTTTGTAATTGAATCATCAGAATCGTCAATACCGCAATTAAAAATAGCGGAAAACCGGCGGCAACAGAAGCCGCACCTTTAGCCGAAGCTTCAACTGCACCGCCTGTTTCCAAGCTTATGCCTAACGGCAAATTGGCTTTAATCTGCGTTAGTTGATTTTCAATTTGTTGCGAAGCCACGGGTGCCTGCATGTTGCCTTGTAAGTTCGCGCGCACGGTAATAGAGGGTTCGCGATTACGTCGCCAAATCACACCTTCTTCGAAGTCTGAAGTAATTGTCGCAACTTGCGATAAAGGTACTCCCACACCTGTCGGCAGGTTAATCATCAAGTCTGGCAAACGTGATAATCGCGTGCGCTCCATTTCTGAGCTACGCACGACTAAATCAATGCGCTCATTACCTTCTCTAAATTCGGTAATATAAAGCTCCTGCATTGCGCCATTAAGCACGTTAGCAATATCCACCGAACTCACACCCAGCAAGCGCGCCTTTGCCTGATCAACATTGACATGCACTACTTTACTTGGTTCTTCCCAGCTCAGCTGAACATTCACCAAATTGTGATTAGCTCGCATAATATCGGCAATTTTGTTTGAAACATCACGTATTTGCGGAATATTGGTGCCAGACACCCTAAACTGTAGTGGAAAGCCAACTGGCGGACCATTTTCCAGCCTAAGCACTGAGCCTCGTAACTCGGGGAAGTCATTTTCAAATAGTACGAGTAAATCTTTACGCAAAGCTTCGCGCGCAGCTAGGGTTTTGCTTAAAATCACAAATTGCCCAAAACCTCTATGCGGCATTTGAATGTCTAGCGGCAAGTAAAAACGAGGGCCTCCATTGCCGATGTAAGCTATATAGTTGTCTATGCTTTGGTTTTTATTAGGTTGATTTTTTTTATTCCAATCATCTAGCCAAAGCTCCAGTTTTTTTACTTGCGTATCAGTCGCTGCATACGATGCACCTTCTGTCATGCGTAAATCAACCACCAATTCCAGCCTGGTTGAATCTGGGAAAAACTGCTGTTGTACCTGACCAAAACCAGCTATAGCCAATAGGAATAAGGCCAATGTGATTGCAATCACTGTTTTGCGATAGCGCACACAGGCGGTAACTATCGCACGAAACATTTGATAAAACTTGGTGTTGTAAATATCGTGATGGTGATTGTCTGCGACTTCCTCAATATGATTATTCAGTCCAAATCGTTTGTTGATCCACCTTTTTAGTTTGGATGATTGTGGCGCGTGCGCGTAGTCGGGTAATAAATGAAAGCCCAAATAGGGGACAAATATGACTGCCGCAAACCATGAAATAATCAAGGCAATAGCCGTCACTTGAAAAATAGACCGTGTATATTCACCTGTAGAGGATGCTGCTGTGGCAATTGGCAAAAAACCCGCCACGGTAACTAAGGTGCCAGCAAGCATCGGCATAGCGGTTGAGTTGTAGGCAAAGGATGCGGCTTTCACTCTATCCCAGCCTTGTTCCATTTTTGACGACATCATTTCAACCGCAATTATCGCATCGTCTACCAGTAAGCCTAGCGCAAGAATCAAGGCGCCTAGCGATATTTTATGCAGGCCAATATCCAGCAGATGCATCACTAAAAACGTACTGGCCAACACAACGGGAATCGTAATCGCCACAACGATGCCACTACGTGGACCTAATGAAATTAGGCTTACGCCAAGCACAATCACTAGCGCTTCAACTAGAGAATCAACAAAATCATTCACCGAATTCGCCACGATTTTTGGTTGCGAAGTCACCGTATCCAGCGTTAAACCTACCATTAATTGTTGCTTAACATGCGCTGTGACTTTATCCAGCGCATGGCCTAAAGCTATCACATCGCCACCTTCTTTCATGCTAATACCTAGCAACATGGTATCTTTGCCCTGAAAGCGCACGCGATCATGCGGTGGTTCTTCATAACCACGATAAACCCGAGCGACATCGCCTAAGCGAAAATCTTGGCCGTTTGCACGCAGGCGTAAGTTACGCAAATCGTCTAAGTTTACATAGCGCCCAGAGACTGCAATTCGAATATGCTCTGCCGCTGAATCAAAGGCACCGCTACGCACCACTGCGTTTTGCGTCTGCAATATATTAAGCAACATGCTTGCGTTAATACCCAGTGTGACGAGTTTGGCATTGGTAAGCTCAATAAAAATGCGTTGCTTTTGCTCACCAAAAAATTCTACTTTGGCGACATCATTCACTTTTAACAATTCAGTTCTAATCAGTTCAGCCTGTTTTTTAAGCGCCGCATAATTAAAGCCATCACCCGTTAGCGCATACATGGTGCCGTACACATCACTAAACTCATCATTAAACGTTAGACTCTCAACGCCTTGTGGCAGGGTATTGCGAATATCACCAATTTTTTTACGTACCTGATACCAAATCTCTGGCACGTCTTTTGAAAAAGTATTGTCTTTAGCAACGATAAAAATCATCGACTCACCTGGTCGTGAATAACTGCTGGAATAGTCTAAATGTGGTACTTCTTGTATTTTCTTTTCGAGCTTATCGGTCACTTGCTGCTCTACTTCCTGTGCACTGGCACCCGGCCAAGAAGTGCGAACCAACATCACTTTGAACGTAAAGGGTGGGTCTTCTGATTGACCAAGCTTAGTATAGGAGAGCAACCCTGCGATAGTAAGCACCAACATCAAGTACAGCACTAAGGCTTGATGTTTTAGCGCCCAATCAGACAAGTTAAAATGCATTTTTAATACCGCAGCTTTCCCTACGTTGCCTGAAGACGGCAGACTTTCATCATTAAACTCGCTCATGGTTTAACTTCAAATATTGGTTTTACAGTCTGATTTTTAATTAACGTATGCACGCCAGCAATGGCGATTTTTTCACCTGCTTGCAGGCCTTGGCTAATCAATACGCCGTCTTCTCTAAATTGGCCAGCAATCACTTCACGCGGCTGGGCTTTATTATTAGCATCAAGCACCCATACCATTGTTTTACCATTTTTCGCCGTAAGAGCACCGCTAGGAATAAGTAGTTCTGCGCCTTGCAGCTCATTTTGTTGGCCTGCTGGCTGATTAAATTTTACAGCTGCCGTCATGCCCAACCGTACAGTTTCATCGGCATCTTTAATCGTCACGCGTACATTAAAGGTTCTAGTAGCAGAATCTGCTGCCGGCGCAATTTCTCGCACCACACCAGCATAAGGTTTCTGCCGATTCGCCCACATTCTCACTGTCACTGCAGTGTTTAGCTTCACCTCGACCATACGCGATTCTGGTACCGCAACTAGCACTTCAATTTCTTTAGTGTTTGCTATTTTCGCCATAGCCTCACCCGCTTTCACCACTTGGCCAGGCTCGGCGCGTATCATGGTCACCACGCCATCACGGTCTGCAGTTAAGTTGGTGTATTGGGCTTGGTTGTCCAATACATTGGCTTGCGCTTTTACTTGCGCTAATCGTGCACTCGCAGTTTTAAGTTCAGACTCACGAATATCTAACGCTGAAGCTGAAATGAATTTTTTTGCAAACAGCAGGCGTTGGCGCTCAACCTCTGCTGCTGCGAGTAAGTAAGTCGCTTCAGCAACGCGCACATCAGCCGATGCGACTACTGCATTTAAATGAGCATCAGCTGCATCTAGCCTTGCAATGATTTGACCTTTTTTTACAGATGCACCTACATCCAGATTGCGTACAATTATTTTTCCGTCGATTCTAAAACTTTGACTTGATTCGTACCTAGGCCTGACCTCACCGACCAAAACCATGGCATTACTAACGGCGGTTGCACCGACTTCCATGACTAGCGCGGGGCGAGGTGGCGTAAGCGGTGGTTCGGATTTATTGCAGGCCGTAAGTGCGATTAATATCACGAATCTCAAGCTTCTAATTTTCATATTTTAAATCCATCATTTAATTACTACTCGCAGCTAGATCTTCAGTGTGTCTTAGTAGGCCAGCAAAAATAATATCTTGCTCGATATTGCCCTAAAAACATTCATCGTAAACTGTTTGCAATATGGCTTCTTTATCGGCAATGTGGTTGTACAAAACTGTGGCTGAATAATTGATTTTGTTAGTGATTTCACGTATAGAAACTGCATGTATGCCTTGTGCTACAAATAACTCGCGGGCAGCATCAATAATCAATGCGCGTAATGGTTGGCGTTCAACTTCTGTTTTGACTTTTGGTGGCATGTTTAGACACTCATCATGAAATTATGTCGTTAAAATTTGTGGTAAAAACACCTCTGTGACCATAATATTAGCGGAATTCAAAGTAAATGCCGAACGCCGCGCCCATAAATAAGATGGCTTATTGATTAAAAACTTGACGGCTTGCTGATACAGCGCATGCTGAGGTGACAGTTTTTGATAAGTTAAGGGCGTGCGCACCACTTGTGGGTTAGCGAATAAAGTTGCCCCTAACGGCTTACTGCCCAAGCGGCTTAGCCCAAGCCAGCGGCCGCGTAAGCTTTTACGTGGCAATACGCTGTGCGCAAACACCACAGCTTGATTGTTGTTCATCAGTAACACTTCTCGAATCATCGCAGTAGCACGCGATGAAGCTGATAATGTTGCAGCCTCATCCATCGTTGGTTTTGCATACGCCACCAATGTAGGCTTAACGTTAAAGTCTGGGTAACGTTGTTGTAACCGTAAGGTTAGTGAGCCGTTACCAATTAACCAATGACGGTATTGGCCGCTTAGAATCGGCTTTTTAAGCCAATGAGATCGCTGGCAATGTTTTGAAGAATGAATTTTCACCGAAAAATTATGACACATAAAACGAACAAACCAAGCGCCTGTTGATGATTAAGCAAGATTTACAGCCGCATGAATGATCACACTTTCACCAACTCGCCCGCGCCACCCATCCACCTATCCAGGTGCTTTTCAACTTCTAGAGGAAATTCGTTTAAAAGCTTATCTGCCATGGCTTTGGCCGCTTCTAACAAGGCTGTATCACGGTTTAAATCGGCGATTTTCAACATCGGCACGCCGCTTTGCCGCACCCCTAAAAATTCACCTGGACCGCGTAGATTAAGGTCTGCTTGGGCAATGGCAAAACCATCGTTACTTTCGTAAATCACTTTTAATCGTGCACGGGCCGTTTCTGATAACTTGTTTTGATAAAGCAAGATACAAGTACTTTTTGCGGCGCCACGACCGACGCGGCCACGTAACTGATGCAATTGACTCAAACCCATGCGTTCAGCGTGTTCAATGACCATTAAACTCGCATTAGGCACATCCACACCGACCTCTATCACGGTAGTTGCCACTAGTAACTGTAAATCACCCGCGCTAAATGCCGCCATGACTGCCTGCTTTTCTGCCGACTTCATACGACCATGCACCAAGCCAATATTTAGTTCAGGGAATTCGTTTTGCATCAAAGCATAGGTGTCATTCGCTGTTGCCAATTGCAGTGCTTCTGATTCTTCAATCAACGGGCATACCCAGTAAGCTTGATTGCCTTGCGCGCAAGATTCTCGTACTCGCTGCAAAATTTCATCACGGCGCGTATCTGATACCAACTTAGTCACAATCGGCGTGCGTCCAGGCGGCAATTCGTCAATGACGGATACATCTAAGTCTGCATAATAGCTCATGGATAAAGTGCGCGGAATTGGTGTCGCTGTCATCATCAGCTGATGCGGCTCTGGCTGACCTTTTTGGCGTAAAGCCAAGCGTTGCTGCACACCAAAGCGGTGTTGCTCATCAATGATCGCCAACCCAAGGTTTTTAAATTGAACGGCCTCTTGAAACAAAGCATGGGTGCCGATAACCAATTGCGCACTACCACTAGCCATAGATGCTAAAGATGCAGTGCGATCCTTTTTATTTTGGCTACCAGTTAACCAAGCAATTTGAATATTAAGCGGCGTTAACCAAGTGAGCATTTTTCGATAATGTTGTTCGGCCAAAATCTCTGTCGGCGCCATCAATGCTACTTGCCAGCCATTTTCTATACTTTGCAAAGCCGCCATACACGCCACAATTGTTTTACCGCTGCCCACATCGCCCTGTAATAAGCGCTGCATTGGATGCGACTGCGTTAAATCGCGTTCAATCTCAACCGCCACTTTTTGCTGTGCCTGCGTTAAAGCAAATGGCAGGCTTTTAAGTAATGCCGAAACCAATTGTTTAGAGGGTTTAAATTGTGGCGCATTCACACTACGACGTCGCGCATAGTGTTTACGCATAGAAAGCTGCTGTGCGAGCAACTCATCAAACGCAAGACGTTGCCACGCGGGTGTTACTTTGTTTTCTAGCGCTTGTAAATCAGTTTCTGGCGGCGGATTATGTAAGCTTTGCAGGCTGATAGCAAAATTAGGAAAGTTAAAGTTTTGGTAAACACTCACTGGCAGCGTTTCATTTAAACAGTTTTGTTTTAAAGCAATGGCAATCGCTTTGCGTAAATTACCTTGCGTGAGACCTGCGACGGTGGGGTAAACTGGCGTTAAAGTCTCTGCCACCACGGTTTTTTCACCCACGGCTTTACAGGTCGGATGTACGATTTCGTAACCAAAAAAACCACTACGCACCTCACCATAAACACGTACTTTATTGCCCACTTTAAGCGCTGTTATTTGGCTAGGGTAAAAGTGTAAAAAACGCAGCGTGAGCTGGCCACTAGCGTCTTCTAATCTGGCAATTAATGCTTTGCGAGGCTTATAAGTGGCCTCAGAATGCACAATCTCACCTTCAAGCTGAGCAGCCTCTCCTACACGCAAATCTCGTACGGCAGTCAGGTGTGTTTCGTCGATATAGCGCAATGGCAGGTGCAACAACAAGCCTTCAATGTTATGAAGACCAAGCTTAGCTAAGTTGGCGACTAACGGCTTGCTAAAGACTTTTATTTCCGAAAGCATCGTGATACTAACTAGTGACTTTTCAGCCAGTCAATCACTTGCGCTGCATTTTCGTTCGGTGGAAAAACAGGATAAAAAACTTTTTGGATAATATTTTGCTCTGCAATAATTGTAAGTCGTTTATAAAGCAAGAGTTCAGCCGCTTTAAATATCGGCAAATTCAAAGTATTTTTTAATTGAAAATCACTGTCGCTCAATAAATCAAAAGACAAGTGTAATCGATTTTTGAGTTCTAATTGATAATCGCTTGGTTGCGAGCTTAATCCGTAAACCATAACATTTACTTGCAGTAACTCGTCATAGTGATTAGCAAAGTCGCATGCTTGGGGAGTGCATCCTCTTGCATCTGGAATTTCATCCCAACCTTCTGGCAAAGCGATTTCAGGCTGGCCAGTGAGCGGATAAACATAAATAACAAGTTTATTTTGAATACCGGTCAAACTAACTGCGGCACCATTTGTTGAAGTTAACATTATAGATGGCAAGCACATACCTTCTAAATGTGCGGCCATGCCATCATCAATCGGGACCGGCAAGCCTTCAGGTAAAACATTTAGCGATTTAATCATGTATGGTTATTGAGCCGGCTTTTTAGTAGCCATCGCAAGATTCCCTTTGCTTCGGTTAATACGCACTACATCGGGTATCTTGCGTAAACCGCGCATTAAATCGGCCAAATGAATGCGGTTTTTAACTTGCACGGTAAAGTAGAGGTTTGCATAGGCACTACCATCGGCTTCTTCTACGCTTACATTATCAATATTAGAACCTGCATCGGCGATGCCAGAGGCAATTTTAGCCAACATACCAGGCTGATTGGCCACAGTAAGATTCAGGTTGGTTTTGAAAAGCTTATCACTATCCGGCTCCCACTCAACATCCAACCACTTATCTGGATCTAGCTTGAATTTACTCACGCTAGGACAATCATGTGTGTGAATCACCAAGCCTTTGTCTTTATTGATGAATCCTAAAATCGGATCACCTGGAATCGGCCGGCAACATTGGGCAAATTGTACGGCCATACCTTCGGTGCCATGAATCGTAATAGTATCCAACGACTTAGGGGGTAACTTAGTATGTTTTTCTAGGTTTTCATCCGTCATAGCTAACAATTGGTGCGCCACCATTACATTTTGACGTTTGCCCAAACCAATATCGGTCAAAATTTCAGATTTCTTTTTAAGGCCATAATCACGAATCAGTTTTTGCCAATGCACATCAGTAATCTGGCTAGGCTCTACATGCAAAGCACGCAAGGCTTTATTCAGTAAGCGCTCACCCAAATGACCAGACTCGGTTGATTGTTGTGATTTTAAAAAGTGGCGAATATGCGCGCGCGCCCTACCCGTTACTACATAGTTAAGCCATGCTGGATTTGGTTTGGCGAGTGCGCCGGTGATGATTTCCACATGGTCGCCATTATGTAGCTCAGTACGTAATGGCGCTAAATCTTGGTTAATACGCACTGCCACGCAGGAATTACCGACATCAGAATGCACAGCATAAGCAAAATCAACGGCGGTGGCACCTTTGGGGAGAGCTAGAATCTTACCTTTAGGCGTAAATACATAGACTTCATCTGGAAACAGATCAATTTTAAGGTGCTCGAGAAAATCGAGTGAGTCAGCACTTTCGCTTTGAATCTCTAGCAAGCGTTGCAACCACTGATGCGTTTGCTGCTGCAATGCAGTTAATTGAGCATCACTCGCTTTATACAACCAATGTGCAGCCACACCAGCATCGGCAATATTATGCATTTCATTACTGCGAATCTGCACCTCTATCGGCGTACCAAATGGACCAAATAAAGTGGTGTGCAAAGATTGATAACCGTTCGCCTTAGGAATCGCAATGTAGTCTTTGAACTTACTTGGAATCGGCTTGTAAAGGCTATGCAAAGCGCCTAATGCGACGTAGCAACTGCTTAAATCTTTAACCACCACTCTAAAACCATAAATATCATAAATTTGTGAAAATGCCGTGGTTTTGCCCGACATTTTTTTATAAATACTGTAAAGATGCTTTTCACGGCCTGAAACTTCAGCATCAATATTGAGGTTAAGCAATTGCTGTTTGATTGAATCAAGAATCTTACTGACGACTTCTTTACGGTTACCGCGAGCAGCTTTTACCGCCTTAGAAATCGCACTATAACGCATGGGATACAAGTATTTAAAGCTTAAATCTTCCAGCTCTTGATAGATGGCGTTAAGACCTAGCCGATTGGCAATGGGTGCATAAATATCCAGCGTTTCTTTGGCAATGAGCTTTTGTTTTTCAGGCTTCATCGCCTCAAGCGTTTGCATATTATGCAAGCGATCAGCCAGTTTAACCAAAATCACTCGCACGTCTTGTGACATGGCCAGCAGCATTTTTCTAAAATTTTCAGCCTGCGCTTGGCTTGCGCTTTGAAACTCGATTTTATCTAACTTAGTAACACCATCCACCAATTCAGCCACTTGTTGGCCGAATATCTCTTTAATATTACTGGTAGTGACGGGCGTATCTTCTACAACATCGTGCAACAATGCCGCCAAAATCGTCGGTGTGTCCATGTGCAATTCAGCCAACACACAAGCCACTGATACTGGATGAGTAATGTAAGGCTCGCCCGTTTTACGCACCACGCCATCGTGCGCTTTGTAGGCGTAGCGATAACCTTCCCAAATCTGGGCAATATCTTGTGGTTTTAAGTACTGTTTAAGACGTAAACTTAAGGCAGAATCCTCGCTATCCGCAGGTAGCAAGGGTGCTGAAGCTAGTTTTTCCTGGGCAGTTTTTTCTTGGCATAGCTTAGTAACGCTAGGCTTTGATTGCGCTGATGACTGATGTTTTGCAGTGTTGGGCATGACGTTTTCACTGCCAAGTATATTTGATCTTAATTATGTTTGATCTTAGTAAAATTAAGCGCGGTTTAAGATTTCTACACCAATTTTACCCGCTGCGATTTCACGCAAAGCAAGCACGGTTGACTTATCACGTAAACCAGCTGTGTTTACTTGTGGTTCTGCACCGTTATGCAATTGACGTGCGCGGTAAGCGGCCACTAAAGTTAATTGAAAGCGGTTTGGGATTTTGTCTAAGCAATCATCTACTGTAATACGTGCCATGATGGTGTGTCCTATTCTGTGTATGTTAGGTTATGCTTCATAAATTAAACTGATTATGTAAGCGTTTGAATCAAGCTAGCGTGGCGTTGCAACTGAACTGAAATTGCAAGCCGTTGTGTACGAATAATTGCGCTAATATCTTGTAGCGCATCATTAAAATCATCGTTAATTGTAACATAATCGAACTCACTCACGTGGGCCATTTCTGCGCGCGCTGCAGCAACGCGCTTCGCAATTGTTTCTGCGCTATCTTGGCCACGGCCGTTAAGCCTTTGCTCTAAAGCTTCAACCGATGGTGGCAACACAAAAATACTAACCGCCTGTGGATATAAACTACGCACTTGCGCTGCGCCTTGCCAATCGATCTCTAAAATTACGTCAAAACCGGCTTTAAGAGGGATTTTTACAGCAGATTGTGAAGTGCCGTAGCGCGCACCATGCACCTCTGCGCTCTCTAAAAACTGTGCTTCTCCTAGCATTTGTAAAAATGCTGTTTCATCCACAAAATGATAATCAACTCCATCAACTTCGCGAGGCCGAGGTGTGCGCGTGGTGTGCGAAATAGAAAGTTTTAAATGTGCATCTTTTTCCAATAGCGCGCTAATCAAGCTTGTTTTGCCTGCGCCAGAAGCCGCGGAAATTATAAAAAGGTTACCTAATATCATGTTCTAATCAAAATCCTTATTTATATACTTAACATGCGCAATTTAACACTAATCTTGGTTTGGCAAAGCGCTAAAAATAAAACTTAGCCCATTAACTACCAAATAGTTTAAACGCGCATAACTTTAAGTGTTTCTCCATGGTGCTATACCTCAAAAACTTATTTATTTGTTCTGTAATATACTCATTCATGAGTGAATACCCTTTCAACCATTACAGCGACTAGTTGCTGCGCTTACTTTTAACAAAAAAGCCCTTTCGGGCTTTTTAAATCTCTCTTAATATCTCACTTTATGTGGATTATCTCGACTTAGATCGAACCTACACAACTTGTAGGTTCTCTTTATATCGATATTTCGACAGCTATAAATCAATAGGTTAAGTGCATAGTAAAGAGACAATTACATAAAATTGTCTCAATTTTCTAGACAATCCTACTTAAATATATACATGCATTACCAAGCCATAAAAACTTGGCTGTCACTGGCAATGACCTCTTTTTTCGTGCCGTGGCCTGCATTTTTCATAGTACGGATATCTACAAATCCAATAGATTGCAACACATCTATATCACGCTTAACAGCAGAACAATCTCTATTTAAACGCTTGGAAATATCTGTGATAGATCCAGAGTGAGATCGAATACTTCTGAAAAGATCAATTTTAGCTGCCGATACTACCTTTGCCAAATCTTCTGCATTTTCTAAACTTACAATTTTGCTTTTTTTTCCGGGGGGATTACCTAATGATCACTATCCAGTGATCGAAAGGACATAGTGCATTTAGGATCTGTGCACATGCATTCCAAACTCAAACATAAAACTTTCATCACCAAGCTCACGCTGCCAAGTCACTTTAGATGTAGGCTCGATGTGGAGATTCCACGTTTGTTGATTGTTTCGGTATGCTTCAACGCTCCTAAACATATTGGGCGACAGAATGGCTAGACACATTCCACCTTGGTTGCGAACAGACTCATAGCGTATCAACTCAATACTGGCAAGACGTGCCTGTTTAGCTAATTTCTGTGTGTGGCTATAATCTACAAGATCTATCCAATTCACTCGGCTAGCAACCAGTAATGGAGAGGTTAAGTTGATTCCACTCTCAGTATTTGCATGAAACTCAAATAGTGTAAGCTGAACAGTCTTTGAGTGACCACGTAAGCCATCGCTATCCATCCAGAATTTCCAGCGCCAATATCCAATTTCAGCGCAAGCTGTTTTTCTGTCTTCTGCACCGTAAAACACACCAGCCTCACCTTCAGAACGAAAGCGTGAGCCTTCACTATTTGGCGGATATCTAAATGGCGTAAATAAAAGCCAGTGTAACCCTTCAGTGTCTTTGGGAAGTATTGGCTTTACTTCTTCAATAATACTTTCCAAAGTAGCCTGATCTTGGAGGTTACCATGCGCAAGGGACATAGTTGCGTTTTTGTGCTGTGCTTCTACTGCACGCCAGCCATACCCCGCCCAAGGATTAACCTCAGACTGTAGCGCGGTGTGCGTCCAGATAGTTGCAGGCATGAATAAGTCCATCTACTCGCTTGATGTAGTCGAGTGGGATTTGTTGATTAAGAGATGCGTTAGGAGATTTGACCCAACTCTCAACGAGTGCATCATCGCCTCCGACTAGTGAAGATAATGAGCGATAGAGTCTTACAAAGTAGGCTGATAACTCCCACTCCTTTGTACCCTCAGGTATTGCAAACTTAGCATTGAGTAGACGTGATGAAGTTGGTTGACTGAAGCCCAAAATCAATCCAAGGTCAGTTGGCCCAACCCTCATTCTCTTTGCCGCCTCAACTACCGCCTGGCTTAATACTCTTGACCGATCTGAAGTCTTTAGGACGGTTGAACTATTGTTCATAATGCCTCCTTATCTTTGATTAATTTATTCTACAGAATAAATATAGAATATCAATGCATATTTGCATAAAATAGTGAGTACTTAAATCCTGAAACCTGGCAATTAAGCATAATTCATTTAAAACTTCCTTCCGAAGCCATATTTGGGGAATTTCAGGAACAGGCAAAGTAGATTTTCCGGAAATCTTATCTTTGTACAAACGTAAATGAGACTCAGCTGTTGTCCACGCCCAATAGCACAGGATATGATTGAGTGACACACAATCCTCACTAGGAATGCAAACGCTACGTTAATTGAAGTCGAGCTATCGCAAAGTGGGATATAGCCGCCATCTATTTCATCATATTATTTTTAATAATGACAGAACTTCAATTACAATTAAAAGTGAACCGCTTCATTAATTTTATAATTATTGGAGCTTGGCGTATGTGAAAAAACTATCAACAGGGAAGTTGTCATGAATAAATTATCTATAGTTGGCATTGGAACCTTAGTTTCATTACTTTTTGCTAGTAACGTATTTGCAGAGCCGTATGTTGGCTTGTCTTTGGGTTGGACATTTGACCAGAAATTGACAGGTATTAAAGGTGATGAAAACTTAGCTTATGGTGGGCCTATTAATCCTACTGATGGCTCTTATTATCCTGGTACACATTATTCAGACATCAAACTTAAAGATGTTTTAAGTGGTGGTATTAAGGCGGGATATTATTTCGAAAGTGTCCCAAACTTTGGTATTGAGTTAGAGGCAAACTATTCTCAACCAACGATAAAGCAACAAAATGTAACCTTAACAAATGCAAGCGGTACTGGTCCAACAGCAGGAATGGGGATTGGCGATTTAATAGCGTCGCAGACTTTAACTGCACCAAGTAACTCAAATCAAGCAACAGAAAATCAACTTCCTGCCAAGGCTAGATTATTACAATTTAACTTTAATGCGTTATACCGCTATAGAGAATTCAAAGACTTCACCCCATACATTGGTGGCGGACCATCTTTAAATATTATTAGAATTACAGGGACGGGTGAATCTGGTCATTTTGTTGATCCTACAGATCCATCATTAATCCAAGTGGTTCCTGCATCTAGTGTTTCTGGTGTTAGCGATACCTCTGTAAATCTTGGGCTTAATTTCAAAGTAGGTGGGGAATATAAGTTTGATGATCAATGGGGCTTAGGAGCTGAATATCATTACAACTGGGTGCCGGTTGACATCTCTCATTTTAGAAGCGCTAATAATTTGAGTGCTGATTTAAAAATGCAGTCTATCAGTATTAACCTTACCAGACATTTTTAATTCGTTCATCTGAGCTGGCTATGGGGGTAGCCGTCACTGAGCTAAGCTGATATTCAAAGATTCGAACGTTTCGTAAAATGTAAGAAAGAAACGGATTTACTCAAATGAATAAAAATACCTAAGGCTAAATACAGTACTGGGCGGTTTCAAAGTTGAAGTGCAAAAATGACAGCATGATGCTGCCTAAAATCAAATGCATCTGGCGTAAACAACTCAACAGGGCATTTGAACCCTAACCATTTACGGGGTCT
>JAYWDO010000150.1:0-8736 GCA_043779795.1 Pseudomonadota bacterium
GAGAAGACGCAGGGCAAAGTTGGTAATCTAGCGAAACAACTGTGCTTAGTGGATGCTGTGATCCTTGATGAGCTGGGCTATTTACCGTTTCCAGCATCAGGTGGCGCGTTGCTGTTTCATCTCATTAGCCAGCTCTATGAGAAGACTTCATTGATTATCACTACGAACCTGACATTCGGCGAGTGGGTGCAAGTATTTGGCGATGCGAAGATGACGACGGCGCTACTGAATCGTATTACACATCATTGCGAAATGCTGGAAACTGGGAATGATTCTTACCGTTTTAAGCAACGTAAAAGTCGCGCTCAACACGACAAAAAAGTGGAAACAATTGGACGCTGATTAGTGGAAAGAATTGGACGCCGATTGACAGCATGATGTATTTTGCTTATTTCAGTTAGAAATACTCGATAATTTGTGCAAATATCTAAAATAAGGTTTATTTTTTTTCTGGATAATTTTTAAGATTACGCTCAAAACGATCTGGCATGATGACTTCAGGTATTTCTGGCAAAGGCCATATTTTTAATGGTTGACTATCTTTTTGTTGTTGAATCATGTAATCGTAGCGATTATTAGTCATTGTAGAAGAGTCTTCAGGGCTACGCATTACATAAGGACGCAAAAATACCATTAGATTGGTTTTTTTATGAGTTCTGCCGACAGTGCGAAATAATGCACCTAAGCCTGGAATATCCCCTAGAAAAGGCACTTTATCAACGCTGTCAGTAATACGGTCTTCAATAAGCCCACCAAGTACAATGATGCTGCCGTCTTCTACTAGTACGGAAGTATCTATCGAACGTTTGTTGGTGGTAATCCCTGCGCTGCCGGCTGCATCTAGCACGCTAGAAACCTCCTGGTGAATTTGCAGTTTAACGGTATTGCCTTCTGAAATCTGCGGTTTCACCTTTAGTGTTAAGCCTACGTCTTGACGCTCTATGGTTTGAAAGGGTGTCACAGAAGATGATCCGCCAGTTTGTGCATATTGCCCTGTGACGAAAGGCACGTTTTGGCCAATCACAATCTTAGCTTCTTCATTATCTAGCATCAGCAAATTTGGTTTAGAGAGAATATTGGCATTGGCATTCGATTCAAGTGCATGTGCCAATAAACCTAAGTTAGCAACTTCACCAATACCGGGAATATTCACTTTTCCTCTTAATAGACCAATATTCAGCCCACTACCAGCAGAGGCAATATTGCTGGAAACGCCTAAAATATTGCCGCCACGGTTAAATTTGGTGCCTGCGAAGGCTTGCACGTTAGCTCTATTAAGTGTGGCGGGGTTAAAAGCTTCAAGGTCTTGCCACTGAATACCAAATTCAGAAGCTTTATCAGTTGAAACTTCTGCAATTAAGGCTTCAATGTAGAGTTGTGCACGGCGCATGTCGAGCTTGTCTATTACGCCACGTAGCATATTAAATACATGGTCAGGTGCAGTAATAAGCAGAGAGTTGGTGGCAGCGTCTGCTTGTATCATGTCATTTTCTTGCGCAGATGCCAGTTGCGAATAGGGGGAAGCAATATTTGCTTGATTAGTAGGCTGTGTAGTAATCACGCTTTTCGCAACATCGTCGCTCGCCAATGCTGGCGATCCAGTGAGTGCAGTCGTCGGTGCAAGCGCACTTTTGGCAGCTTTGCCAGACATCAATGCACGTAAAGTGGTAGCAAGCTTGGTAGAATCAGCATTTTTCAAATAGACCACATGGATAGAGCTGCCGGCGTTAGTAGGCACATCTAATTGTTCAATGAGTGTAGCCGCACGTGTAATCAACGATAGGTTTTCTGCATGCAAAATAATGGCATTTGATCGTGCATCAGCAACGGCTAATATCCGTCTTGTGGGGTCTGCCGTGTTTCCAGTATCGGCTAGCAAGCGGTTAATGGTTTGTGTAATTTCTACCGCAGAAGCATATTTGAGCCTGACAAGTACGTTCTCTGCTTGCGATGGCTTATCAATAGTGTCAATTAGCTTAACAATCTTATTTAAATTATCAGCATAGTCTGTGACGATTAATGCATTACTGCTTGGGTAAGCAGTAATGACGCTATTGGGCGAAAGTAGCGGTTTCACCACGTTAATCAGCTGACTAGCACTTTCATATTTAAGTACATACACTTGAGTAACGATTTGCACGCCGGATTGTTTGCCAGTGGCTAAACGTGGAGTGAATTTACCTTTAGCATCAGCCTCAGGCACAATTGAGGTGTATCCGTTTTCTTCAACCGTCGCAAAGCCTTGCACTCGTAGTGCAGACAGCAGTATTTGATAGGTTAATGCCCGCGGTACAGGTTTTGCCGTATTAATGCTGATGGTGCCTTTTACTTTGGGATCAAGTAAAAAGTTTTTATTGGTAATTTGACCAATGGCTTTTACTACCGACTCTATATCAGCATCGACAAAATTAAGTGATACTTTGTCATCGGTCACCTTCAAGCTATCGTCTTCTGCCAACGCAAATGAATTTGATAAAAGCAATATAAACATCGTGATAGTCAGAAAGAGATATTTTTTCATTAAGTCAATTATCTTTTAAAATATTGTTTTACGCCATGCTTCTTTAACGTTAAATAAACGCAACATAACCTTGATTATGCGTGATAGCTATTGTTTAGGCTAGTGAAAAATCAATCGGATGTCACCGTTACAAGCAATTGCTTAAAGTTTTGAAGCACAGTAAATTCAATATGCAGATTTGAATTTTAGCACTCCAAAATAACAATAAGGTGTTTATGCTGTAGCATAAGCAATATGACTGAACTAGAAAATTTTTCACCGACCAAGTTTGTTCCGTACAGTTATGCTAAAACACAAGGTGCATTTGTCAAATCCGTGACAGACGATGTTGCCTTAGTATTTCTGCGTGATGGGGCAAAGATGGAAGCAATCACTGAGATTTTGCGGGTGTGGCAAGGTAAATTCACCGCCAATCAGGTTTCTGCTGTCATCTACGACCAATTACTCACTGAGACTTACGCGCAAGAAGGAGCCTCCAGTGCTTTTGCTGAAGATATTGAAAATAATTTAGACCTCTCGCGCCTTATTCAAGAGCTGCCAAAGGTAGAAGATCTGCTAGAGGCAGAAGGGGATGCGCCTATCATTCGCATGATTAACGCTATTTTTACGCAAGCATTGCGTGAGAGTGTTTCTGATATTCATATTGAACCGTATGAAACTAAATCCGTGGTGCGTTTCAGGATTGATGGCACCTTACGTAATATCGTAGAACCGCATCGCGCCTTGCATGTAGCCTTGATTTCACGTGTTAAAGTGATGGCACAAATGGACATTGCGGAAAAACGTATGCCACAAGACGGCCGAATCACACTTAAAATTGCTGGAAAAGTTGTGGATGTACGAGTATCCACACTACCAACCGGTCATGGTGAACGTGTTGTTTTACGTATCTTAGAAAAAGACTCGAAGCGACTCGACTTATCAAGATTGGGCATGGCCGATGAAACGCTACTGAAAGTTGATTCTCTAGTACATCAGCCACATGGAATTTTTTTGGTGACTGGCCCAACTGGCTCTGGTAAGACCACCACACTGTATTCTGCAATCTCTCGCCTTAATGCCAATGTGCTTAACATCATGACGGTGGAAGATCCGATTGAATACGATTTACCGCACATTTCGCAAACACAGGTTAATGCCAAAATTGACATGAGTTTTTCAAAAGCTTTACGCTCTATCCTGCGCCAAGATCCAGATGCCATCATGATAGGTGAGGTGCGTGATGTGGAAACTGCTCAAATTGCGGTGCAATCTAGCTTAACCGGGCACTTGGTACTCGCTACGCTGCATACCAATGATGCGGTTAGTGCAGTCACGAGGTTGGTGGATATGGGGATCGAACCTTTCTTACTAGCATCATCTCTCTCTGGCGTACTTGCACAGCGTTTGGTGCGCTGTCTATGCAAAGATTGCCGCGTTGCTTATGAGGCTGATGATGTCGAACTGGCTTTGTTGAAGTCAGCACAATCACCACAAAAACTTTATCGTGCTAGCGGTTGTGTGGCTTGCGGTGGTACGGGGTATAAAGGCCGAATCGGCATCTATGAGTTGTTAATCGTAGATGATGAAATACGTAGACTCGTGCATGACCGTAATTCTGAACAAAAAATTCGTCAATATGCAAATTCCTTAGGTATGCTTGATTTACGGCAAGACGGTGTTAGATGGGTGGTATCGGGGATAACATCGCTCGAAGAACTCCTCACCGTGACTAAAGAATAAGGGTTAGAGTCGTGGCTGTATTTCGGTTTGAAGCTGTAGATGCCCTAGGTAAAGTCACGCGCGGAGTAGTGGAAGCGGATACCGTTCGCCTTGCTCGTAGTCGCTTACGTGATATGCAGCTAACACCGCTCAAGGTAGACGCATTGCAGGAGGGAAAGTCTGACGGACTCACTGGCAGCGTACGCTTACGTGGGTCTGTATCTAGCTATGAGTTAGGCTTGCTGACCAGACAATTTTCCACTTTACTTAATGCAGGGTTAAATATAGAGCAATCTCTGGCTGCCATCGCTGAGCAAATGGAAAAACCCATGATTCGTGAAGTTTTGCTAGGCACTCGCTCTGGTGTGGTTGCAGGTAGTGCACTCTCGCTTTCAATGGCAAGCTACCCGCAGGTTTTTCCAGATATTTATCGAGCATTGATTCATGCTGGTGAAGAATCTGGAGAGCTGGCTAAAGTATTAGAGCGATTAGCCACTTATACTGAATCTCGCCATGCCATGAAGCAGAAAGTGATTGCGGCTTTTATCTATCCAGCACTGGTCACATTAACTGCGGTGTTGGTGGTGGGTACCCTATTGATTTATGTGGTTCCTCAAGTAGTGGGTGTTTTTCAGCAATCTAAACAAACATTACCTTTACTCACCCAGATCATGATTGCCATCAGTGATTTTCTCCGTCATACCTGGTTATATTTAATTGTAGTGTTATTCGTTGCATTATGGGTGTTTAAGCAATCGTTAAGAAATGAAGCAACTCGTTATCGGTGGCATCAAACTTTATTAAAAATCCCAGTGTTAGGAAAATTGCTGCGTAGCCTTAACACTGCACGCTTAGCAAGTACATTGTCAATATTAGTGGGCAGTGGCGTGCCATTGATGACCTCGCTGCAAGCCGCAGCTCGTATTGTCACACTGATGCCTATGCAAGTTGCCATTAAAGAGGCCACAGATGCCGTGCGAGATGGAGGGGCATTGAGCCGCGCTTTGCGAGACAGTGGCCAGTTTCCTCCGATTCTCATTCACTTGATTGCTAATGCTGAGGCTAGTGGGGAGCTAGGGAAAATGCTAGAAAGTGCTGCAGTTCAGCAGGAGAATGAAGTGAACAACAAGCTCACCATTCTTACCGGAATTCTAGAGCCTGTTTTAATTTTAGCCATGGGTGGCATGGTGTTGATGATAGTGCTGGCGATTATGCTGCCGATTATTGAAATCAATCAACTTATCCATTAACGTTGCAGCAGTGGTTAATCGACAAAGGCTTGGTGTAAATAGCCTGTTGTTGGTAAACTTGAACCAATTAACCTTCATTCTGAGTTATTAAATGCAACGTATCACTATTTCACTTGAAGAGTCACTAGCTCAGCAATTTGATGATTTGATTGCAAAACATGGCTATTTAAACAGATCTGAAGCTTTTAGAGATTTATTACGTGCACGTATTGAAGTTGAGCGTAAGACTAAATATGAAATAAAGTATTGCGTTGCAACGGTAAATTATATTTACAATCATGCTGAACGCCAATTAGCGAACAAGATTATGAGTATGCAGCATGAGCATCATGATATTTGTATCTCAACTTTGCAAGTGTATCTAGATCACGATAATTGCCTTGAAACATTAGTCCTTAAAGGCCCATTCAAACTGGTGCAAACATTTGCAAATCAGTTGGTTGCTTTAAGTGGTGTGCGTCATGGCAATATTAATATAGTCCCGGTAGAAATAGAAACACGTTCGCATTCCCATCATCAGCATGACCATCCTATTAGCATCATTCCTCATACTCACCTTCAGCCTAATACATAAGATTGATATGCATAAAACACTTGTATGCATAGCAGCTTACATAGCAAAGTGTTTTTTTGAAACCTTTGCACGAGTGCTTTTTAACCCTAAAACCTATCAATCTCGTCATTCCCGCGTAGGCGGGAATCCAGTTAGCTTGTTGATTCGCCTAGATTCCCGCCTGCGCGGGAATGACGGTAATTGGGGGTTTTATATTAAATTGCAGTCAATTTGTTTCGTGCAAAGGTCTCTTTTAGATATATTTTTATGATGGATGCATCTAAATCAAAAAAATTTACGTATTAGTATGATGAATTAATATTTTGTCTTAACTTAACGTTGAGATAGTTAATAAATTAGTTTAAAACAAAATATTTCTAAGGCAATTACGACTCCTTAGTCGGCATCTTAATTAGTGAGTAAAACACATGGCAAATAAACTAGAAAAATATCAGTGCAGGGTTTTAAGGTTATCAGGATTAATCCTGAGTTTAAGTGCAGTGATGCCATCAGCTTGGGCTGACGGAGATAATGAAACAGAAAAAGTGTTGGAAAGCGTCACTGTCGAATCTTCACGTACCAGTCAAATTGGCATTTCGGATTCTGCTAGCGAAGGTTATATTGCGCAGAAACAACTGAAAGCCAGAACAGTATATCGACCTGGTGAGTTGTTAGAGGCTACGCCGGGGCTTATCGTTAGTCAGCACAGCGGTGAGGGTAAAGCCAATCAATATTATCTGCGTGGCATTAATCTAGATCATGGCACAGATTTACGTACCACAGTCGATGGTATGTTAGTGAATCAGAGAAGCCATAGCCATGGTCAGGGTTGGACAGATTTAAATTTTCTAATACCGGAAATTACTTCAGGACTTGAGTACCGTAAAGGACCTTATTATGCAGATGAAGGGGATTTTTCTTCTGCCGGTGCTGTAAGCGTGATTTATGCAGATAAGTTAGACCAGGGTATTGCCAGTGCTGGATTAGGCCAGAATGGTTACAAAAGATTACTGTTGGCAGATTCAGCTAAAGCAGGCAATGGCAATCTACTTTACGCCCTTGAGCTTTATAAAAATGACGGACCATTTACTAACCCTGATGATTATAAAAAAATCAATGGGGTGTTACGCTACAGTGAAGGTAATACAGCTAATGGATACAATGTTACTGCCATGGCTTACAAAGCGAAATGGAATGCCACTGATCAAATTCCGCAACGTGCAATCGATTCTGGTTATATTGCTAATAGATTTGATGCAATTGACAATACTGACGGTGGAGAGGCGCATCGTTACAGCTTATCTGGCGCTTGGCATCAATCGACAGCAACCAGTGCTAGCAATCTCAATGCTTACATCATTCATAATAAGCTCGATTTATATTCAAACTTTACCTATTTTCTTGATAACCCAGTAGATGGTGACCAATTTAACCAACCTGATAGGCGAGTTACAACTGCCCTGAATGCAGACCATAGTTGGCAAATGCCATTTTTAGACTTTAAATCTGAAAATAAAATAGGGCTACAATTTCAGAATGATAATATTTATAACGGATTATTAAATACCAAGGCGCGTCAACGCTTATCCGTGACGCGTCAAGATCACATTGTAGTAAGCAGTGTAGGTGCATATTTTCAAAACATCACATCTTGGACTGAAAAATTTCGCACTATCGCAGGTGTTCGAGAGGATTTTTATCATAATAATGTGACGAGTAATTTAGCGCTTAACTCAGGAAAATCAGAAAGTACTGCAACCAGCCCTAAGTTAAGTCTTATATTTGGCCCTTGGGCAAAAACTGAATATTACTTAAATATTGGTAGCGGCTTTCATAGTAACGACGCAAGAGGCACTACTATTTCTGTAGATCCTAAAAATCCAGCGGTAGCTTCAAGAAAAGAGCAGCCAATTGTGAAATCCAATGGTTTTGAAATTGGTACACGTACTGAATTTATTGCTGGATTACAATCTAGCCTAGCAATTTATCAGTTAGATTTTGCTACCGAACTGTTATTTGCCGGCGATGCAGGCGCTACAGCAGATACGGGGAGGGCGAGCCGCAGAGTAGGTTTTGAATTTTCTAACTACTATAAACCAACCGATTGGATGACTATTGATGCAGATATTGCATATGCACGTGCACGATATCGTGATTCAAATCCCGTTGGCAATAGAATTCCAGGCTCAATTGAAGGTGTTGCCTCCATTGCTATGTCGATTGATAATCTTGGGCCCTATTATGGCGGCTTACAGCTTCGCTACTTCGGACCAAGGCCGCTACTTGAAGACAATAGCGTACGCTCAAAAAGTACCGCAACGCTCAATGGCCGTATCGGCTATAAGATTAACGCCAAAGTCACGGTAAATTTAGAGGGATATAATTTAACGAATCGTAAAGACTCAGCCATTGATTATTACTATACGTCTCGCTTGCCTGGTGAACCTGCTGCAGGTATAGAAGGTACGCATTTTCATCCGATTGAATCAAGATCATTTAGGATTAATTTGATTGCAAATTTTTAGGTGTGATAGTTTATGGGCTTAATTTTTCTATATGACGCATCACTAGTGTCCGGTTAAATTAAGTCATGCTGGCTACAAAGTTAATATCCATGCGGAATTCGAGCAATCAAAGGGTGTCCACGATTTGAATTTTAGAACAAATATTTGCGATACTTTCAGGTTTAATGAACCTGGAGTGAAACATGA
>JAYWDO010000151.1:0-3033 GCA_043779795.1 Pseudomonadota bacterium
GGCTTATCTAGCCCTACGTCAAACCCACATAATTTCATAATAATCCTTTGATTAATACGTCTCTAAAAAAGCGGCCTTCATTCAATACCTATTCGCTTACTTAACACCTTGGTGCGCTAAAGCAGCTTTAACATAAGCCGTAAATAGCGGATGGCCAGTGCGGGGATTAGAGGTAAATTCTGGGTGAAATTGACAAGCGACAAACCAAGGATGCACATTTCGTGGCAATTCAATCATCTCGCACAAATCTTCTGTCGGGGTTCTGGCAGAAATCACTAAGCCTGCAGCTTTTAATTGTTCAACGTAATTATTGTTTACTTCATAACGATGACGGTGACGCTCGTTTACTTGATTACCATAAATACCAGCAGCCATGGTACCAGGCACAATTGGGCAAGCCTGAGCACCTAAACGCATGGTGCCGCCAAGGTCTGAATCTGTTGAACGCGTTTCTAAACTACCATCAGCCGCTTGCCATTCTGTGATTAAACCAACAACTTGATGCGGGCTTGCCGGGTTAAATTCGGTGCTGTTAGCATCGGCTAGATACGCTTCATTACGCGCGAACTCAATCACGGCTAATTGCATTCCTAAACAAATACCTAAATACGGCACTTTGTTTTTTCTAGCATAGCTAATTGCAGCAATTTTTCCTTCTGTGCCACGTACACCAAAACCGCCTGGCACTAAAATAGCGTCCATATTCTCTAACGCTGATGTGCCATTCGCTTCAATGTCTTCAGAATCAATATAATGCACTTTGACTTTAGATTTAGTATGAATACCTGCGTGAATCAAGGCTTCGGTGAGTGATTTATATGAATCCGCTAAATCAATATATTTACCGACAAATGCTACATTGACCAGATGCTTAGGATTTTCTAGCGCGTAGGTAATCTTTTCCCAACTAGATAAATCAGCCGGTTTAGCGGTAATTTCTAATTTACGGCAAACAATCTCATCCAACATTTGCTCATGTAAAAAACCAGGAATTTTATAGATTGAATCTGCATCAATTGCGCTAATCACCGCTTCTGGCGCCACATTTGTGAATAAAGCGATTTTTCTACGTTCTTCTTCAGGAATGTTGCGATCTGCACGGCAGAGCAAAATGTCAGGCTGAATGCCGATTTCACGCAACTCTTTTACTGAGTGCTGCGTTGGTTTAGTTTTCAATTCACCTGCAGTTGGAATCCAGGGTAATAAGGTTAAATGAATGTAACAGGCGTTATTGCGACCTTCTTCAAAACCCATTTGGCGAATCGCTTCAAGGAACGGTAGAGACTCAATATCACCTACTGTGCCGCCTACTTCAACAATTGCCACGTCTGCGCCTTCAGCGCCACGTTTTACGTGTGTTTTAATTTCATCGGTAATGTGTGGAATCACCTGTACGGTTTTACCTAAATATTCACCACGACGTTCTTTTTTAATGACGGTTTCATAAATCTGGCCAGTTGTAAAATTATTACGTTTTGCCATACGTTGCGTAATAAAACGTTCGTAATGGCCTAGATCAAGATCAGTTTCAGCGCCGTCATCAGTCACAAATACTTCACCGTGCTGAAAAGGCGACATGGTGCCAGGGTCAACGTTAATGTATGGATCAAGCTTCAACATGGTTACTTTAATACCACGTGATTCTAAAATTGCGCCAAGACTGGCGGCGGCGATGCCTTTACCAAGAGAGGAAACTACACCGCCAGTTACGAATACATATTTGGTCATGGAAAGGCACTTAATTATTTGTTGCAGACGGGTTCAGATTTTACCGCAAAACAGAAGTCTCTCAAAACGTTATACCAAAATAAAAATACTTAACGGCGCTTACTTTATTTCAAGCCTAGGTTTTTCAGCCCATGCACCATAAGCTTTGAATTTTTCTTGTACTTCCAACATCTCTTGCTGACTTAAAATATATGGCTCACCCACTTGCAAGGCCCGCAGATATTGCTCGCATAAGACCTCTACTTCCTGCGTGATACTGAGTGCTTTCTCTAAAGTTTCACCAACAGCAATCATACCGTGATTGGCTAATAAACAGGCTTTACGGTCTTGCAATGCGATTACGGCTAGATCAGAGAGTTGCTGTGTTCCGAACAATGCATATGGCGCACAGCGAATGCTATCGCCACCACATAAAGCAATCATGTAATGAAACGCCGGCATATCACGGCGAAATGTGCTTAAGGTGCTGGCAAACATGCTGTGTGTATGAATGATGGCGCTGACTTCTGGCCGATTGACAAAAATATCACGGTGAAAACGCCATTCAGATGACGGCTTTTTATGCGCTTCAAAACTGCCGTCAAATTGCATTTTCACCATGCTGCTCGGCAACATATCTTCAGCGCTGATGCCTGATGGTGTGACTAAAAAGCCATCTTCACAACGTACACTAACATTACCAGAGGTGCCTTGATTTAGGCCAAGTCCTGCTAGCTTCTGACTGGTTTTTAATAATTGCTCGCTTAGTGCTGCTTTAATGAAGCTTTGCATATCATCATTCTCCATATTCAATTTAGGCGCTGCTTATACTCAAACTTAGCTTATCTGGCGCAAACACGCCTTGCTCGGTAATAATTCCTGTCACTAATCTTGCCGGGGTAACATCAAATGCAGGATTAGCAGTTTGTGACCCCACAGGGATTACGCGCACACTCTGCAGACTGCCATCTGCCGCTAATCCTTGCATATAGGCCACTTCATCACCATGCCGCTGCTCAATTTCAATCTCAGTCAGGCCATCGGTAATGCTCCAATCAATAGTGGGGCTTGGCACGGCAGCATAAAAGGGAACGTCATTATCAAAAGCCGCCAGTGCTTTTAGGTAGGTGCCAATTTTATTGCAAACGTCGCCAGTACTTGTGACGCGATCTGCCCCAACAATTACCATGTCGACCAAATTTTGCTGCATTAAATGGCCTCCAGCGTTATCACTAATCACCGTATGCCGCACGCCATGCTGACCTAGCTCCCATGAGGTTAGGCTTGCGCCTTGGTTGCGTGGGCGTGTTTCATCGACCCACACAT
>JAYWDO010000152.1:0-21361 GCA_043779795.1 Pseudomonadota bacterium
CACTATACTTTGAAAGTGCCATTGGCATGATTTTTGCTAAAATAGAAAGCTTGTTTCTGTCAGATAAATAAAAACCATGCAGAAGTATTTAATTTAGTAAGGTATATAGACTTGCATCACATTAATAAAGTAATTATTCCACTAACGATTCTAGCCTTGCTAATGGCAAGTTTAGGCCAATCGACATTTGCAACAGAAGCCATTGGCTCCAAATTAACGTTGGGTGAGCGCCGTCAGGCTGCATTACAAACTGCCCGAGAGGGTAGGTTTGATAGATCATTACAGGCTTTTGAAAATATGGTGGCAGAAGCGCCCAATGACATTGGCATTAAGTCTGATTACATTGTCATTCTTACTTGGGCGAAAAAAAATCAAGAAGCCTTAACAGTAGCGATTGGCATGGATATTAAAACCATGCCGTTGTATTGCCTGAATGCTATAGCAAAAGCAGCGCGTAACACGAGTCAGTTTGACAAGGCCATTACTTATTACGAACAGTTAATCGCTCGTGAACCGTCTAAGCTTGACCCAGCGTTAGGTAAAGTACTTACGCTCATCGACCTTGGTAAATTTGTAGATGCTGAGTCAGAGTTGACGAAATTACGTCATCAATACCCCAAAAATGCGGATGTTTTACATGCGCTGTCTTATCTTGGTCAACAATCTAAACAAGCGGTAATGGTGATTGATGCCAGCACACGCTTGCTAGAAATAAATAATCAGGATTTAGAGTCGGCCCGCGCCCTGATTAAAGCAAGCCGTGAAGCCGGCGCAACAGCGCAAGCATTGGCGCTGGCAGTGCAATACTCGCAAGCGGTTGATAACATCGAATTTACCAAAATTAATAATGACAGCGCTGCTAAGCATATAGCATGGGGACATTACAGTGCCACAGTACCAGCAGAGCGCTTTCAGGATACCGACATTGCTTTAGTTAAGCTAGATGAAGCATGCCGATGCGATTGGAACAAGCTTGATTTAAGCGTTGCTTCTAATAAAAACTTAATGTTTGATCGTATGCTGGCACTGCGTGATCGTTATCATATGCAAGAGGTCATTGCGCATTATCAACAATTGCTAAATGCTAAAGTTGATCCGCCAGCTTATGTGTTAAATGCTGTCGGAGACGCTTATCTGTATAAGCGCATGCCTGAAGATGCACTTAAAGTCTACGATGCATCGTTGCTTAAAGCACCCGGCAGTGTAGAAACTAAATCCTCCAAGTTTTACACCTTGGTTGATTTGGAACAATTTGATGCAGCCACCACACTCATAGATAGCATGTCGAAGAATCTTTCTGCTTACAGACAGAGGCCTAAAAACATCACCATCCGGCCAGATGACTACAAGTTAGAAGTGGATAGCAAAACATTCTATATCCGAGCTTATGGCGATAACTTAGCAACAGCGGAACAGCACTTTCAGGCATTAAACAACATCGGCCCAATGAATAATGATGTCAGGATGGCTTTGGGAGAGATTTGGCGTTGGCGCGGTTGGCCAAAGCGAGCAGAGCAACGGTTTTCTGAAATTAACTATGATTACCCGAACCTTTTGCAACCTAAAATTAATTTAGCTAACACTCATCTTGATTTACATGAGTGGAAAGTTGCAGAAAGTGAAATTAAGCCGCTCGTAAAAGACTATTCAGAAAATGCATCGGTACAAGCACTTGACCGACGCTTGCTGTTACACAACGAACGTCAATTAACCATCGATAGTTACGGCACTAAATCTTCTGGCACAACTTTTGGTAGCAGTGCGCAGGGTCTGAATGCCGTTTTATACTCAAGCCCGATTAATTACAACTATCGCGCTTTTGTGAGTACACAGTACAACCATGCAATATTTCCTGAAGGTTCGGGCAATGTAACTTATCCTGGTATTGGACTGGAGTATACAAACAAAGACTGGAGACTGACGGGAGAAGTCAGTCAAGCAAGTTTGCCTAATATGGGTGTCACCACAGCTGTTACCGCAGATTATCGCGTTAGCGACCAATTACTATTTGTAACCTCGCTAGCCAGCAACACTAACCAGATGCCACTGCGCGGACTAAAAGCTGGTATCAATGGTGATTTGATTAGCGCAAATGCTACATATCGATGGAGTGATTTAACCCGTGCGTCGGTTGGAATTGGCTACATGAATATTATGGATGGAAATCAGCGTGAAACATTTAATCTAGTAATTGATCGCCGATTGATTACCAAGCCACACTATAAATTAACCACTCATTTACGTGTAGATGCCTCACGTAACACCGGAAATAATGTTACTTACTTTAATCCAGAACGTGATTTAGAGACTAGCGTGGTGCTTGATAACGAATGGACGCAATGGCGGCGCTACGATCGTTCATTTGGTCATCGAATTCAAGTTGGTATTGGCGAATACTGGCAGAAAAATTTTGGCTCAAACAGCACCTGGGTGGTTAGTTATGAACAACAACTTAAATGGAATGATCGTTTTGAAATCAGTTATGGTATAAGCCGTAACCGTCACGCTTATGACGGCACGAACGAACTCTCCACCCAATTATTTACCAGATTAAATGTGATATTTTAAAATGACCAAGCTCTTAATAATTATAATAATGTTACTTGTGAGTGCCAGCACTTCCGCAACGACTGCAGTTGCGCCTACACAAGCATTTAAAGTATTTTGCTATCATGACGTGAGAGATAGTGTTGATGGTGACCTAGAGTGGGAGTCCACCATCATCTCGACGAAAAACTTGGCGGCACATTTCGCCTGGATACAGGCGCATGGCTATCATCCAATAAGTATAAACGATTTGCTGGATGCCAAATCAGGCAAAAAATCATTGCCAAGTAAACCTGTTTTGCTAACTTTTGATGATGGTTACGAAAGTTTTTATTCGCGCGCTTTTCCTTTACTTAAACTATACAAATATCCGGCTGTTTCAGCGCTGGTTGGCAGTTGGCTAAAAGTTGAAAGTGGAAAAACTGTACAGTACGGTGATGAGCAAGTGCCACGTGAGTATTTTTTGTCGGCTCAGCAAATTAAAGAATTGGCTGAGTCCGGTTTAATAGAATTTGCATCACATAGTTATGACTTGCACCAGGGCATTCTAGCGAACCCGCAAGGTAACAAAACTGCGGCCGCAGTGACTTTACAGTATGACCCTGTTAGCAAAACCTATGAGTCGCGTGGAAGCTACCGAGCTCGCATCAAGCAAGATTTCATTAAAAATAACGCATTAATCCAGAATATGACCGGAAAGTCACCAAGAGTGATGGTGTGGCCGTACGGCTCATATAATGCGACTGCAGCTGAAGTTGCCAGTGAGGCCGGCATGCCCATTACCCTGAATCTAAGCGAAAGCGAGCAAGCAAATACTAACAATCTCGTACGGGTAGACCGCTTCTTAATGGATGGCAATCCAACTGAAATGCGGCTGGCTGAAATTGAAAGGCATGAACCGGTTGTAGATAAGCAACGTGTCATGCATATCGATTTAGATTATGTCTACGATAACAACCCTGAGAGAATGGCTAAAAATTTAGATTTACTGTTAGACCGCGTGAAATCACTAGCACCTACTACTGTTTATTTACAAGCGTTTTCAGATACAAACGGCGACGGTGTTGCAGAAGCAGTGTATTTCCCCAACCGTCACGTTCCAATGCGCGCCGACCTATTTAGCCGCGTGGCATGGCAGCTAATGACTCGCGCTCGCGTTAAAGTGTACGCCTGGATGCCGGTACTGGCCTTTGAGTTAAACGACAAACAGAAACAGCTGTCGCTACAAGTAGTTTCGGCCCAGCCTTGGGCAGATAAAGGCTCCTATAAACGCTTAACGCCATTTTCACCAGAAGCAAGGCAAATTATTAAAGAGATTTATAGTGATTTAGGAGCTTACACTAAGTTCTCCGGAGTTTTGTTTCATGATGATGCGGTGTTTTCAGAGTATGAAGACGACAGCCAGTTTGCACGAACTGTCTATCACAATGACTTCAATCTTGCAGGTGCCACAATTACGGAAATAAATCACGATCCTGCACAAGCCTCTAAACTGAAGGTGTTAAAAAGCCAGCACCTCATTGCATTCACGATGGATTTGGCCAAAGAACTTAAATACTATCAACCTGAATTGAAAACCGCCCGCAATTTATATGCACAGGCATTATTGAATGTAGAAAGTGAGCGTTGGTTAGCTCAAAACTATAGTGACTTTATCTCAGCCTATGATTACACCGCAGTCATGGCCATGCCCTTTATGGAAAATGTAGCAAACCCTGATGCCTGGCTGAAGTCATTAGTGAAGCAAGTAAAGCTGACTCCCAATGGCTTACAAAAAACAGTTTTTGAACTGCAAGCAACTGATTGGAACTTAAAACGTGCCATCAATACAAAAACTTTAAAACAAGAAATGAAAGTTTTGATTGAAGCCGGAGCGATACATCTTGGTTACTACCCAGATGACTTCTTAAAAAATCAGCCTGAAATGGAAATGATTCGCCCTTATATTTCGTCGCGGAATTTTCCTTACTTACCTAAAAGTAAATAAGGGAAGAAGCACTAATCATGAAATTTAAGGATGGAATTTAATATGTGGTACCAAGTTTTACCCGATTGGTTATTAGGCTTCACATTTTATTACCCGCTATTTATGTCCTATTTGTGGATGGCAGGGGCATTCTATTATTACTTTAGTAAAGAGAGAGAGGAGCCATTATATGGATCTCCGCCATTGTTGCCAGAGTATCCGTATGTGAGTGTATTAGTGCCCTGCTTTAATGAAGGGGATAACATGTATGAAACCATTGGAGCGTTACTTAAGCTTAACTATCCAAACTACGACATTATTGCGATTAATGATGGTAGCAGTGATAACACCGCTGCAATTATTGATGACATCGCATCTAAACATCCTAATGTTAAAGTAGTTCAGTTAGCCAGTAACCAAGGTAAAGCCATGGCATTAACCGTTGGTGCTATTTTGTCATCCAGTGAATATCTTGTATGTATTGATGGTGATGCGGTACTTGATCCCAATTGTATTACTTGGATGATGCGTCACTTTATTTCAGGCCCGAGAGTAGGCGCTGTGACTGGTAATCCAAGAATCCGCAACCGCTCCACAATGCTAGGTAAGCTACAAGTAGGTGAGTTCTCATCTGTGATTGGACTCATCAAACGTGCGCAGCGTGTATATGGTCGTGTGTTCACTGTTTCTGGCGTGGTAGCTGCGTTCCGTAAATCGGCACTGCACCGAGTGGGCTACTGGAGTACCAATATGGTGACTGAAGATATCGACATCAGCTGGAAAATGCAAACTAACTATTATGACGTGCGTTATGAGCCTAACGCACTGTGCTGGATACTCATGCCGGAGACTTTACGGGGACTATGGAAGCAACGTGTGCGTTGGGCACAAGGCGGAGCAGAGGTCTTGTTGAAATTCAAGGGTATTTTCCTTGATATAAAGAAACGCCGTATGTGGCCTATTTATGCCGAATTAGTGGTTAGTCTTATCTGGTCATACATAATAGGCATCATTTTTCTATTATGGGCGATAGGCAAGTTTATTGAACTACCTCCATATCTTCATATTAACACTCTAATTCCGGAATGGAACGGTGTGCTACTGGCAATGACCTGCTTATTACAATTCGCAATAAGCTTATTCATAGATAGCCGTTACGAGCCAAAAAACCGCCGTTATTTTTACTGGATGATTTGGTATCCAATGCTGTTTTGGATGATTTCAGCAGCAACTTCGATTGTTGGCCTAGTAGCCGCATTGCTCAAAGATCCCAATAAACGCGCCACATGGGTTAGCCCGGACCGTGGCATTCATCAAAAAAAGGCTGTTACATGAGTCAATCATTAATCATAGAAGCTCCAGAATTACAGTCACATGTCCAGCGATACGGCTGGAGTTCAGTGACTCTTTTTTTCTGGATGCTATACATTTATTTATGGTTACCATTTATAACGTTTTTAGCTTGGTGGATTGGCCTAAAAATACTCCACAGACAAATTTTTGAGTTGCATGGGTATGAAGGCGTGATTGACAAGCTAGGTTTATATTCACTAATCGTTATCATTTTAAGCATTGCACTCATAGGCTGGGCAAGAATTGAAAATTATCGTTTTAAAGATTCAATCAGGCGAGTTGGTCACAGCAGCGTGTCAGTAGGAGAGATTGCAAAAGTATTCAGTTTGCAAGAAAGCCAATTGGCCCGGCTAATGCAGAAGCAATCGGTGATTGTATATTTTTCAGAAGAAGGGAAGCTAACAGAAATTGCTGAATATCATAAATGCCTCACTTCTAAAGGGATTTTAACCGCGCCATAAATAATGTGATGTTCGAGTAAATCAGGACAGCTCAATCAATACATTTACCTCATTATGACCTTGCTGATACCGCGTCCGTGAGTACAATCAAGCTCGCTTCAGATTGTCGCGTGATCAATACCATTTGTTCAGGCATGAAAGAACAAGCTGGCGCGCATGTGTGAAGCCATGACCCAGCCAACAATCTTACGAGAATACAAATCTACTACTGCCGCCAAATATAACCAGCCACTTTGTGTGCGAATGTAAGTGATGTCAGCGACCCATATGCGATTAGGCACTTTAATTGCTTAATTTTGCCGCTAAAGTAAAATGGATGCCGGATGTATTCAGCATCAATCAGCGCCAGAGGCTCCTTGATACTGTGACCCATACTTGCCGTATGGTTACCTATTGTTATAGTCTCTTGCCAGTGCCCAGACGCATCGTCTCGGGCACTCCAAATATCTCCCGTTACTAAATTTAATCGTCAAAAAACATTCATGTACCAAAATAATTGATACATAAAGCCTTTCAGGCTATAGTGACGCAGGTTTCAGTAGTTAAATAAATTTTGTAGAGGTGTTGTTTATGGCGGCATTACGTCCAGTCTTAATGATTATTGATGATGATCCATTAATCACTGACACTTTACATTTTGTGTTGAGTAAATACTTCGAAGTGTGTGTGGCTGAATCGTATGCACAGCTAAGAAGTTTGCTACAGCAGCTAGGCAATCCGCCAGCTTTGGCTTTGGTTGATTTAGGCTTGCCGCCTTCGCCACATACCCCGGAAGAAGGTTTTAAAGTCATTACTGCGCTTTTGGCGCACTCACCTACCATTAAAATACACGTGCTATCTGGCCAAAGCGACGACGTGAACGTGAAGCGTGCGCTGTCGCTTGGGGCGGTAGATTTTATTGCCAAGCCTTGCGATGTTGATAAGCTAAAAGATATGTTGTTAAACGCACTTAAAGTGCAAGATGTTGAGCTGAATGAAATCAAGGCCGAACAAGAGCATGATGGTTTGCTTGGTAATAGCTTGCCCATGCAAGCCTTACGCATGCAAATCACACAGTTTGCTGATTCACCTTTTCCAGTATTGATTGAAGGCGAATCTGGCAGCGGAAAAGAATTGGTCGCGGGGAGCTTTCATTATGCAAGCAAACGGTTATTGCATCCTTATTTATCAGTTAATTGCGCCGCAATTTCTCCATTATTAGCTGAGTCTATCTTGTTTGGGCACGCAAAAGGTGCGTTTACGGGCGCTATTGCTGCACATACTGGTTATTTTGAAGACGCTGGCGAAGGTACATTATTTTTGGACGAGATTGGCGAGCTTCCATTAGAGTTGCAAGCCAAGTTATTACGCGTGCTAGAAAACGGTGAGTACCAGCGCATTGGTGAAACGCAAACACGTAAAAGTCTAGCGCGCATTGTGGCAGCTACTAACCGTGATTTGCGTGTTGAAGTACGTGCTGGCAAGTTTAGATCAGATTTATATCATCGCTTGAGTGTGTTTGCCGTACATGTACCGCCCCTTCGAGATCTTGGGGAAGACAAGCATTTATTACGTGAGCACTTTACCGTATTTTATGCTGATCAAATTGGGCAAACACCCTTTATATTAGATGCAACGGCGCAAGCGCGCTGGTTGGACTATTGGTTTCCTGGTAATGTACGCGAACTTAGAAATATTGTAATTCGATTGATTGCAAAATATGCGGGAAAAACGTTAAAAGCCGGTGAGCTGATTGCTGAGTTTGATTTATCTGAACCAGAAATTTCAAATGAGTCATTAAACTTTAATGATGAAACTGGCATGATGTTGCAAGCGCAACGTCATTTGCAACGCCAAGCCAATGTGAGTTTAGATACCGTACTCAAAACTTGGGAAAGGGCCTACATTGAAGCTGCCATGCAAATTACCCATGGCAATTTAAGCCAAGCGGCAAAGTTGCTTAATGTAAATCGTACCACTCTGTATAGTCGGATGAGTGCGACGGACGAACATTAGTCCATTGCACCAATAATATTGCTGTGATAACAAGATAGACGGAATAAATTTGTATTACCCACACTTTGGCCTAAAAGAGCCGCCATTCAAAATCACCCCGAATACAGACTTTTTCTTTTCGGGCGGCAACCGTGGCGCGGTGCTTGATGCGCTGGTGTACGCCATTACCAATGGTGAAGGTATTATTAAAGTCGTGGGTGAAGTTGGTAGCGGTAAAACCATGCTGTGTCGCATGTTGCAAACCATATTGCCTGAAAAAATAGAAAGTATTTATCTAGCTAACCCAAGTGTGGCCCCAGAAGATGTGTTGCACGCCATCGCTTTTGAGTTGCAACTAAAGCTACCTAAAAATGCAGATCGTCTAAAAGTCATGCAAGAGTTGCAGGCACATTTACTCCATCGCCATGCTGAAGGTCGGCAGGTTGTGATTTTTGTAGAAGAAGCACAAGGTATGCCTTTGGCGACCTTAGAAGAAATTAGATTGCTTTCAAACTTAGAAACCAAGCAAAATAAGTTGCTGCAAATCGTTCTATTTGGTCAGCCAGAACTCGATGTGAATTTGAGTCAAACGCATATTCGGCAACTTCGCGAACGAATAACGCATAGTTTTCATTTGCAACCGCTTAAAACTAAGGATATTGGCGAGTATTTAATCCTGCGCTTACGTGCTGCCGGCTATCATGGGCCACATTTATTTACTGATGCTGCGATCAAAAAGCTATCAATTTCCGCTGAAGGATTAGTTCGACGAGTCAACATTTTAGCCGATAAGTCTTTATTAGCCGCTTTTGCGGAAAATGTTTACCAAGTTACACCCAAGCATGTAAAAGCCGCCATACAAGATAGCGAGTTTGGCCGTAGAACAACCAATTACAAGCAATATTTTCTTTGGGCGATGCTACTAACTGCCTGCTTAGCAGTATTTTTGGCTTTTATATGGTGGCAAAAATCACAGCAAATTGAAGCTGCTGTAAAGTTAGCTGCAACGCAACTGATCAAGCCTTTAGCGCCAAAAGTTGAATCAGCTATTGTAAAAATGGCTGAAACTCAAGTTGCGGCGGTGAAAATTACTGATATGCAAGCGACTGTCGTTGTCGCTAACACTACACCGGTTATCAGTTTGAGTGCCAGTTCAAACGCTGCTGCATTAACACCGTTACCAGCAAATATTGCCACTTCGGCTAATGCCGTTCCTTTAGGTGGCACTGCCACCACTGCTGTAGTGGCAGCTCTCAGTACCGTGGAAGCAACGCCTGTAACGACAAAAATTTTAGACGCGCAAAAGTTGATAGCACCAATGAGTGCTGCGGTAACAATTAAAATGCCAGCATCAGCGTTGCCAGTGCCGAAGGCGATTGTTGATGTACCGATTGCTAAAGTCGCTGATACACCATGGCCTTTGGTCGATAAGCGCTTAGATGCCACAAAAAACTGGTTGTTCAGTGAGCAACCAAACGCCATCACGCTACAGATTAAATCATTGCTTACTGATGCAAAGTTTATCAGAGAGCCCGGTAAGGACGTCCAGTTAAAAGCCGAGTTGGATAGAATTAGTCAGCAGATAGACGTTAACCATATTTATCTATACCGTAAAAAACAGAATGGCGAAATGTATACGGTGATTTTGTATGGCACCTTTGTGCAGAGAGGCGAGGCGCTTGCTGCACTAAAAGAGCTGCCTGCTCCGATAAGAAATAACAAACCCTATTTGCGAACTTTAGCGGGCATTAATAAAGATATTGAACAAGCGCAATAAAAAACACTTGTAACTTATTGTTGTAATTTGGTATTCATTACATTTTTTTACATATTTTGCGGTATTATGCAGAATATGTAAGAAAATGTAATTGAAAGCAATAAGTCGGGAGTAAATGAGCTGTGGCAAACAATATAAAAATCTTACCGCTGCTGTGCATGGCATTTGTTTTTGGCCTGCCATCATGTGCGCATGAATCAAAAATACAGCCATCAAAAGGTCATATAGATGGTCATATTGACGGGCAAAACACTGCGACTAATCAAACGGCTGCCAATGTGTCGGCAGAAAAACCAGTCATTACTGGCGGTATACCAAAGCCAATCTCAAATAGTACCTATCTGCCACCACCAAAGCCTAAAGCCAAAGAGCAGGTATATAGCATTGTGGTATACGACACACCTGTTAAAGAAGTGCTATTTGCCATCGCGCGCGATAGTAAACTCAATGTAGACATTCATCCCTCTATTCAAGGGCGTGTCACCTTAAATGCGGTTGATCAAACCTTGCCAGCTATTTTAGAGCGCTTGTCTAGGCAGGTAGATTTAACTTATAAGGTTCAGGGTAATGTGTTGACTATTGCGCCAGATCAGCCAGTATTAAGGACATACAAAGTTGATTATGTGAATATGTCGCGTGATACACTTGGTTCTATAGGGGCTGCAGCTGAGATTGCAACGACCGGAAGGGCCGCTGCTGCTGGTGCTCAATCTGGAGGTGCGGCAGGAGCCGGAGGCGGGTTAAGTTCAAACGGCTCAAGGACGCAGGTCTCCTCTGAATCAAAAAATCATTTTTGGGTCACTTTAATTCAAAATCTTAAGGACCTGCTCGCTGAGTCAGACAAAGAGGTCATTGTTTCTCGTTTTGGAAGTATTTCTGAATCAAATTCACAAGTAAGCAATGCAACTGGTGGTTCCGAAGGTAAGCCTTTATCTAAAGCTGAAGCGATTAAAGTTAAGTCTGATGAGTTGGATAAGCAGCGTTCTGAATATAAAACACTATTTGCTGCCAATGTTATTGCCAATCCGGAAGCTGGTATTATCAGTGTAAGATGTACCAACAAGCAGCATGAGCGAGTACAAGAGTTTTTAGATAAAGTTTTAACTAGTGCAAATAGGCAGGTGCTTATTGAGGCCACAATTGTAGAAGTCGAGCTCAAAGATAGCTTTCAAGCGGGGATTGATTGGAGTCGAATTGCCGCATCCGGAGTCGCTGGCAATGGATTTACTATTAGTCAGAGTTTAAACCCTTCCGTAGCTGATCCCCTTAGCCCAACTACATTGTCTGCTTTCAAGCTGGGCTATAAATATGCAGGGGCTGGCTATCTTGCGAACATATCGAGCGCTCTTACACTTTTGCAACAGTTTGGGGACACTAAGGTCCTGTCTAGTCCGAAATTAACCGTGCTTAATAATCAAACGGCAGTACTTAAAGTGGTTGATAATCTAGTTTACTTTACTATTGAAGCACAGGTAACTCAGAATCAAACGAACTCAAATACAACATTTACAACAACTCCGCAAACGGTACCAGTGGGTGTGGTGATGAGTGTAACTCCGCAAATTAATGATACAAAAACTGTAATGTTGAATGTGCGACCTACAATTACTAGGTACATTGCTTCTGTGCAGGATCCAAATCCCAACTTGGTTAGCAGAGATTCGACGGGGAAAATAACAGGAACAATTACCTCATCTATTCCTGTGATACAAACTAGAGAGATGGAATCGTTACTAAGAGTTGAAAGTGGCAATACTACTGTGCTTGGTGGTTTGATGCAGGATGAGATTAAGAAAAATACGGATGCTGTGCCGGGTATTTCAGAGGTGCCAGTTATAGGCCGGGCGTTTAAGGCCAACGCAAAATTTAATAGAAAATCTGAATTGGTTATTTTCTTGCGCCCAACGGTACTAGGTAATGCCAGCTTAGAAAGCGATGAGCTATCTACCTACAAGCAATATCTGCCGTCACAGCAGTTAAAGCAAGCATTTGACGCTGATGGCGAGAGATAAGCTTTAATATGAGTTTACTCATTAAAGCATTAGCCAGCGCTGAAAAGGATAAGCAGACTGAGCAGAATAAACGCCAGGCAGGCAAGCCTATAGCAGCAGATTTAACTTTGGAGTTGACGCTAATAGAGGTAAAGCCAGTTGCTATGTCTGGTTCAGTGGTCTCTGATGCGGTTGCAGAAGACATTGCAAATGCTCAGCTTGCAAAGGGGGCCACAAAGTCCATATTAACTGAATCTAAGCCAGCTGAAATTACCAGCTTAGATGACTCTTTCGCAGATAATTATTTATCCTTAGCTGAAGAAGCTGGATTAACCAATACTTCTTTGGCTACGAGTAAGTATGCAAAACCTAAAACTGGTGCTGCCAAGGCTTCAAGTAAAGCTAACGATCAATTCAATCAACAAAAAGATAATTTGCAAGCGGCACAACAAGCTAAAAAATCTAGCAATAAAGCCGTTGAATCATTGTCTGTGGTTTCAACTTTGCAATCTCAAGCTACGCAATCCGCTGAAATTAATCAAAAAGTCGCAGCTAAAGTGTTTGTGGCAAATCAGACGGTTAAAACCTCCAGTTCAAAATCTGCATTAGTGGCGCTGGGCGTTGCTGGGGCTTTGATGATTTGGTTAGGTTTGCAAGGGTATTCATATTTTAATAAGTTAACGGCGCCAGCGCTTGTGGTGGTTAAGCCGGCCATTCTAACCCCTCCTGTAGCAGCCTTCGTCCCTGCAGAAAATGTCGTGACTATGCCTATGGAGCAAGCGCTGGCTGAGGCGACTGTGTTGCCACAAGCGATATCAACTGACAATGCCGTTGTGAAAGATGCTGTTAAATCTACGGTTGAATCGGGTGTTAGCCAAAGTAGTCTTGCTGCCGAAAAAGATGTGCCTAAAACCCCGCAGGCTAAGCAAGTGCAGACTAAACAACTAAAAAATATGAGTGATGAGTCGCTTGTCGATAACGAAACTTTGGTCAGAATTTCTGAAAAAACTTCACAAAGTTCATCAAAACGTGCGCCAGTTAAACTCATTAGTCACGCGCTAACGGCTGGCATTGACCCAACATTACTTGCCGCGTATCAGGCGTTTAGTCGTGGCGAAGATGCTTCCGCACAGCAGCAATATCGCCAAGTATTGCAGCACGATGTACGTAATGTTGATGCATTGCTGGGCATGGCTGCCATTGCGCAGCGACAAGGACGTGAAGCTGATGCGCAAGGTTGGTATCAAAAAGTACTAGAAATTGAACCAAGAAATATCATTGCGCAATCTGCAATGGTCAGTACACAAACCAATACAGACGTGGTTGGTACGGAAAGCCGGATTAAAAGTATGCTGGCGCAACAGCCAGAAGCGGCAAACTTGCATGCGTCTTTGGGTAGTTTATATGCAGAGCAAAGTCAGTGGCCATCAGCGCAAGAAGCCTTTTTTAATGCCTGCCGCTTTGCGCCAGATAACGCAGATTATGCCTTTAATCTAGCCATTAGTTTAGATCAGATGGGTAAATCTAATCTCGCTTTAAAGCAATATCAGCGTGCTTTGGAGTTGCTGAATAAATCTGGCGCAAGCAGTCCGGATAAAACGCAGTTAGAGGCAAGAATTAAAACGCTTCAATAATTACAATGATTAAAATGACAAAAAATAAAATGGCAGCTCGCAATATCATTCAGCATGCAATTCAACGTTTATTTGATAACTCAATCATGGATAAACAGGGTCACTAGATGTCTGCGCAACGGCTCAAACTCCGCTTAGGCGAATTAATGGTGCAACAAGGGCTGATCAGCCAGGATCAGCTACGCATCGCGCTTATTGAGCAAGAACAAAATGATTTGCCATTAGGTCGCCAATTAGTGCGTTTGGGTTTTGTAACCGAGGCTATGGTGCGGGATACCGTAGCGCATACGATAGGCCAAGAGAGTATCGATTTGTCGACCGTAGTGGCAGATATTGAAGCGCTACAAATGGTAACTCAAGATTTTTCACGACGTTATCATTTATTGCCAGTGGCGTATGAAGAGGCCAGTAAAACCATGGTGGTTGCCATGGCTGATATGTTTAACGTGGTGGCGCTGGATCAACTACGAGCAATGTTGGGCGGGCAGATTCAGCTTAAGCCTGTATTAGCAGCGGAAGCGCAGCTTGAAGAATTTATCGATCAGTTCTATGGCTATGAGCTATCTGTTGATGGTATTTTGCGTGAAATTGAAACAGGTGAAATCGATTATCAAAGTTTAACCGCAGATGGTAATGAATATACCCAGCCTGTGGTGCGTTTAGTCGGTGCATTATTGATGGATGCCGTTAAGCGCGGTGCATCAGATATTCACTTTGAGCCAGAGCATTCATTTTTACGCATTCGTTACAGAATCGACGGTGTGCTGCAACAGATTCGTAGCTTGCATAAAAGCTACTGGGGTGGGGTTGCGGTACGACTTAAAGTGGTAAGTGGCTTGGATATTGCAGAAACGCGCGCGCCGCAAGATGGTCGCTTAAGCATGAACTTGTGCGGCCGCCCGATTGATTTTCGGGTATCAACACACCCGACTATTCACGGTGAAAATATCGTATTGCGCGTGCTAGATCGTGAAAAATCGATCATCCCAATGGAACGCATGGGATTACGCCCTGCAATATTAGATGAACTACGTTTGATGATGACGCGCCCAGAAGGCATATTGATTGTGACTGGGCCTACCGGTAGCGGTAAAACGACAACACTTTATTCATTACTCTCACACCAAAATACAGAAGCTGTGAATATCATGACGCTGGAAGATCCAGTGGAATACCCGGTGACAATGATGCGCCAAACTTCAGTAGCAGAGGTTAATAAAGTGGATTTTGCTAACGGTATTCGTTCTATTATGCGGCAAGATCCTGACATCATTTTAGTGGGTGAAATCCGTGACACAGATACAGCGACTATGGCGTTTCGTGCCGCCATGACGGGGCATCAGGTATTTAGTACCTTGCATACCAACTCTGCTTTGGGCGCTTTTCCTCGATTAAGCGACATAGGTATTTTGCCTGACATTATGGCAGGTAATATCATTGGTGTGGTGGCACAGCGTTTGGTGAGGGTGTTATGCCCACATTGCAAAGCGGCACATGCGCCAGATGATCTTGAGCGCAAAGTGCTTAGATTAAAGCCAAGCGATAAACAACAAATTTACAAGCCTAAAGGTTGTAAAAAATGTAACCAAAATGGTTATCGTGGCCGTATGGCAATTATTGAATTACTACGCATTGATAGCGATATGGACTCTTTGATTTCACGCCGTGCGCATTTAGATGAATTGCAAAAAATGGCGCTAGATAAAGGCTTTATCACGCTTGCAGAAGATGGTGTGCGACGCATTCTAGAAGGTTACACCAGCGTAACAGAAGTGATGCGGGTGATCGATCTGACTAGCCGTTTGAATGTTAGCAAAATTAGCGCTTAATTTTAATGACATCATTTAATTATAAAGCGATAGATCAGTCAGGGCGCCCAGCAATTGGACAGATTGATGCGCTTAATGAGATAGATCTGGAAATTCGCCTAGAGCGTATGGGTTTAGATTTAATTACTTTTCGTCCTGCAAAAAAATCAACAAGCTTGTTTAATAGCAATAAAGTAAGCAATCAAGATTTAGTAATGTTTTGTTTCCAGATTGAGCAACTCAGTAGCGCCGGTGTACCACTGCTGGAGTGTTTGAATGACTTGCGGGAGAGTAATCCGAATCCATATTTTCAGAAAGTGTTAGGTGCCGTGAGTGCGGAAGTTGAAGGCGGTAAAATGCTTTCGCAAGCACTGGCAGAGCATCCAGGCGTGTTCAGCGAAGTATTTGTAAGCTTAATAGATGCAGGCGAGCAAACAGGGCAATTACCTGTTGTGTTTAATAATTTATTTGAAACGATTCGTTGGCAAGATGAGTTAATGTCGCAAACCAAAAAACTATTGGCATATCCAGCTTTTGTCGCGGTTGTGGTATTGGGTGCTGTGGCATTTTTAATGAGTTATCTCGTGCCACAAATGACTTCATTCTTGCGCAATATGGGGCAAGAATTACCTTTAAACACCAAAATTTTGATTGCCATTTCTAATGCATTTGTCAATTACTGGTGGATATTAATCGGCGTGCCAATGATCGTTTTTACTGGTTTAGCGGCAATGGTCAAAACCAATCCTAAGGCACGTTACAGGTTCGATATGATTAAACTAAACTTGCCGATTACAGGCCCAATTTTACATAAGATTATTATGGCGCGTTTTGCTCGTTATTTTGCACTCATGTATCAAACGGGCATTCCAATTTTAGATGCCATTAAGATTTGCGAAAAAATCGTTGGTAATCGCGTAGTGGCAGATGCACTTAGTCGCGTACATGCACAAATTAGCGCAGGTGATTCCATGAGTGAAAGTTTTCGTAATGCAGGTTTGTTTCCACCACTAGTGGTACGTATGATTCGCGTGGGAGAGAGCACTGGCAAACTGGATAAATCGCTACTTAATATTAGTTATTTTTACGATCGCGATGTGAATGACTCCATGCAAAAAATGCTTAAAATGATAGAGCCTGCGCTCACGGTATTACTGGGCGCTATTCTTGGCTTTATTATGTATTCTGTATTGGGTCCGGTATATGACTCATTCAGCAAACTTAAAATTTAATCAGCCTGTGATTTTAAAGATTATTTAAAACATGTTTAACGGTAGCCAAAAAAAATTAGTGTTATGCGCCACAGCCAATAATTTACTTGTTGGGCTTTGGCGTGCGGGTAAATTGCAGGGCAGCCAAACATTTAATAACGATGAAGCTGGCCATGAAACCTTTGCCGAATTTTTACAACAATACCCAGCCACGCCAGTTTATTTATTGGCAGATGCGGTTGAAGAAGATTACCGTTTAGAGAGCGTTCCACACACAGTGGGCACAGCTAAACGTGAGCTTATAGCACGTAAACTCAAGCAGTTTTATCGTGGATTAGATTACTGTACTGCGCACTTTATCCATCGTGAAAAGGATAATCGCAAAGACGACAAATTTCTGTTTGTTGCATTAAATAATGACGATTTTTTGAAAAGCTGGGTCGCACAAATTCAAGCGGCAGAAGCACAATTAGTCGGTGTTTATTTGCTGCCTATGCTCAGTCAGATATTGGTTAAGCAGTTAAAGTTGATGGCACCACATATTTTATTGTGTGAAAAATTATCATCAGGATTACGACAGACTTATCTGCATAACGGCCGTTTACGTATGAGCCGTTTGGTGCCAAATGTGCCGACCGCAGCTAATCAATTAGGTTATTTTTATTTAGTTGAGACTGAAAAAACGCGACTTTATTTAATTAGTCAGCGTTTTATTACGCGTGAAACACCTATCAATTTAGTGTTGGTGAGTGTTGATGGTAGTACGCAGCACATTAGCCAAGGTCTTAGTGAAGAACAAGGACTAGTCTGCGTTGATATAAATTTGAGTCAAATCGTACAATATTTGAATCTGTCAGCGAATTTGATTGAAAAAATGCCCGAATTGTTACACATGCAGCTACTAGCAAGTGGTCAAGTGGTTGATAATCTAGCGCCAGCACCATTGACTAAACAGTATCAATTTAGTCAAATTAAACAGGGTATTAGAATTGTGACTGTGGCATTAGGTGTGATTGGCTTATGTGCGGCAGCATGGTTTTTTAAGCAAGGGTTAGATCATAAAGCTTCGTTTAATCAAGCCACGCAAGATACGACAATACAACAACATCGTTATGATGAAGTGGCTAAAAACTTTCCAGTAACCACCATTAGCGCAGACAATTTAAAAACAGCGGTAGAGTTAGATAAAACAATAGCAACTTACCCAAAAACACCAAGGCGAGTGATGCTAGTGGTAAGTGCCGCCTTAGAGCAGTCGCCCGAATTACAGCTAGATCGATTGCGCTGGGTATTTACTAGCGACATTAATGTTAAAGATGACGATAAGTTGATTGCAATGCCTGTAACTAATCTACAAGCCAACGCGAGCGCTACACAAGCCATAGACTCGACAAAATTATATGAACTTGGATTTGTAACGGCAGAAATATCAAACTTTAATGGTGATTATCGCGGTGCGCTCAATAGCGTGAATACTTTTGTAGCCAATTTGAAAAAAGACAATAGAGTCGCCGAAGTCGATATGTTACAAGAACCCGTTAATGTTAGCTCTTATGTGGATTTGCAAGGAAGCACAGCAGATGAGCAATCGACCCAAAAACAACCCGCTTTATTTAAGCTCAAAGTTATACTCAAGGCGCCTGAAATGCCTGAGGTGAAATAGTGATGCAATTAGACAAACAAGACTGGCGTAAACTGCAGGTCCCTTTGGTGCTACTAGGTGCGGTTATCGTTATAGTAGCGCTACTGTTAGTATTAGCGCAAAACTATAGCACTAGCCAAGAAGCCGCATTACAAACGCAGCAAAACCTGCTCAATTCAGCACGCCAGCACTACCAGTCGTCTGGTTTGGAAAAAGACACCATTACAGAATATTTGCCAAAATATCAGGCGCTGATCAATAAAGGTTTTGTGGGTGAAGAGCGTCGTATTGAATGGGTAGACGAACTACGTGCGCAACATAAAGAGCACAAGCTATTCGGTATTAGATACGGGATTAGTCAACAAGAAGACTACAGGCCAAGCTTTGTGACAAACTTGGGTGGGTTTGTGTTGCATCGATCTATTATGAAGCTAGACCTAGACATGTTGCACGAGGGTGATATTCTGCAATTAACCGAGTCATTAGCCAGCAAAAATGCAGCGTCTTTTATGCTACGTGATTGCGAAATTACAAGGCTCAATGCGGTGGGTGTGTTAAGCAACCAACTTATCGCTAATTTACACGCCAAGTGCGAATTAGATTGGTTGACCATGCACGAGCCTGAAGCTGTTCAAGCAGTGCTGAACTCATCATTATGATGAAGTTATGTAATATTTTTAGTTCAATCTTAATGCTGCTTGTCAGCCTGTTTTCGGCACATTTACCAGCGGCGCCGACGGATAATTTTGGCAGATTATTCAGCCGCCCAGTTGAACGCAATAATTTAGATATTCTAAGACAAAATCAAAAACTAAAAGTCATTACCCCACAAGATAATCTAGCGCAAGAAGCCGCAACAAATGCGGCCCCACTAGAACTGCCAGAGCCTATCACGCTGCAAGGTTACGTTAAGCGCGGCGATGGCACAAAAAGCACACTATGGATTAATAACCAAGCCGTACAAGAAGATAGCGCGGTGGATAGCGTACAAGTTGGTAAGCTCAATCAACAAGGCTTCTCAACAAAAGGCGCAAGTACAGAAGGCGTTGATGTAAAAATCCCTGCAAATGGCAAGCATGTGCGATTAAAAGCAGGGCAAATGTATGCGCCTGAAACTAATGAGATTAGAGAGTTACAGCTTGTAGAGAAAGCCAAAAGATTGAATTTGCAAGAAACGGGCGTGATTGATGGTGGTGATGAAAAGTCTCGCTAATAGAAATGGCCATGCCCAAAAAGGGGGTGCTTTAATTATTATGGCGTTAATCCTTTTGCTTGCAGGTACAACGGCCTTGTTTACAGTATTAAATGGTAATGGAGTGCAAATTGAGCGTGATAAAAGGACTGCCACGATATTGGCAGACGCCAAAATAGCGTTGATAGGTCTTAGCATTAAAGCTGTAAGTGCTGGTACTCGTCCTGGGAATTTAATAATTCCAGACGCATTGTCAGAAAGTTCACCAGATTATGATGGCACAGCAGATGGTGGTTGTCTTGATGTAACTAAAATACTAACTAATGGCCTACCATTAATTAACAGTGATATTAATATGCGCTGCCTTGGTCGATTACCATGGAAGGATTTGGGCATATCTATTCACGCACCTTCTAAGAGCATCCCTTCGGATAAGGACCCCTCTGAGTCTGATGTTAGTGGAATAATGCCGTGGTATGCTGTTTCAGCAAACTTAGTTGATCCAACTTGTTTAGCTGTTCTAAATTCGAATACATTAAATCTGACAATAACTAATCCACCGCCAGCAACGTTAGATTGCACTGGTGCAACCCTACCTTACCCTTGGCTCACCGTGCGTGACAATAGCGGCAATATAGTCAGCAATCGGGTTGCGGCAGCGATATTTGTGCCTGGAGCCGTACGTGGTACACAATCTCGATCAAGCACGTCTTTGAGCGCAGCGAGCCAATATCTTGATACCCTTGTAGTGCCTACAGGATGCGCAACACCTTGTGTGCCAGGAACTTATAGCAATGCTGATATGGATAATGATTTTATTATGGCTTCTGAAAGTATGCCTTTGGCAATGACTAGTAATTTTAATGATCAGCTTGTTTACATTACGATTGATGAGCTCATGGCTGCTGTGGAAAAAAGAGTCGCTCAGGAGGCTACCTCTCAATTAAGAAGTTATTACTTAGCTAGTAGCGTAACTCCTGCCAATCGGTTTTACCCTTATGCCGCTAATTTAGGCTATCAAGGGCAAAGTTGTGTACAGGGCTTGAATTCTGGTTCGTTACCATTGCCTATTTGTAACTGTAGTGGTAGTAAGTGCGATTGTGCCTTCCCAGCAACAATCAAATTCACGTCAGATCAAAATTATTCTTTAAATAATGGTGCTTGTACCTATACGGCAAAAGTTTGTAGTTGCACGGGTTTGGGAAGTTGTGCAAGAGTTAGCACGCCGAAAAGAAATTTAATTTGCAGTGGTACTGGAACTTGTGTCAGCAATGTCGCAGGTACTTTTAATTACACACCATCTTTACCCATTGACAGTACATCTATGTCGGGGAGTGGATCATGTGCTGTAGTTGGTGCAACTGCAACCTGCAGTGGGGCCGGCAATGTAAGTGTAGATGGGTCAACAAATCAATGCGCTCAACCTCAATTGACTATAAATAGTTTCCCTGCTTGGTTCTCAGAAAATGGTTGGAAACACTTTATTTATTATGCAAAAGGTAATCTTACCGTTGGGACAAGTGGCGCATCTTCTTTGGTGGTAAGTAGTGGTTCGACACTCATTGGCCAAGTTAGACCATCAAATCAGATTCAAGATTACCTTGATAAGCCAGCTCCAGCTCCTTATGGAGTTACCATTTTTGATGCTATAGGCACGCCAAGAACTAGTACTTACAATGACCAAATGTTTATCGTGGCACCATAATGAAAAATACTAACCACAACTTTTTTTCGAGCAATGGCTTCTCTCTGGTAGAAATGGCTGTGGTGCTAGTGATTTTAGCTATCTTAATGGGTGGGTTGCT
>JAYWDO010000153.1:0-2998 GCA_043779795.1 Pseudomonadota bacterium
CGGCCTGCGCATCAGGTGTACCTTGCGCCATTTGGTCTAGCTAAGCATTTGGTGACCAATGCCGACTGGATTGCCTTTATAGAAGATAGTGGTTATCACAATCCCCTGTTATGGCTGGCGGATGGCTGGAAAATGGCCAAGCAAGAACAATGGGAGATGCCGCTTTATTGGCAAACTAGTGATTTACTTATTAATAATGGGTCAGACGGTAAAAGTTATATGGCTTATCAGCTTGAGGGCTTGCAGCCTCTTAATTTGGCCGCACCCGTTTGTCATATCAGCTTTTTTGAAGCGGATGCTTATGCAAGATGGGCGGGTAAACGGTTACCTACTGAAGCAGAATGGGAGTTTGCCGCCGCTAGCCAAAGCTGCCAAGAAGGTGGTTTGGGGGAAGCTGGCGAGGTGCTGATGCCACAGCCAACCAATACACCTACAACGAATAAACAAAGCTTACAACAGATTTATGGTCAGGTCTGGCAATGGACGGCTAGCCCTTATGTAGCATATCCAGGCTTTAAAATAAGCTCTGGGGCTGTTGGTGAGTACAACGGTAAATTTATGAATGGCCAATACGTGCTTCGTGGCTCATCTTTTGCCACCCCCTTAAACCATGCCCGCATTAGCTACCGTAATTTTTTCTACCCACACCAACGCTGGCAATTTAGCGGGCTCCGTCTGGCTGCTTAAATTCTTAGCAAACCTTTAACCTACTAAACAGTCACTTTATGAATAAACCTATCGTAATAAATCGCACTATGCATCATGCGTTCAATAAAGATGTGGTGCACGGTTTAAGCCAACAACAGAAATCAATTCCATGTAAATGGTTTTATGATGAAACTGGTTCGGTCTTATTTGAAGCCATTACCAAAACAGCAGAGTATTATCCGGCTCGCGTCGAGACGCGTTTACTGAAACAAGTGGTTAAGGGCATTGCAGAAATTATTCCCGACCTTAGCCTAGTCGTAGAGCCTGGTAGTGGCGCTAGTGTTAAAACGCGCTTATTGTTAAGTTCTCAACCGCAGCTAAAAACTTATGTTCCAATCGATATTTCAGCACAGTTCTTGAACGACATCGCTCTGCAATTACAGCAAGACTACTTAAATATTGAGATTATCCCGTTAGTGGGTGACTTTACTAATATGCATGCGCCTATCGATTTTAATAATCATAACGCACGTATGGTGTTCTTCCCGGGCTCGACCATTGGCAATTTTTCACCGGAAGAAGCTCGATTGCTCCTGAAAAATTTTCATTATTTGGCTGGAAATCAGGGTTGGCTTTTGATTGGGGTGGACAGCACGCAAAATGAATCGCAACTTTTAGCGGCTTATAACGATAGTGCTGGCGTGACTGCTGAATTTAATAAAAATCTATTGGTAAGGGCGAATAGAGAGTTAGAGGCTAATTTTTTGGAAGAGCAGTTTTTACATGAGGCGCGTTTCAATAAGGTTGAAGGTAGAGTTGAAATGCACTTGGTGAGTAGCTGCGCCCAAACGGTGACGGTTGATGGTCAAAATTTCGATTTTGCCGCAGGCGAAAGTATATTTACAGAAAACTGTTATAAATATACTAGGCAGCGCTTTTTATCAATTGCCCATGAATGTGATTGGCACATGGAGCATGTATGGCAAGACCAAATAGAGTCGGAATTTGAGCTATTTTTGCTTAAATCGATAGCCTGAATTCAAGCAAAAATAGTTAGTTAAATCTACTATTGGCAAACTTCTATTTGTTAACTTCAACGCCCTTCCAAAAAGCGACATGCCCAGTAATGTTTTTAGCCGCTACTTTAGGGTTTGCATAGTACCAAGCGGCATTAACATTGGTTTTGCCATCCACTACTATGTCAAAGTAACTGGCTAGGCCTTTCCATGCACACAGCGTCGTATGCGTACTTTCTTGAAAGTAGGCTAGATTTAACGCAGCAGGTGGAAAGTAAATATTGCCTTCCACCACTTCAAATTGATCACTTTCGGCGATGATCTGCCCATTCCATTTTGCGTTTGCCATCTTTATTCCTTTAATGAGTTAAATGCCTGTGCAATATCCAGTAGTAAATCGTTTACGTCTTCTAAACCGATATAAAAACGTACTAGCGATCCTTCATAGGAGTACGCAGCATTCATTTGGTTTCGGGCAAAGGGAACCACTAAGCTCACTGCTCCGCCCCAGCTGAACCCTAGGTGAAATAAGCGCAATGATTCAACGCAACGATCAATTTTTGACTGGCTAATATTGGGCTTGAATACCACAGAAAACAAGCTTGCCGCGGCAGTAAAGTCCCTACGCCAAACATCGTGCCCTGGCGAGCCATTGATAGCAGGATGTAACACTTGTTCAACAGCCTCATGCTTACATAACCACGCAGCAACTTGGCGAGCGGCCTTGTCTTGTGCGTGATAACGTAAATTGTAATGCGGTAAGCTTCGTAATATCAAACGGCAATCTTCCGGGCTAACACCGATCCCTAGAATTACGGCGGTATCTAACAATTGAGAATAGACGGCGTCATTGGCGGTGGTAATGCAACCCAACATCACGTCGCTGCCACCAGATTGATATTTGGTCAGCGCTTGTATAGAAATGTCAGCCCCTAGCTCAAATACGGGCAAAGCAATACCGGCCGACCAAGTGGCATCAATGGCAACCAATAGTTGATGGGCGTGGGCGATTTTTGCCAAAGCCGCCAAATCCGAGACCTCCATGGTCACGGAGCCCGGTGTTTCTATCCACAGCAGTTTGGTGTTGAGTGTGATGACGATAGACGCCGGATTCATGGGGTCATATAAGGCGAATTCGATGCCAAATTGCCGCTGCATATAATTGGCGACTTCCAAAGCCGGTGCATAAGCGTTGCTAGGTAGCAGCATACAATCGCCCGATTTCAGCAATGATAGCATGACAGTGCTAATGGCCGACAGGCCCGAGGGAAATAAAATGGCGTGTGCTACACCGTCAATCGCTGCGAGTTGGCACTCTAAACGCCTAGAAGTGG
>JAYWDO010000154.1:0-2952 GCA_043779795.1 Pseudomonadota bacterium
AACGCGTGAGGCTTCCATTACATTGACGACAGATTGATGTGTTGTATTCGCGTCAGCATTAATAATCACCGTTGGCTCTTTTCCACCATTTGCGGCAGATTGCAATGCCGCACTGATTGCGGCAACTGAAGTATCAACTAAGCCTTTGTTATTGATGGTATATTTACCATTGGCATCAACACTTACTTCAATGGTCAATGGTTTTTCTTGTGTTGCAATCGCCTCTGCGGTTGGTAAATTGATTTGCAATTCACTGGTACGAGAGAACGTTGCACTGACCACCAAGAAAATAATGATGACCAGTAGCACGTCAATCAACGGTACGAGATTCATCTCGAGATCTTCATGGCGCTTTCCACGTTGAAAATTCATAGTAATCCTTTTGCTGTATTCGTCATTAAATCAAAAAATACGAATTACTTGCGTTCGCCGTGAATGATTTCAACCAGCTTAATGGCTTGCTGTTCCATTTCGACCAATAAACCGTCTACTTTTGAACGGAAATAACGGTAAGCAATCATCGCAGGTACAGCCACTACAATACCGGCCGCAGTATTATATAAAGCCACTGAAATGCCGCGTGCGAACTGTGCAATATCGTGACCGGTGCTAGTAAATGCGCCAAACAACTCCACCATACCAATAACAGTGCCTAGCAACCCTAGCAAAGGTGCAACCGTGGCAATCGTGCCAAGCGTTGATAAATACTTTTCTAGATTATGCGCAACTGCACGACCTGTTTCTTCAATCGCCTCTTTAGTCACTTCACGTGAGTTTTTAGCGTTAGATAAGGCACTAGCGAACACTTGTCCCAATAAAGAATGTTGCTCTAGGCGGCTAATCGTTTCTTTAGTAATGCCACCCTTAGCTAGCCAAGTCTGCACTTCTGGTAATAGATTTTTAGGCGCTACAGTATCTTCACGCAAAGCAAGAAAACGTTCACCGATAATCGCAAGTGCCACGACTGATGCAATGATAAGCGGCCAAATTGGCCACCCTGCCGCTACAATTATTTGCCACACAGTACAACTCCTAAAAAATTAGATGACTTTAAGCCTGTAAAATTACTTAATCCAACACAATATTGACTAAGTTTATATCAGCGATACTTTAGCTGTAACTCGGCGTTTGGGCAAGCAACTACTGTGGTTGATGTGTAAATATACCTAGCAGATTGCTAACAACAAGTGCTTCAAAAATATTGGCTATTCAATTACATCTGTAGTTGACGCCAACTAATCTTGCCAATAATGTTTGTTAAAATTGCGCCAACGCACTACAAAAAAAATTTCAATTTGCGGATCACTCACGAAATCAATTTGTATCGCACCATCATAATCTGAACGCTGTATTGTTCTACCAAAGGATTGATAGCGTTCCAAGATTAATGGCTTGGGATGCCCAAAACGGTTTAAATATCCCGCAGTAAACACACTAATATTAGGCGCTACTGCGGCAATAAAAGCAGATGTTGATGATGTTTTACTGCCATGATGCGGCACGGTAAGTACATCACTTTTTAACTTTTCAGGCATTGTATTCAATAAAGCCGACTCAGCTTCTTTTTCTATATCGCCAGTCAATAAAATGCTGCCTGCTTGACTTGTTGCCTTGAGTACGCAACTACGATTATTGTCGCTGACTTTTAGGTCATCATAACCTTCAATCGTTGGATGCAAGACCTCAAACCGTACATTATCCCAAACCCATACTTGCCCGGCAAAACATGTTAATTTATTTTGCGTTTCAGGCGCTTCAATTTTCTCTTTAAAAGAACTAGCCAGCCATGTAACAGGCATTAGCGCCAGCACCGAGGCCATACCGCCACTATGGTCAATATCGTTATGGCTCACAATAAATCCATCAATTTTCACAACTCCTTCGCCACTTAAAAACGGCACCACAATGCGGCTACCTGCGTCACTTTGCTCATTGTATTTTGGCCCAGCATCATACAATAAAGTATGTGAGGCGGTTTGCACCAACACGCTGAGGCCCTGCCCTACATCTAACACGGTAACTTTCATGTCACCTATATTTGGCTTGATTGGCGTAATTAAAATCATGGGCAAAAAAACCGACCACACCCATCCAGCGCAAAGGGAACCCACGTGGCAACAACAGCCAAAGCATGCCGAACATGGCTGGCAACAGTGTCCACGTAACTGGCGCATGTTGCTGCCAAGTAGCCATTGGTAATTGATTGAGCCATTTAAGTGCAATCATGCCAATTTATAAAGCTTTGTATGACAAATTAAGCGGTGCATCAATTGCTAGAAAACTGCCCAACAGCGCTAAAGGTGTCACTACGAAACTAATCAGCGGAATAGCAAAGGCATTGGCGATGGGCGAAACAATTGAGGCTTGGTTAAACATCACCAGCAATAAGGGCAACATACCGATAGTAACCGCCCACTGCGTTTGCAACGCCGCCCTGAACCAGTGTATTTGTCCGATTCTTGCATCTAAAGCGTAAGCGAGCATGGCCACAGCACCAAATGACAACCAAAAGCCAGGCGCATTGACCGCCCAAGGGTCAAGCAACACCACAATAAACAGAGCAATGGCTAATACTTGAGAAATCAGCAACTGGCGACCAGACCACAGCGCAACGGCAAACACTAACAACATATAAAAAGTTCGTTGCGAAGGCACAGAGAATCCGGCAATAAGTGCGTAAGCCAAGCCTGTAATCACGCCAGCAATCACCGCGGCTTTACGCGTAGGTAAACGCATCATCAAGCCAGGGACTCGCCGCCAGAAAAAACTAACGAAACCAAATGCCAGACCAGACAGCATCGTAATATGAAACCCTGAAATAGAGACTAAATGACTGACGCCTGTGCGTAAAAACACTTGCCAATCATCTACTGCTATTTGGCTATCATCGCCCATCACCCAAGCTTCAATAATGCCAATATAAGGCTTGCCAGCTAGAACATGACTAATGCG
>JAYWDO010000155.1:0-8483 GCA_043779795.1 Pseudomonadota bacterium
CTGGTGTGATTAATATGTTTCCACATACCGCGCATGTGGAATCTATTGCATGGTTTGAAAAAACACTTTAATTTCACAGTATCTGCAGATTTGTCAGTACACACGCAGGAGCAGTAGGATGAGATTACGTGAGCTTGAATACGCGCCCAAGAAAGTCTCTCGAATTTAGAGTGCCGCTAGAGGTTTATAATGAGCTCTTGCATTATATGGATCTGGCTAAAGTTGAAACTAATCATTAACTGTTGCGATTGGTTTTTGAATCTGCCCAAGTTAAGATACGGTAGGTGGAGAGAAATATTTTATCATTGCCAGTATCGCAACGGCGGGGAAATACAAGAGCATGTATTCACCCTACTTAACCCATAAATTGCCTAGCTAGCAAACCAGCGCGTTATGTTAAAATTTAGTTATGAATAATTACCTACTCAAAATTTAGCATGGCGCGTTTTCACGTCATCATTCCAGCCGCTGGCAGCGGTAGTCGCATGGGTGCAGAGACGCCTAAACAATATTTGAGTTTACAGGGTAAGCCACTGATTCAGCATGTGATTGAGGTGTTTGATTTAGCCAGTGAAATCAGTAGCATCAATGTCATACTCAGTGCAGATGATATATATTGGCGTAGCACTTATTTGAATGCTAGAAGCAAAGTCCAAGTACATTATTGTGGTGGTGATACGCGATCAATTACTGTGTTGAATGGCTTAATGGCCATTGAAGCGCAGGTGGCGGCGAGTGATTGGATTTTGGTACACGATGCCGCTCGCCCAGGTTTAACGCATCAGTTATTGAATCATTTCCTACAAACACTGGAGCATGACGAGATAGGTGGTTTATTGGCATTGCCTCTTGCTGATACTTTAAAGCGAGCCGATAGCGAGCAGCGTGTCTCTGCTACCGTGCCACGAACCGATTTATGGCAGGCGCAAACGCCACAAATGTTTAAATATGCCAAGCTTAAAGAGGCGCTAACTAAATTTAACGGTGCACCTACCGATGAAGCTGAAGCCATTGAGGCGTTAGGCTTGAAGCCTAAGCTTGTGACGGGTGAGTTGCGCAACCTCAAAGTGACTTACCCACGAGATTTGGCGGTACTTTCTGCCTTAATGCCTTCGGAATAACATCAAGATGACAATAAGAATCGGGCATGGTTATGACGTACACAGACTCGTCATTGGACGAAAATGCATCATAGGCGGCGTAGATATTCCCTTTGAAAAAGGTTTAGATGGCCATTCTGATGCAGATGTATTACTGCATGCCATTTGTGATGCGTTATTAGGCGCAGCGGCGCTGGGCGACATCGGCAAACATTTCCCACCGACAGATATGCGTTATAAAGGTATTAATTCACGCGCATTATTAAGGCAGGTTGTTGCCTTAATTCAAGCCAAAGGTTATGGCGTGAGTAATCTGGATTGCACTGTCATTTGCGAGCTGCCAAAATTATCGCCGCACACTGAACAAATGCGTATGAATATTGCCGAAGATTGCGCGGTGCTGATTGATATGATTAACGTGAAAGCCACCACTACTGAAAGATTAGGTTTTACGGGTAGGGGTGAAGGTATTGCGGCAGAAGTTGTTTGCTTGATATGCAAAGCCTAGCTATAAAAAATCCATACGTTGTATAGCTATAAAAACGAATAAACACTCATTAAACTAGTTGTTAAATTGTATTAATTCTGAACTGAAATCACTCTATGCTACGTTGGTTTGAAAGCCTTTTAAATCCATTCCCTACCAACGAAATCGATCCGCCACCACAAGCGTTGTGGTCGTTTCTGTGGGCATGCACGGAAGGTTCGCGAGTATTAATTCTTGCCATGACAGTCTTTACAGCCATCATTGGCGGCTTTGAGGCGCTATTATTTGCGGTAATGGGTAAAGTGGTTGATTGGCTGAGTAAAACCTCACCAGATTTATTGTGGGCCACAGAAAAACGACACTTATTGTTCTTAGCAGGCTTGTTGTTATTAAGCCCTATACTCATCAGCCTACAAACCTTGATTAAACACCAAACATTGGCGGGTAATTTTCCTATGCGCTTGCGTTGGAATTTTCACCGTCTCATGTTGAGTCAAAGTATGAGTTTTTATCAAGATGAGTTTGCTGGGCGTGTTTCAGCAAAGGTCATGCAAACCGCCTTGGCGGTGCGTGATGTATGGTTTATTGTCGCGGACATTTTAGTCTTTGTGATTATTTATTTTGTAACGATGGTCGCTGTGGTAGGGCATTTTAATACTACTGTGATGTTGCCATTTTTGGTATGGGTTCTGTGTTATATCAGTTCCCTTACTTATTTCGTGCCACGTTTAGCTAAAGTTTCTCAAAAGCAGGCGGATGCGCGCTCATTGATGACAGGCCGCATTACCGATGCTTACACGAACATTAGTACCGTTAAGTTATTTTCACATGCTGGGCGAGAAGCTGGCTATGCAAAATCCGCCATGCATGAATTTCTCAGTACGGTGAATGCGCAGATGCGCTATGTGTCTGGTGTTGAAGTCGTGAATCATATACTTAACGTGTTGCTTATTATTTCTACCTCTGGCGTTGCCTTATGGTTATGGACTAAAGGTCAGGTAAGTGTGGGTGGTGTGGCTGCGGTTACTGCTATGGCATTGCGGCTTAATGGAATATCTCATTGGGTAATGTGGGAGCTCACCACACTTTATGAGCAGATTGGTACCGCGCAAGATGGCGTTAATACTTTATCAATGGCGCACCAGATTACAGATGTGGTAGAGGCTAAGCCTCTTTTAGTGAACGCTGGTAACATTAAATTTGAAGCGGTTAGTTTTGCTTATGGCATGAAAACGCCAGTGTTACAGGCACTTAACTTGAATATCAAACCAGGCGAAAAGGTTGGCTTGGTAGGGCGCTCTGGGGCAGGTAAATCTACTGTTGTGAATTTACTGTTACGATTTTACGATGTAGAACAAGGTCATATATTGATCGATGGTCAAGATGTTAAGCAAGTGACACAAAATAGCTTACGCAGCCAGATTGGCATGGTCACGCAAGATACCTCACTGTTGCATCGCAGTGTGCGCGACAATATTTTATATGGCCGCCCTAATGCAACAGAAGCCGAAATGATTAACGCAGCCAAACATGCTGAAGCGCATGATTTTATTTTAGGGCTTACCGATGCAAAAGGCCGAACGGCTTATGACGCACATGTTGGTGAGCGCGGTGTAAAGCTCTCTGGCGGGCAGCGCCAACGTATTGCCATTGCTCGTGTTATGCTAAAAGACGCACCAATTTTACTGTTAGATGAAGCCACCAGTGCCTTAGATTCTGAAGTGGAAGTTGCGATACAAGCAAGTCTATATAGTTTGATGCAAGGTAAAACCGTGGTTGCAATCGCACATCGATTATCTACAATAGCGGCAATGGATAGATTGATAGTGTTGGATGAAGGCAAAATAATCGAAGAGGGTGACCATCAATCGCTGCTTAAATTAGGTGGCTTGTATGCCACATTGTGGGCGCATCAAAGCGGCGGATTTCTAGGCGAGTAACTTTTTTAAAATACAAAGGAATTAAGTGATGACCGTAAATATAGAAGTTCGTCCACCAATACCACCTTTTACCCGTGAAAGCGCGATGCAAAAGGTACGTATGGCTGAAGATGGCTGGAATAGCCGCGACCCACAACGCGTTTCACTGGTCTACACGCAAGATTCTCAATGGCGTAACCGTGCAGAGTTTCCTCGAGGCCGCGCTGAAATCGTAGAGTTTTTAACACGTAAATGGGCCAATGAGCATGAATACAGGCTAATTAAAGAGCTTTGGGCGTTTGAAGGCAACCGTATTGCAGTACGCTTTGCTTACGAGTGGCACGATGCAAAAGGTCATTGGTTCAGGTCTTACGGTAACGAAAACTGGCAGTTCGATGCGAATGGCCTGATGGCGTTACGCTATGCCAGTATTAATGATTTAGCTATTAAAGAAACTGAACGTAAGTTCTTTTGGCCTTTAGGTCGCAGGCCAGATGAACATGCGAGTTTGAGTGAGTTAGAGCTGTAATTTGGAGGCTGTAAATAGATCTGTGTAATCGGTCATTTGGTGTGCCACTGCAACGATATGGCGTTTGCATTCAAGCGAATATTGCTGCCTAACTAAAGACAGGGCTAAACTGACGGAACGCCAATTTAGAGCAGGAAGGCAGCTCTGAATCGCTACTTACAAAAAATACAGGATAGCCTCTCGCATGCCGGAAAAAGAAACTAAAACCCGATTACACAAAATTGTGGACAACTCTCTTAAGTTAGGCTGCGCCGCTCCATCATCGCCTGCGCTAGCGTGCCGCTATCTACATATTCAATTTCACCACCCATGGGCATGCCGCGCGCAATTCTACTGGTTTTAATGCCTCTGGCTTTCAGTAGCTCGCTAATGTAATGAGCCGTAGCATCACCTTCGACGGTGTAATTGGTGGCTAAAATCACTTCTTGTACAATGCCATCTTGCACACGTTTAATCAGTTTATCTAAATGAATCTCTTTGGGCCCAACGCCATCTAAAGGCGATAACCTGCCCATCAGAACAAAATACATGCCGGTATAAGCGCGAGTGTTTTCAAGTATCATCAAGTCCGTTGGCATTTCTACCACGCATAACAAGTTCTTATCACGCTGCTCAGATTCACATAATGGGCAGATAGGCTGTTCACTGAAGGTGTTGCATAGTTTACAGTGGTCAACCACCTGTAAAGAATTATCCAGTGCGACCGCTAGGTTTGCAGCACCTTTTCTATCACGTTGCAATAAGTAATAAGCCATGCGTTGTGCGGACTTTGGGCCAATGCCTGGTAAGCAGCGTAAGCTATCTATTAAATGTTCAAGTGCTGGTGGGTTCTTCATGCAGATGATTATCTGATTATTGGTTAGAATGGCAGCTTCATGCCCGATGGCATGTAATTAGCCATGCGTGCTGATGAAGTGGCTTCGGCTTTTGCTGTGGCATCTTTTAACGCGATGACAAGTAAGTCTTCTAAGGTTTCTTTATCATCCATCACGCTATCGTCTAAAGTGACGCGTTTTACTTGATTGCTGCAAGACATCGTTACTTTTACCAAGCCATTACTTGCAATCCCTTCAACATCAACATTTGCCAGCTCAGCCTGCGCTTTTTGCATGTTCGCTTGCATTTGTTGGGCTTGTTTCATCATATTGCCCATGCCGCCTTTCATCATGTTCTCTCTCCTTAATCTATGTATGGGTTTAATTTTTAAATGGGTTTAATGCTGTTGGGAATAATTTGTGCCCCAAAGTCATTTATCAGCGCTTGTACAAAACTATCATCTTCAATCGCGCTTTCTGCATTGGCTTGCGCATGCGCTTTTTCTTCACAGATTTGTTTGGCGGGCGTGTTGCCAGTGCCGCCGACACTAAATTGCAATTTTATTTTTTTATCAAAATACTGTGAGATAGTGCTGGCTAGTTTTTCTTGATAATTTGGTACTAATAAGTGTTTTTGCGAGTCTGGTACGCTGAGAGAAATGCTATTCTTATCGTAACTGATTAGCTCGCAATGTTGGGCTAATGTACGCACTAGGCCAAGTTTCAAGTCATCTAACAAGCCGCGCCAATTGCCATTAAATTGGCCGTTAGTATTGGTTTTTGCATTACTTTGTTCTACTGAAATCTCATCGATCATTGAGCTAGCTAGTGCATTTTCAGGCATTGACTCATCTGCGGCATATTCAGTAGGTGCGACTTGTTGCGCTAGATTCTTCTGTACAAGGTTCTTCTGCAAGCCGGTTGGTTCAATTGGCGCCGCAGACTGTGGCTTTAAAGCATTGGCTAGTGGTGCGATGGCTTGTCTGGTCGGTTTTTGAGTGCTAGCATCATTTTGAGTGCCAGTGCCATTAGGTGTAAAAGCCAACATGCGTAACAAACTCATCGTAAAGCCAGCAAATTCATCTGGTGCAAGGCTAATATCACGGCGGCCCAGTAATGCGATTTGGTAATATAACTGCAAGGTTTCTGCTGGAATCTTTTGCGCTAAGCTGAGTAAGGCTACACGTTCAGGTAAATCATCGGCAACGCTGTCGGGCACTGTTTGTGCTATTGCTACTTGGTGCAATAATTGCGCTAAATCATTGAGTGCCGCTTCAAATGATAAGCTGCGCTCTTCCATAATCTTTGCTTGGGCAATCAGGCCAGCGCCGTCATTATCGAGTAGTGCATTTAATAATTGATACAAATAACTTTGGTCGACTGCGCCCAGCATTGCACGTACTTCAGATTCATTAACTGTTTGGCCACCGTAAGCAATCGCCTGATCTGTTAGCGATAGCGCGTCACGCATACTACCATCTGCGGCGCGTGCTATCAGATGCAGTGCTGTCGGTTCGTATGGAATGTTTTCTTGACCGAGAATGTTTTGTAAATGGCTAATAATTGAAGTGCCAGCCATTTGTCGTAGATTAAACTGCAAGCAACGCGACAATACTGTGACAGGCACTTTTTGTGGATCAGTGGTGGCGAGAATAAACTTAACATGTGCTGGCGGTTCTTCTAGCGTTTTAAGCATCGCGTTGAATGCACTTTTTGACAGCATGTGTACTTCATCGATGATATACACTTTAAAACGGCCAGCAGTTGGTGCGTATTGTGCGCTATCTAACAGTTCACGCATTGCATCTACTTGCGTGTTACTTGCGGCATCAACCTCAATTAGGTCGATAAACCGGCCTTTATCGATTTCCATGCAAGTGGTACAAACACCACAAGGGTTGGCTGTGATGCCAGTTTCGCAATTGAGTGATTTAGCTAAAATACGGGCGAGTGTGGTTTTACCTACACCACGAGTACCTGTAAATAAATAGGCGTGATGTAAACGATTTTGTTCTAGCGCATTAGTGAGTGCGCGCACCACATGGTCTTGTCCGACCAGTGTTTCAAATGATTTTGGGCGCCATTTACGGGCCAGTACTTGATAGCTCATAGAACCTTGTAACTCATATGGCTTGCATAACTCAACGAAAGAGGCGAGCCCTTACCCCGGCACTTGCTTAATAGTTGTGGCTGCTTGCTTCCGCATCTGACCAGATTGGCTACTTCACAATGCGGGGAGGCCCGCCAGATGTAATTTTACAATACTTTAGCGGTTTAGCTGCAATGCTAATTATTATTTTTTTAAATAGTTTATTATTTTCAGAAAATAGCGGTTCGGTGCGTGGAATATACGCTAGTCAATTGCCAGCTTACTTATAATTAAATAGCTGGCATCAAATAACAGGCAGAAAATAACTGGCAACTCAAAAAACCACTATGGGTTACTGATGGAATAATTAATTTTTCAATGTTGCCATATCAATCACAAAACGATATTTCACATCTCCTTTAAGCATACGCTCGTAAGCATTATTGATGTCTTGCATTGCGATTAGCTCTATATCGGACGTAATATTATGCTCCGCACAGAAATCTAACATCTCTTGGGTTTCTTTAATACCACCAATCAACGAACCTGCAATCTGCCTGCGTTTAAAGATTAAATTAAAAATACTAGGCGAAGGATGGGCATGCTCTGGAACGCCATTTAAGCACATGGTGCCGTCACGTTTTAATAATTCAATAAACACATCAAGATTATGGGCTGCTGCTACTGTGTTAAGAATGAAATCAAAGCTCTTTACATGCTTTTGCATCTCGTCTGGATTTTTTGAGATGACTACTTCATCCGCGCCTAGTCGTTTAGCATCTACAGCCTTATCTGGTGAAGTGGTAAATAGAACGACATACGCTCCCATGGCATGCGCTAACTTCACTGCCATATGTCCTAGGCCGCCCAAGCCTACAATACCGACCTTACTCCCTGCGCCCACTTTCCAATGTCTTAACGGTGAATATGTAGTAATGCCTGCGCATAACAAAGGAGCCACTGCAGCTAAATCTAAATTGTCTGAAATGTGTAACACAAAATGCTCATCTACAACTATTTGATTTGAATAACCGCCATAAGTCATCTTGCCTGTATGCTTATCAGGACTATTGTAGGTAAAGATCTCTTGGTCACAATACTGTTCTAGTCCTTCAGCACAATCTGCACATACTCCACATGAATCTACTAGGCAACCAACGCCTGCAACATCACCAATTTTAAAGCTTTTTACTTCAGCGCCAACATTCATCACGCGCCCGACAATCTCATGCCCAGGTATTACTGGATATACTGCGTTTTGCCATTCATTGCGAGCGGTATGTAAATCTGAGTGGCAGACACCGCAAAATAGAATCTCTATTTGCACATCCTTAGGACCTACCTCGCGTCGCTCGAAATTGAAAGGCACCAGCTTCTCTTTGGGTGAATGTGCGGCATAGCTAATTGCTTTACTCATGGACTACTCCTAGTTAATTATTAATACATATATCAGTAGTGTCCGGCAATTTTGCTCAGACGGTTATGTAACAGCATGATTCAGAATAGGAAACGATGTGTTTAGGGGTGTCACCGACTTGAACTTG
>JAYWDO010000156.1:0-20787 GCA_043779795.1 Pseudomonadota bacterium
TAAAGCAAAAAATCATTTTCTACGTCCTTACCATCCGAGCGAATCTCGAAGTCTTCATCCAATGCGGCAACTTGTTTTACTGCTACTAGAATTTTCATACTTACCTTCTCCTCAAAAACTTATACTTATCAATCATTACAGATTTCTTTTTTAAACTTTTTAGCAAAATACTGATATGCCGTAAATCTAACTTGAAAATCAGGGTCATCACATAATTGCCATTTATCACGATCCATTAATACCGCACTGCCTACCAACATTAATCGATGCAGGTAATAAGCATCTTCAAGCAAGGGCAACAAAGTTTTACGCGTTGCCTTGTGATTCAGTATTACGCCGCGCCGAATATCAGCTTTTGGCGAGGTGATGAGTTTTTGCAATATTCGCTGAGGGGTATGTGGGTTATTAGCCACGCCACTCAGCACATCAATATCGGTATCATCTGCCATTGCTTCCATTAAGTGCTTAGGCGAATTTTTCTGGTAAGCCACCGCAGATCGCACCCAAGCGTCTTTATCTTTCGCTAACACACTCAACACCTCCGCGGAGCAGCGTGAGTTTCTAGCAACAGCGCGTCTAACATCGGCTTGCGGGTCTACTGATAACTTTTTCAGCACCTTGCAAGATATGATTAAATTTCGTGCCAACCATTGCCGTACCCAATGATCTTTGTCTTTCATCAAACGTTCAATACTAGTGGCAGTTAAGTCAGCCCTTGCGGCTATTGCACGCCTGACAACATGACTTTCATCGTTCAACAATTGCTTAACAAGCACTTTTGGCAAGGTTAAATTCGCGGCTACGCCACACCTTACGGCCTTATCCTGGCTAGCAGCCAAACTCGTCAGCACGTCTATATTCAGCCGATTATATTTGGCTACTTGCCGCTGTAATTCTATTGGTGCTGAGGCAACATCTCTAATAGCCGTTTCGATTAAAACCAGCGAGCAATTCTCATGTACAAGCACCGCAGTACGTACATAAGCATCACCTTTCGTATAAATAACTGTCAGCAAATCTGCCGATGCTGAAGGATTAGCCGCAATATTTTTAATAATTACCGCATTCATTAGGTTGTTAACCGTACGAGCTAATAATATGCTCAACACTTGCGAATTAGCTGCTGGATTTTTGCTAACGGCTTTTAGGCTTTCTATGTCATCAACAAATTCCACTATCGCTTCAAGCACCTTGATAGGCGTGTGCTGATGCTGTGCGATTAATACAGTGAAGTTAGCATTTTTTTTAACCTTGATCTTCTCAGCGTCATAAAGTTGGGCAATTGCCTGTGCTGGCGTGTTGTGGTTTTTATCAAGCCTCACTGCTACCGCAGTATCACCAACACCTAGACTGCAAAGCGCATTCAACACATCTGCTGGCGTATGTTCCCATCGCGCCAGTGCCAAGGCATCACGACGCTTGCCAAACATGATGCCCTCCAAAACCATACGTTGTTCGCTATTCGCAATATTGTAAACAGCGGCAGCACAGTAAATATCGCCAGTTTCAACTGCCTTATCGACTAATTCTTTTACAGTTTTTAGCGCTAACATTTCAACATTCAATCGCTCTAAACATTCTGGTGTTCTAAATGTAATACTAGGTAATGACAACATTCTCTGTCACAACGACCTCTTGACTAACAATCTTTTCGATTAAAGGTTTTTCAAGCACCTTTTTTTCAGGTATTGAATATTCCATGCATTCATCAATCAGCTCTATGAGTTCTCGTACAATGAATTTACCTTCGTAGCCTGATGTTTTAAGCGCATCTTCAAACATCGTCAGATCTTTGGGGCAAGAAACCACAAACACCTCAAGCCCTTCAATCACGGCAGCTTCTTTCATCCTATTTTGCGAAGGCTTCTCGCTACCTACTGGATCTGGTATCCAAATACGCCCACCACCAGCGCCACAACAGAATGAGTTGTCTTTATTACGCCCCATTTCCACCAGCTCACAACCCAGCATTTTTAAAATATCGCGCGGCGCATCGTAGCCTTTGTTAAAGCGTCCTAAGTGGCAAGGATCATGAAAAGTAACCTTGTAATTCAGTTTCTTAACTAATGGCAATCGGCCATCTTCAATCAGCTTTTTAACCACGGTGCTGTAATGTTGAATCTCGTATGTGCCACCAAAATCAGGGTATTCATTACGAATGGTGTTGTATGAATGCGGATCAGTTGTAACGATGGATTTAAACTCGCAGTCGTCTAATGATTGAATATTTGAGGTGGCAAGAAACTCATAAAGCCCTTCTTCGCCCACACGTCGCACATCATTACCTGCATTAAGCTCACCTTCAAACAGCAAACCAAAATCAACGCCTGCTTTATTCATCAGCCTGGCAAAGCCTTGCGTCACCTTTTGGTTACGTGGGTCGAATGAAGCGTAATCGCCCACAAACCAAAGCATATCGACCGCTTCTTTACGTGCATCTTTAATCTCAAATGGCAGCTCTTTAGTCCATGACGCTCTTTTACGTTTTGACTCTCCGAAAGAGTTGCCAGTCTTATGGATGGTTTGCAGTGTTTTTTCTAGCAATGGTTCCATTTCACCAGCTTCAACCAAATTACGGCGCATTTGCACGATGATAGGCACATGTTCCACCGCTACTGGGCAGATCTCCACACAAGCCAAACAAGTGCGGCATGACCACAAAGTTTCCATAAATACTTGACCTACACCCTTGCCGTGAATGTCTAGTTCGGCTTCTTTGGGTAACTCTTTAGCACTTAATGCATGATTGGCAAATTCGCGTAAAGATAAAATCACATCGCGTGGTGATAATGGCGCACCAACGGCGTTAGCAGGGCATGCCTCTTGGCAACGCCCGCATTTGGTACAGGCATCTAAATGGAGTAGATTCTTCCATGTTAAATCTGTGATTGATTTGTAACCGGCAGTTTTTTGGTCGTCTGGCACTCTTGGTAACCTTCTACCTGCGAGTGGATCTTTAAACATTAGCGAAGCCGCAGCCGTGAAAATATGTTTGATTTTGCTGTATGGAATAAACGCAATAAACGTCAGCGACAACAGTCCATGAAACCACCATAAGCCTGAGCGGAATGTTCCAGCACCTTCCGCGGTTAAACCAATCGCCTGCATTAAGTGGGCTAATAGCGCACCAACTGGCGACCACATGCGGTAGTCCCAAACCACTGGACGACCGCTAAGCCAGACTAATCGAGTCGCCTCTAAGATAAATCCTGTAACAGCAATTAATATGAATGACCATAAAAATGCCCAATCTTCACGACGATATTGACTACGGTCGAAATCTGGATCACCCGCTTGCCTATCCACTCTTTTGTAATCAAGCTTAGGTAATTTTAGCCATTTACGGCGATACATCATGTAGATTAGCCCAGCAATCAGGCCTAAACCTGCTAGATCAAGTACTAATGAAAACCACAGATAAAAATGGCCATACCAGAACTTGAATCCAAATAATGGTTGAAGAATGTCGTACTCTAAAGTGATGGTAGAGGTACCGATGAATAACAGCACAAAACCTAAAAATATTAATCCATGCGCACGACCTGCGCTTTTGTCACGTCGCACCAATGTACGATGCGTTGCCATGGTTTTAACCATGTCAAAAAAACGATGTAGTAATTCACCCCAAGAACCATCTGGCTGACCGCGCCGATACTTACGAATTTGCACATAAGTGCCGTATAAAAATACTGCAATTGCCGCATAACCAATTACATAAAATAGATGGATGGCGTTCGGATGAAAATTCTCGAACAGTATTCTGGTGATGTCGCTTGGATTAACTCCACTTGCGTTCACTTCTGTGGCATTGATTTCTATGGAGTTATTCATTGTGCATTGCCTATTCGTTATTCAATCAACCATGAAGCCTGAACTACATTTACTTGTAACAGCATCAGGGTAAAATTTTTCGCATTAACAATAATCACCGCGATATTATGCGGCGATTACTTTCAGAACAATCTAAACTTTATACTCGATCTTAAACTCACCACCTGGCATGTGCGGAACGCCCCATACCGCCACTTCGCGTTTGTATGGCAATGCAATTTGTGGGTTCGCTTCTTCAATTTCACGCGCCACACGGTGGCCTGTGAAGGTTGCATCTGCAATTAATCTAGGCGCTTCAGCATCGCCAATCAAGTAAATACCTTTAATATCGTTGGCAGCCCATTCAGATTCACGTGCTTTAAGCTCATTCCATAATTTGTTTTCTGAATGACGACCAGTCACAAGAATTAATGAATCAAACTCAAGCCAGCGATGCGTTGTGTTCGCATCACGTGGAGAAACACCAGGTCCACGATAAGTACGTTTTGAGCCATCACCCCAAATATTGTAAATTTCAAGACGACCAGCTTCAATTTTTGAACAAAAATGATCGCCAAGCTCTTCAACATGCAACTCATGCAAGCGACGCATCATATTTGGATACTCAAGTGTGAAGTGCATATAGTTAGCCAAATGCACACCAGAAACCACAGTTACCTCGTGACCATCTGCAGCCAATTTCTCAGCTAAACTAGGTGCCATAAAGTAGGTGTCTGCATTTAAAATGACCACACGCTTACCGATTTTCTTTTTTCCTTCAATTACTTGCTCTGGTGTTAACTGGTCTGATAAAGAGGCATCTGCACCTGGAATCGCTTCATGGGTTAAACAGTTGTTACCGTCAGTATTCCAAGAAGAACCTGTTGCGATAATCACTTTATCAGCGCCGTATTGCAGCACTTCGTCAGCAGTCATGGCTTTTTGACCTAGCGCTACCTGACTTTCCTTGTTTTTCTTCACCAACTTATTGATTTGCGTTTCACGGTAATCACGGTGATAACTCCACTCGCCTAATCCTGGCAAGCTTGATACCGCATTTAAATGTCCACCAATTTTTTCAGCTTTGTCATATAAATGGACTGTATATCCGCTTTCCATCAATACGCGTGCCGCTTCAGAGCCTGATGGGCCTGCACCAACAACTAACACTGAGTCTTTAGAACTTGTTTTAGGGAATTTCTCAGGATGCCAACCACGACGATACTCTTCACCAGCGGTTGCGTTTTGCGTACAAATCATCGGTGGGCCACCGATTTCCCAACGCGAGATACATACGTTGCAACCAATACAAACGCGAATATCGTCATAACGCCCTTGTTCGATTTTTTGCGGCAAGAATGGGTCAGAAATGGAAGGACGTGCGCAACCGATAATATCTGCGTAGCCTTTAGTAACGATTTCAACCATTTTTTCCGGATCAGTAAAACGACCTACGCCAAGCACCGGTTTTTTAGAGACCTGTTTAACAAATTTAGTCCATGGTATTTGGTGGCCTTGCTGAGTAAAACGTGACGGACCAGCATCTTCACCCCACTCGGCAATGTCACCCACATCCACATCCCACAAATCGACCAATGGATCTGCCAGTTCAATGAACTTCATACCATCCACTTCAACCTCAATTTGGCCTGGACCATAGACGGTATCAACCGCAAAGCGTGTTGCAATTGCACACTCACCACCCACAGCATGTTTTACTTTTTCTAATGTTTCCAACCAAAAACGTGCTCGATTCTCTAATGAACCGCCGTATTTATCAGTACGTTTATTGTAGTAAGGATTTAAAAACTGCAATGGCAAGTATGAGTGCGCACCATATACATACACAATATCAAAACCTGCATCGCGCGAACGTTTAGCCGCGTCTACATAATACTGTTGTACTTGTGCAATATCGCTAAGATCCATTTCTTTACAATAGCTAAGCGTTTCAAACTCTGATGCGTACTGACTTGGCCCACGTGGTGTTGCGCGTGATTCCATGTTAGGTGCATGCGCACCGCCGTACCATAGCTCTACACCAGCTAACGCACCATACTTATGAACTTCATCAGTCATCGCACGCAAGTTGCGTACATCACCTTCATCCCAAATGCGCGCTGATAAACGATGCGTATCATCAGATTCTGGGTGAATGGAACAATATTCCGTATTCATTGCAGCCCAGCCGCCCTCTGCCTTCATCGAGCGATGTGCTGCTTGGAAGCCAGGCTTGTCAGAACCAGCGCCAATACAATGCGGTACTTGGTAAAAACGATTACGTAAGGTCTTAGGACCTATTTGAATAGGTTCAAACAGAATGTCATGTTTTGGATCGCGTGCCATGTTTCTCTCCGGTCATGTGAATGGAATTTGCTGATGTCCTATTTTCATGGCGATGCCGCGTTCAAACAATTACCCTCATGGCTTACTACTAAGGTGTTACTTAGCACAAACATCATTCAGACATAAAAAATCGGGTTAGGATTTTAAATCTTAACCCGATTTTTATAAGCTTTTACGATGCCTGTAAGTTGCTACAAGCTTATTACAAACACTTACAAGCTATGCATATACCAAACTAATGCAATACCAGCCACTAGTGCAATATACGGCAACACACCCGCTTTATTAGCAGAGGCACCTTCTTCATGCCCATTAATATACAGGTCCTCCAACATTTGTTTAGGGAATTGGCCTTTATCTTGAACATAATGACGATACATAAATACAGGGATAATCAGTGAAGCAAAAAATAAACCCGTTTTTAATGTGCCTGCACCCCAAATATCAGCACCAAGACCCATAATACCTAAGTTAACAAATCCTAATATTCCGCCTAAAGCCAATATTAAAGTAGGCGCTTTGTAAGGACGTTCCCAGTTTGCACGGTCAATTCTATGAATCCAACCAGAGTTAAGGTTAAGAAAGTTGAAGATGATGTAACCAATATTTGACGCGGCAAGAATAAATACATAGTCCGACATCATAAGCAGAATCAAATTGAAACAAAGATCTGTCCACATTGCGCTGGTTGGCGCGCCGTGATCATTCACTTTAGATAAGTACTTTGGTAACCAGCCGTCAACTGATGCCTGATAAAGCGTACGTGAAGAACCAGCCATTGATGTCATGATAGCAAGCAATAATGCTAGCACCATCATAATCACCATCACGTTAACCACAAATGCACCGCCGCCAACCATGTCTGAAAGCGCTTTTGCAACACCCATACCACTGTAAATTGAAGCTTCCAACATACCATCATACACTGCAGGCGTAGTCACCACACCAGCTGCATCTACAACCGCAGGTGACACCATATGACCTAAACCTAAGTGACTTTGAAAGGCAATAGGTACTAAGGTAAATACCGCAATACAAAGTAAGCCTGAATAGAAAATAGCTTTAAATGTATCTGTTTTCGGGTTTTTAAACTCACGTGTATAACACACTGCAGTTTCAAAACCGTAAGTAGACCAAGCTGCAATAAAGAGACCGCCAGCCATCAGCTTCCAGCCTTCAATTCCCCAAACGCCATCAATCACGTTGCCTGCAGCATCGTGAGCGAGTGGTGCAAGTGGAAAGAAATTGGCTTGCGCAATATCACCTGTTAATAATGGTACTAAGCCAATTAACATTAATGGGATAAGTGCAATCACACCGAGAATCATCGTGGTTTTAGCAGAGCGTAAAATACCGCCATGCTGAACGGTAAATACCGTGAGCAGAACCGCAGCACCCAAAATAAATGTCGCGTTGATTCTAAGCGCGAGGCCGTCTTTGATCATACCCAAATCAAGCAATGTAATTTGCCAAGTATTAATCACGGCATCAGGCGCAAACAAAGCATTCAGCATATAGCCCGCCGCCAAGCCCGATCCAATGGCAAGCACAGGGGACCAAGCAAACCAGTTACACCATACCGATACAGGTGCAATAAACTTGCTGTACCTCACCCAAGCAACCGCGCCGTAAATAGATGCGCCGCCTGATTTGTGCGGAAACAAACCTGCAATTTCTGCATAGGTAAACGCCTGAATAAAACCAAAGGCAATGGAAATTGCCCAAATCATCCATGCTGGTTTACCTACTGTAGCTGCAATCGCGCCGATTGAAAAAAGAACAAGTGCAGGAACGCCACTTGCCACCCAGAATGCACCTTGCCAACCAATCTTTCTATGTAGCGTAGCGTTTTGCGCAGCTACATTTTCAGAAAGATCAGCTGAGATTGCATCAACTGAAGAATTTACGCTCAATTTAAGTCCCCTTTTTTAAAATTTCCCATACAGCCAGCACGTATTATATAAAATACTGTTTAAGACTTCCCACATGGGTGAAACAAAAGTATTTGATCTTGCCGCTTAGTTAATAAAAGCTACATGCGAACCAGCGATAAGGTTTTCACATTGGCTTCTATTTTGATAAATATGCTCACTTGATTACAATCCCCATTATGGATTACTCTTTAAGTGGTAGGCGGTCATTCACTCTATTTTTATGAATTTGTACCTACTATCAAAAGATAAATACTTCTTTGGTATTACACCTTCAAGATAATTTTATATGATGACTTCGACCTTTAATATACAGTCACTCCAAAGGCACAATGAAAGCCATTAATGACACAACATCGGCCGTTTCTTCCTGATCCCACTAAGAATTCTTTATACGATTTAGTAGGTGGTAAGAATGGCGTTAAGAACTTAGTTCAAGTGTTTTATGACATTGTTGAAACGAACCCTGAAGGTCACAAATTGCATTTATTGCATCTACGTGGCAATGGAGTTGCGCATTCACGTATTGAGCAATTCAACTTTCTCTCAGGTTTTTTAGGTGGTCCTAAGTTGTACGTTGAAAAACATGGCCACTCTAATGTTAGAACAGTGCATGAACATGTTGAAATCACAGTTAAATCCAAAGATATATGGTTGAACTGCATGTCAATAACTATTGATGCTATCGGTATGGAAGCCAGTACAAAAGCTAAGTTGATGAACAACTTCACTGCCGTCGCTGAACGGTTAGTTAATCGGCCAGAATAAACAATTCAACTAACCTAAGTAGAGAGTAAACGTATGGCCCGTGATAAGACTCCGAGCGCTACACTAGCGCAGGCTTTGCACAAACATTATTCACGCAACCAACGATGGGGGTTTATGTGGGCATTATGGACAGCTATTTTGTGGGGCGCTTGGTACGTGCCAGGCACCGCACTTTGGTTCGAGCATCCTTATGTTGATATTCCTGTAGATCACCAATCTACTAGGCTTGCAGCAACTGCGGTAATGACGTGGATACATGCGATTACAGTGTTCTTTTTCTTGCTACTCTGGAATTTAGTTTTAGGCAAAATAAAAGATTATGGCCGCACCATGGTACGCTTTCGCAAAATATCAAAATGGTATGCCCTCGCATCCCTATGTGGCGGACCTATGGCGATATTTGGTTCTTACATGGCAATGGGCTTTATCGGGCCAGTATTTGCTGCGATTTCGTCTCTATTCTACCCAGTCATCGGCGCTGTGATTGCAAGGCTTTGGTACAAAGAAAATATCTCAAAATGCGCTGCTATTGGCATGTGCATCATTATATTTGGCGGCATGGTAATTTATGGCCCGAGCCTGTTCGGCGAAATGGATGCATCTAATCCAAACGCATGGTTAGGTTATGTGGGTGGCATCATGTCCGCCATTGGTTGGGGTTCTGAAGGCGCTGTCGCTGGACGAGCCATGGATGTTTCTGACCCGGATGTTGGCATTCACTGTCGATTTAGTTTTGAAATATTATTTTGGGGATTGTTGATATTACCAGTACTCGCAATGTTTACCGACTTACCAATCAAAGATCTGATTATTGACACGTTAACGCATGGCAAAGCCATGCTATGGATAGTTTTAGCCGCTGCTTGCCACGCCTATTGCTATACCGCATTTTATAAGAGTTTTAGCTTAATTGGTGTTGGTCGAGGCGAAGCAATTGGTAACTTATACGCCGTGTTTGCGCTGATTTTCATTGCAGCTTTCACGCTACAACTTCCACAATGGTATTTTGTTTTAGGTTTGATTCTCACTGTAGCAGGTAGCTTTGTTATGTTTAGTGAGTCCGCTGAATCTGTAGCTAACCTACGCGACAATAGTGATGTAAACAACCATATCGCTAAGAGCTCGCTATGAAGCTACATCAAAAAGGATTTTTGTTAGTAACACTCAACAAAAACAATCAGTTATGGGATTACGAACTGATTTTTCGAGCATTTCTTGAATACAATATATCTGGTAATTACAATGAAAAAACACTACGTATCGCGCTTGATGAATTATCAGCTGCAGGTTTAATCACACGCATTGATGAAAAGCTTGAAACTGTCCAACAACAAAAGATGTTATTTCGCTATCAATTGTCAGACTTTGGTCGATCAAGAATGATAGACACAGGTCTATTAGCAATCTAGCTTTAATATTGTTAAATCATCAAAAGGTAGAATTAAAATGAGTGCATTTTGGGGTTATGCTGGCGCTGACTTACTCGCCATATTGGTCATTAGTGGCGTGAGTCTGGCCTGTTTAATCTGTGCAAGAATATTTGTGACCAACTATGGTGAATAAGTATTTTTGATTAACTAAACAAATAATTTATAAGCCAAAACTGTTGAGTTCTTTTGGTGGCATGAGTGTAAGCAACTTAAAGTAAAATTAAGTAATGCTTAAAACAGTACAGCCTATGTAACACGCTTTACTTCCTTATCAGGCATACTCATATAACGATCTCATCACGCAACACCCGTTGCAACTCTTCCCAGTAATCTGAAATACTGCACTTCCCACACTCTGCTAGACACCGTTATAGTTAATGCTTTTTTAGCTTGGTTAATGTTTCATTGCAAATAGCATCTTGATGAGTATCGGCGATTTTACCCGGGTCGAGGAAAGGGATTATAGCAGCAAGCGGATTAATTAAACTTATTAAAATTCCTCCTACAACACGCGCACCTATTGGTGCAATGTCTGGAGATATGCTCGGCTTAAGGAAAGTACCCGTTATTTCAAGAGGCGAACGCACTGTAAATGGTGAGAAATTTTTAGGTTCTGCTGTCATACGTAGATTAAGCTTTTCCTCTCCCATATTGATATTGCCAATTAATACAATAGTGGTCACTGGGGTATCAATCAAGGCGACATTTGATTGCATAATTCCATTATTCGCTTTGAAATCCATGACTGCACATTGCATTTTAAGATTTTGGTCACCTTTTATCAAAAGTTCAGCAGCTTGCGCTATATCTAAGCCCACAACCTCAACAATCAAGTGCGATATCTCTCCATTACGTATATAAAGTGTGAGATTACCATTGAGTGAGCGCAGTAATTGCGCTGTAGAATTGCCTTTACCTCTGAGCTTAGCTTCACCATTTAAAAGGCCGGTTACATAAGTAGAGGATGTCTTTGTTTTATTTTTTTGTTTAGTGTCTTTTTTTCTGGTTTTTGAAATTGTTAACCACTTTTCTAAATTGATATTTTTAACTGCAATATTGATGTCCCAATCAGCTTTTATACGCTCAAGATTATTTTCCTGTTGTGGATTTGTGACTTCTTTCTGTTCGTGAGCATCTATAAAAATTTCGCCTGAAATATTGCCTTGAGCAGTTCTAGCATCGATTTTAGCTAAAGATAACTTATTTTTATTGAGGCTTAAACTTGCTTTTAGAGGAGCAATTGATTCCCGAAAAGCTTTGCCTAAATCTACATAATCAATGTTGATAGCGATATCGGCATTCATGCGGTTATAAGTAGCGAAATCCAATGGTTCATCAGGGAATACACGGTCCCTTTTGCTGGAATTCATATCAGTACTACCGAAAGCGGGTGCTAGGTCTGCTAACACAAAACGCTTACCTCTAAGCTCACCCTTCAATAAAGACTTATCCGGGCGAGTATCATATTCAAATTTTCCTCTTAAATCACTCTGTCCAATATGTGCGGAGGCTATATCAATCAGCCAGACACCGTGATTTCTTGCTATTCCACTACTAATTTTGAAGGGTTTAGTACGAGGAAGAGTAATACTAAGTAGATCTCCCAGCTCACCCAATGACGAACCATGAATGGCTAATTTACCTTTTACATTTTGCTCGCCAAAAAGATCGTACACACTACCATCGAAATTCGCATACACTTTGCCGTATTCAAGCCACCCTTTTGAAGAAACAAGCGCTGAGTTTTTACCCTGTGAAGCAATGGGCAAAAAGCCCTGAGTGGTTAACTCACCTTTTAATTTACGTTCACGAAAATCTCCCCTCACCGCTACTTTTGACATAGGGGAAGTATTTTTCCGACCTTCATCAGTACTAAATTCTATGATAAGGTCAGCCTTGGTCAGGCCATCATCAACATAAGCCTGCCCTTGGCGAATCAACAGTGCTTGAATCAAGGGGAAAGGACGAATAGGGTCTTTTTCGTTTTTATTAAATTGCCACGTTGATTTACCGTCGACCCCCCTACTTAAATGCGCATCGATCTGTTCTGCTTTGATCGATTTGATGACATAAGGACTACCAGTTTCAACGTCCCATAAATCACTGTAGCGTAATTGGAGTTCCAGCCCTTTTGCGCTGGCAAGATAAGGCACCTTAAATTCGGCCGGCGCAGAGATGCGAAAACCAGCTGCGTTAAGCTTTAAACCACCTATTAGTTTTAATTTAAATGGGCTATCAATATTAACGGTACGCTCTAACTTATTTTGCATAAACCGTTCTAATGGCAACCTTAGAAAAGGCCACCCAATGGCTTCACAAAATGTAACAATCAGCACCAAAGCCAAAACGATGACGCCTAATGTTTTAGTCTTACTGCTTGTGATTTTTCTGAGTGTTAACATTACCTTCCTATCTTGTCTTTTTTAACACAGTTTAGTGGATGACTACGCTATCATTATATTTGATTTTTTTATCCGTCTTAGTAAGCTTCCGTAACCAAATTAATCAAATGGAGTGATGCAAATAGTTTGAGATAATTACTGATAATTGATGATAGCCTCATTGCAAAGCATTGCTAATTGTTCAAGCAATATTTCAACAGCCTCATTAGCCGCAACTACGCCACCGTATGGACTGTCAGTTTGAGCTGCGACGACTGCATCCAATTCGCGGACAAATACTACTTCATGCTTAACATTGTCAATTAGCGTGACACGAAGAGTGAACCTCTCGCGACTTTGTGGACTCAAAAAGTCCTGTTGCAATCGTATAATCTGAGTATCTAATGAGTAGTGACTATTTACAGTGCTGGGAGTCAGTGTCACAGCACTAAATAAGCTTTTAGCTTTGAGTGTATTAAGTATTAATGGGGTTAACATGCGTGCTGGTGTATCGATCCATTGACTATGAGCAAAGTACTCTAATTTATATGGCACACGACTATACACCATTCGAGCACTGTCAAATCCTGCTGCTGCAGTGCTTAAATTAACCACCAAAGTTGTTTGAAATGATATTTTTTTCGCTATTGTAGCTTGAGAATATTTTGATGTTATAGCGTCATTTTCAATTGCTTTGCCTTCTAGCTTAGCCCCATTCAATATGTAAAACGACGGAAGTTCTGTCGCTTTAGGTATCAACTCACTACAGCCACTAATAAAAGCAGAAACGACAATCAAATAGCTTATCAATAAACTTTTTTTCATGGACTTTGTTCTTTTATAGAAAATTCACCAGGCCCTTCAGGCACAGGACTAGGACCAGCAATAAAACCAGCAGGGTTACGTTCAGCTTGTTCACTAAACCGCCTTAAAGAGGCTGATAGTACATTCAGCTCGGCAATCAAGTTACGTATTTCTGGTATAGTTTCGCTGACAAACTGATGTGCATCTCCTTGCAATGATTTGGCTGCAGACTTTACGTCACGACTGGCTCCGGCGGCATCGGCTGCCATCAATTGTACAGCTATAGCACTTTTCTCGACATTGACGATCAAAGACTCAAGCTTTTTGCTTGCCTGGTCAGTATTAGCAAATGTACTTGCAATACTTTTCATGCCGGCATCCAAGCTATCTTTTCTCAGTGCAAGCGTATGTGACACGATTGCAACATCTGACAATGCACTAGAAAAAGCGCTAACATTTTCTGGACTATTAATTCTGTCAAAGCTGCCTGATAGATGGTCTAACTTTGCCACCACACTTGATAATAGGTTTTCCAATCGAGTGCTCAACGAAGGTATCGTTTTGATTTCAGGATATGGCGCACTTCCGCTTGCAACTAATAGCGGAGACTTTACATCACCTCCGCTTAATTCAACATAGGATATACCTGTCAAGCCTTGTGTTTTTAATGTCGCGAAGGTATCTTCTTTAATCAGGGTTCCACGCACTATTAATAACTCAAGCCTTACTCGTTGCGGATTTATCGGATCAAGGGAAATGCTACTTACTCTCCCTACGTCAACGCCGTTATATTTCACTAAGGCATTAACACTCAGTCCTGCGACAGACTCATTCTCTATTGCTAAATAAGTATCATATTTTTGCTGATTGATACCACCAGAAGCAATCCAAAGTATGCCAACTATTAACATGGCACCTAGAATAAACACAAACGCTCCGACTAAAGCGTAATTTACTTTATTTTCGATGATAGCCTTGTTTTGCATTCGGTTAGTTGTGTGGGTTTATTCATTGCTATACTTTCAATTTAGCATGTAGCAATTTGGCAACTGGTTGGTTAACAACTGGTTTTATGTGCTTAATTTTCTGCTCTTGCGCATAAGCAGATCTTCCTCGTGTGCCATCAAAAAACTGCCTAACACTTGCAACTTTTGATTTTGAAAGCTCCAGCATTGAACCCAAGTCCTCAACTTTAGTGTTTGCAAGTAATGCCACGCGGTCAGAAACTTGCCATAAAGTATCTAAATCATGTGTCACCATCAAAATGGTTAGCCCAAACATGTCTCGAAGCTTCAGGATTAGCGTATCAATCTCACCTGCACTGATAGGATCAAGCCCTGCTGTTGGTTCGTCTAAAAAAAGCAACTTTGGATCTAACGCTAGGGCCCTTGCAAGAGATGCTCGTTTCAACATACCGCCGCTAAGTTCAGACGGATATAGCCCAAAAATATCTGATTCCAACCCCACCATAGATAATTTCCATGCAGCAAGCTCATCAATTAATACATTCGGAAAATCTGTATGTTCGCGCAAAGGCAAGCCAACATTTTCGTGTATCGTGAGCGATCCGAACAAGCCACCATGCTGAAACATTATCCCCCAGCATTGTCTGAGAGTTTGCCCTTGCAATTCGCTGATGCTTTCAAAATCATAACCAAGTACCTTAATTTTTCCTGAGTCAGGTTTATGCAAAAGCACCATCTCGCGTAACAAGGTCGATTTGCCAGAACCACTCCCGCCTATAAGCGCAAAAATCTCAGCGTGCTTAACCTCAAGGCTGATTTTGTCGTGGATAATATTTTGTCCGAAACTTGTTGAAACTTCAATAACTTCAATGACTATTTCTTGAGATTGCATATAAGCTAAATATCAAGAATGCTGAACAATACTGAGAATAAAGAATCCGCAACGATGACCAGAAAAATAGATTGCACTACACTACGCGTGGTTTGGCGACCTACATTCTCTGGCCCACCTTTGGTACGAAATCCTTGAAAACATCCAATCATAGTGATGATGATGGCAAAGACAAAGGCTTTGCCCAGGCCAACGGTATAAGTGGTCATCTCGATGGCTTTTACTAACCTACCAACAAAATCAGCAAAGCCAACGTCAAGTTGTGCGCTTGCCGTGAGCATGCCACCAAAAATACCTAGGGTATCGGCCCAAACAGTAAGTAATGGCAATGAAATAATCATGCCTATCAACTTTGGCAATACCAACATTTCTATGGGAACGATACCAAGCACACGCATAGCATCAATTTCTTCAGTGACAGACATCGTGCCAATTTGTGCAGCGTAGGCCGAACCTGAACGTCCAGCAATAATAATAGCGGCAATCAATGGTGCAAATTCACGTAACATTGAAATACCAATCAAATCTACCACGAAAATATTTGCTCCGTAATGTCTCAATTGATCGGCGCTTTGATACGCAACCACAACACCAAGCAAAAATGCAAGAATGCCTACGATAGGAATTGCATTAAACCCAGCCTCGCGAATGTTAAATAAAATCGGACGCCATCTAATATGTTGTGGATGTGCAATGCTAACTACAAAAACTAAAGAGACTTCCCCAACGAAACTCAGTAAATCATTAGCCTCTTTTAAAGTCGTTGTGACACTCATCCCTATATGCTCTAGCGCAGTTGGTAGTTCTATCTCAACATTACGCTGGACATTTGCATGGTGGCTAAATTCATTAGTGACGACTTTAAGTCGTTCCGCGAACTCAGGTTTAAAGCCGGTTAAAGTAATGCTGTTTCCTTGGGCTTGTAAACTACTTAATAATAAATGAATTACCCAAGCCCCAGACATATCTAAAGCTTCTACTGCAGAACCATCTGCAATGATGCTCATCTCAGTAGTTGGTATAGTGTGAATTCTCTCCACTATATTATGAAGCGCAGTCGCAACCCAAGCGCCTGAAAGCGTGAGGTTTGGCAATGTATTCATTGAAAATGCAGCCGCATTTTTTGGAATGATGTTCATCTGTATCAATGTATTAAATCACTAGACCTCTGTCTGTACGTTACCTAACAGAACGAAAACACAAACAAATAAAATAAGAATTAATAACAATTGCTATCTCAATTAATTTTTAGCGTTTTTTATACTCTCCAGCGGATTTTCAGCCACCTTATCAAGTCCAAACTGCTGTCGTTTATATTGCTTTAAACTTCCAAAGCGTAAAGAATATTGTCGCGTAAATTCGGCGCCAAAAAATAAAATCTGGGCTGAATAATATACCCAAAGCAATATCGCAACCACTGAACCAGCTGCACCAAAGCTGGAGGAAACTGCACTCTTGCCAATATAGAGTCCAATTAGGTACTTTCCAAGTGTGAACAAGCATGCAGTAAACATAGATCCAATTACAACATCTTGCCAAGATAGTTGCTCATCTGGCAACATTTTATAGATGACAGCAAACAGGCACGCAATCACGCAGAATGAAACAAATGATGTCAATGTCGTCAATGTCGTCAATAAAAGTGCCGAACCACCCCATATAGTGCCTATATATTGTTCAAACACACTCAAAAAAGCGCTGACCACTAAAGAAATTAAAAGTAAAAAAGTTAACACTAATACCAGTCCAACCGACAACAAGCGAGTTCTTAGCAATATACTCATCGCTGATAACTCCGATTTTGGCACGCCCCATAGCTCGTCTAAGCTAGCTTTCAGTTCAGTGAAAACGCTTGTAGCGCCTATAAATAAAAGTCCGATAGCCACTACTGTAGTCAACTGCCCGCCGACTGGATCTCGTGCAGCGGCTAAAATTGCTTGAATGGCCACAGCACCATTATGGCCAACTAAGTTTTCTATCTGATGAATGATCTGTCCTTGTGCAGCTTCATCACCAAAAAAGAAGCCAGTTACCGCAATTGTTAGAATTAAGATTGGTGAGAGGGAAAATAATGCATAGAATGCCAGAGCAGCACCTTTGCTTGCTCCACGATGAATGATCCAGGAACTAAAAGAGTTCATAAAAACTTCCGCCAATGCTTTAAGTAATCTCATCTTACTTATATCCTTAAAAAATATCGGGGTTTGTGCTTATTTGGTAAACAAGTAATTCATCAGAATGCTTGGGGGGCTGATCCAGTAGAAATGGAAGTGATCAAAATTGTGATTGCAACTTGATGGTTAATATAATTCTAATTAGTGAAATCAGAAGGTAATTAAATACAGATTTTTGCGTGACACCTAATGTAATAGGCTTTAAGAAAAACATACGCCCCTTCAAATTCAATTGCAAATTATTCATTCTAATAAATATGAGTGGCAAGAACTAACCTCAGCCTGATTACTGGTTATTCTTCTAGGTGATTATAAATATTTATAGGTGGTATTCGATATACTAACCAGAATGCAACAATGACTATCATAGTTATTAACCACTGACTTTCATGGACAGCTTCAATCAGTGCGTGTTGTGCCCCAACAAAATAAATGATTGATTCTCTTTCAAATTGAGGCCCCAAGTTTACAAATTTTTGCCCAAGTTCATGGTTAAATAATATTTCAGGGTTATCCAACCAATGTGCTAATTGAGAAGCATGGTTCTCTGCGAGCATCTTATTCACTTTCAAAGTATATTGGTTTGAAATAAGCGAACCTATAATTGCTGCTCCTAGCATACTGCCAACCATACGAGTTGTTTGTAGCATTGCTGTTGCCACACCCAACTGTTTTTGTAAAGTATTTGACTGCACAATTAAGGTAAAGTTGGGCAGCAATAGACCAATCCCTAACCCCCCAAGTGCCATAGCAGTGCCAATTATTGTGTGCGGCGTATTAGATGTAGTCTGCGTCATCGTGATTGACGAAAGTATAAAAAAAACAATTCCGCTATATAAGATTATTTTAGGAGATTTTAATCTAGTCATAATACGACCATTAATAATGCTACCAATCGTTATAAAAACAGCTAGCGGGGTAATTAACATCCCTGCATGATTTGGTGATAGCTTAAAGCCTCCCTGAAATAATAAAGGTGCATAATACATAATTGCAAATAAACAAAATCCCATAATCAACGACAAGATAAGAACTGGTCCAATGGTCTTATTCTTAAAAATCTCAAAAGGTAAAATGGGGTTGTCACAACGTATTTCCCACCAAATTAAAGTAATGACGGATATTGTGCCTAACGAACCTATAGCAAGCAAAAGCAATAGTGATTTATTTTGTGGAAACCACTCTACAAAAAATTGTAAACTAGCAAGACTTAAAGCAATAAGAAACGCACCAAACCAGTCCATTTGAGAAGTTGATTGTGCAGAATGACGTATATTAGGTAGAAAATACCGAACAAACCCTAAACTCAATATTCCTACGGGTAAATTAACGAAAAATACCCAGCGCCATCCCCAATATTCAGAAAGATAACCGCCTAATGAAGGACCAAAAGCATTAGCCAAGCCAAATGCGGTGCTAAATAATATTTGCCAACGTAGGCGTTCACGGGTATCTGGAAATAAGTCTGGGATGCAGGCGAACGATGTCGCCATTAAGATTCCTCCCCCAATACCTTGCAATGCCCGAGAAAAGACCAATTGCAGCATACTCTGTGAAATGCCACATAATATGGATGCTATTGTGAAAAGAATAATAGCGATGACAACAAAGCGCTTACGACCGTGCATATCACCAAGCTTACCGAATATTGGCACAACAATTACTGACGCCAAAAGGTAGGATGTTCCTACCCAAGCGTACCATTCAAAACCTTTGAGCTCTGAAATTATGGTAGGCAATGCTGTTCCAACAACTGTCTGATCTAGTGCTACCATAATTAGCACAAAACACAGTCCAAGCATTGCCATCAGATTTTGACGGAAGTTTCTTGGTGGCTTAGCATCAACAGCAATATTCAATTTTTCTACCTGTATTAAATAACATATGTATCTGAGATATTACTTACTCAATAGTCCAGAAATATGGAACTGTAATGGTCCAATTAATTGAAACAATGAATCAGAGAATTTAAGTTGTCTAGCTTCATATTCTACAGGCGAAATATTACCTAATGTTGAATGTCGTTATTTAAGCAATTACCACGGCGGCTCTTGCTGGCAGCAATGTTATGTTTGGTTAATACTTGTCAAAACGCATCACTGCTGTATTGCACGCCCTAATCTCTGTGAAATAGCACAGGTTGTTGTGACTGTTTAAGTTGTACCGCTAAATTAATTGCTCGCACGCATAACACACTATTGGGTTGGTTTGAGAATGCCCAGCTCACCACACGCCGTGAATATAAATCCCAAACGACCGCTAGGTAAAGCCAGCCTTTCGTGCTCAATCTTGTCGCTTTAGCGGCTTAGATTGGCGGTGAAGACCTTTATGGTCTGATTGGTTCGAATATAAGTATATCGCCTGTTCAATGCGTGTTAGTGTTACTTCGATTAAATTGACGATTTAAGCTGTTCGGTACTATTTGACTTGGCTTGCCTGTTGTTTGGTAGAGATGTTGTTTAGGTCGCTTTTCTTTTAGTTGCAAGGTTTACATAAGGCTACATACTTTGTAACGACCAACAGCAAAGCCTTGTGCGGTTATAGCCCAACACGCATGCACGCTGCCTTAGGTGGCGTGTACATCTGCGTGTATTGATCCGACATATTTGCCTAAGCCACGCTAACATCCTTGTAATTATCAACAGATAGCTTAATTACTTCTTGTGCAATTTCCGTTTCATGCTTTGTTAGAGTTTCTACAACTAAGACAACTTGACCATTTGAAATTGCATCTTTAATTAACTCCGAAAACCATCCTTCTTTTTTTTCAGAGCTAACTTTCGCACCAATCGTTGCACCTATTGTTGCACCCAAACTTGCACCCCAACCAAGTAAAGCTAATGGAGCAATTAACGGGCTTGCAACAAAAAGAGTCACGTTTGCTGCAACTAATGCAACCTCTGCTAACGCGCCTATACCAGTACCAACGACTGTACCAACTACTCCGTCCACTACCATATCCTTTAACACTTCATTGCTTTTTGCTAGCTGGGAGGAAGCTGGCAAAGTAGAGTTACTATCAAAAAGTTGCATTCTCTTCTGAGGAATTCCTTTGTCAAAAAGTCTAGAAAGTGCACTAGTTGCAGCATCTCGATGAGAAAATATGCCAGAAACGTGGTGAATGTATTTATCCATGATCAGTAGTGTCCGGCAATTTAGTTGAATAATTTCAATTGGTTATAATTTTCAGTCTCGTGCATTTGTAGCTCCATATTGTTAAGTAGTTGATCGAGTGGTGTTTTTTCGAAAAGTGTCAGGCTCAATATCTGTAATATTGTGTAGAGCG
>JAYWDO010000157.1:0-46880 GCA_043779795.1 Pseudomonadota bacterium
GAGCAATATTATCAGCAGGCGATTAAAATTGAAGACCCTGATAGTTATTTACTTGGCGTCTATTCAGACTTTTTACTGGATCAACAACGTCCACAAGAAGTTATTCGCTTACTAAAAACAAGAACTAGAATCGATGCTTTATTGTTGCGTTACGCTGAAGCGCTTGAGGTAACCAAGTCTGCCGAGGCCACCATTCAAATTGAGGCTTTGAAGCAACGCTTTGCTGCAGCCATGTTGAGAGGTGACACGGTGCATCAAAGGGAACAATCACGTTTTGAGCTTCGTTTAATGCATAACCCAGCGCGCGCGATGCAGATTGCCAAACTTAATTGGGCGGTTCAAAAAGAACCTGCGGATGCTCGTGTGTATTTAGAAGCAGCTATTGCAGCTAAAGACAATGCCGCCATTCAAACAATGACACAATGGTTAGCCACAGATCATTTAGAAGACGTTGCTTTAACTAAAATCATCACAAAAAATAAGAGTGCTTCATGATTAAGTATTCAAAAACTGTTTGTTTCTTATTGGCCTGCTTTTTCTGTTGGAACAGCCCAGCTTACGCACATAAACCAAGTGACAGTTATTTGGTTGTGGCAGTAAAAGATAGCCACATTCAAGGCCAGTGGGATATTGCTTTACGTGATTTGGATTACGCGATTGGCTTAGATGAAGATGCGAATAACGAAATTACATGGCAAGAAGTGCTCAATAAGCAGCAAGACATTGATGCGTATGCTTTTGCTAGACTAAAAGTTAAAAATGGGCAAAACATTTGCGCTCTTACGCCGCAAAAAACATTGATAGACAACCATACAGATGGCGCTTACGTAGTCATTCAGTTTTCTGCCACCTGCGCAGAATCCATCAATGAGCTCAATTTGCATTACACACTGTTCGCTGACATTGATCCTTCGCACCGCGGTTTGCTCAGATTAGATTATAAGGGCGCCACTAAAACTTCCATTTTTGGGCCTGAGAATGCTAAGCAATCCTTCTTACTAGAAACGCCCAATCGCCTAACAGAGTTTAAAAATTATGTAGTAGAAGGCATATGGCATATTTGGAAAGGTTATGACCATATTCTGTTCTTGATATCGTTATTATTGCCAGCAGTTTTAATACGTAAAGCCAGCACTTGGCATCCATCGCCTAGTTTTAAAACAACGTTTATCGACGTGCTAAAGGTAGTAACCGCGTTCACTGTTGCACACTCCATTACCTTGACCTTGGCAACCTTACAAATTATTTCATTACCGAGCCGTTGGGTAGAAGCGGCAATTGCTGCCTCCGTGGTTATCGCTGCTTTAAATAATATATTTCCAGAGATATTAAAACGCCGCTGGGTTGCTGCTTTTGCTTTTGGCTTAATTCATGGCTTTGGTTTTGCTGCCGTATTATCTGATTTAGGTCTTCAAAATAGCGCATTAATCATTGCATTGGTGGGGTTTAACTTGGGGGTGGAAATCGGTCAAATCGGAATTTTGAGCCTTTATTTACCGATCTCATTTGCAATTAGAAAAACTTGGTTTTACAAGACCTTGTTTTTCTATGCAGGTTCAGTCGTTATTATGGGTATTGCTAGCATTTGGTTTGTAGAACGCGCGTTTAATATAGCATTGTTCTCTGGAATAGCTCAGTGGAAATAAAGATTCATACCGAATTAACTTATAAAATGCATTCTGTCGTTGTATTACTGTCAGACTCAAGTGTTAAAGCTTCATCCTGAATTGATGCTATTAGTATGCAACTTAATTAGTCAATATTAGACTTTGATACTTAGTATGAGTCTTTATTACACTCCTGTTCACTCATAATGAAGTAGTACCTTGAAAGTAAGTTAAGTCCTTGATTTTAGATGTTGCTAAATTAGCACCAAAAAAATAAAGTTGTATCGTGAACATGTAAATTAAACTTAAGCCATCGTTCAAAACACATAATAAAGTTGTATCCTAGCCAAGGTTACTAAAATAGCAGGGCTACAAATCCGCTACAAAAGCAAAATTAATATTTGTAATTATGTCGGTCAATTTTCATGCGCCAGAAGACTATGACTTTTTAAAGTTGAAATATCTATATTCAATGGAAGTGCCTTTACGCCAGTTTTAAATTGGTCAGTCGGTGTTATCCAACCTTCAATATTTGCAATAAGCAATTCTTTTTCTTGTTTTGGGCTACGGGAACTGTATCGAAAGTCTCTATGTCTCTTATGTCGAAGGGCTCACCACAAACGGATTTTTAGGTATATTCTCATCTAATGGATAATCTCGGTTTAATTTAGATATTGCGCACGAAAGAGTACGCCCATATTAACCGGCTGTCATCGACATCCCAAGAATTACTTTTAATGTGCTCAGTAAGTGCGGATAGCAAATCAGCTCCACTACTATTACCACAGCACTTTGGATTTGGGGCGTATCTCATTTGAGTACATACCTGAATTTTTCGTCTAATATGTTTCAAGAATAAACCCGAGATGAAGCTCTAACTAAAATACTCGGGATAAACGTTGCGAGAATGAATATTGCGGCCAACAGCAAATACAGCCAACGTATTGAATAAGCCGTTACAAAGCTTGCTGCAGGTTTTTGCTTTTGTACAAAGTCATAAAAATGAGGAGAATCTTGCCCTTTGATATATTTAGCCTTTATATCTCCAGCAAGTGAAACTAAATACTCTTCTTCGAGTTGAGATAAGAATCGGTCATATTCAGCAGATGCCACGGAAGGGTCGGGCTCATCAGCCCCTGGGTCAGAATAGGTGACACCGACTGCACCAGCATTATTGTTATCACTAATTGGCCAGTAGCCAACTCTTTTATTCGCTGAGTTATATCTGGGTATGCCAACTTTTGTATGCCCGCCTACCCCGACAAACATAAAATTTTTGCCAATTTGAATACCGCTTAAATCCTGCTGAATAGTTACGTTTACTCTCGGAGCCTCATCACCATCAGTAAAAAACAGCATCTGCGCCGGCACATTTAATGAATCAAAAGTGTTTGCAGCCGCGCGTACACCAAAGCTCAAGCGACTATTGCCTTTCCATGCCATGCGCCATTCAAGATGATCGATTGAATCCGTAATAACATCCAAGTTGCTACAAACTTCTAAAGGTGTTATCAGCAAGGCAACATTATCTGACGCAAAAATACCAATGCTAAAATATGTACCACAGGGAGATGTCTGAACAACCTTCCTCATTAGTTGCCGTGTGTAGGCTAATCTACTGACAGGCTGATTATTGATTATTTCATCTTCAGCATTCATGCTCTGTGACACGTCAGCAACTAGCAGGTAGTTATGAACTTCTTGCTTCAACTGAATATCTGGTCGAATAAGCGCCAGCAATAAAAAACCAGCGGCGGCTATGTAGAGTAAAGTTTCATGATTATCTTTTAAATACGGGAGTATTCTTTTCATGGTAAACCAATCGGCAAGTTGCTCAATTCCATTGTGGATTGATCTTTAGGTGCAGGTTTCATGTTGTTAGCCATCACCGAATGTAGCAGGCTTAGATTGAACCTGGCCGCACGATTTTGCGCATCAATTCTCAATGATTGCTCATAGGCCATTTTTGCTTGGGTATAAGCATATCGTGCTTCATCTTGTAATGTACCATCATCATTGATTCTGCGAATCAATCCAAAGACAAATAGGTTGTTAGCAATATTGTATTTAATTTTGGCCTGTTCAATGAGGGTTGGTGAAGTCTCAAGCAATTGTCCATAGGTTTGTACTGCATGCTTGTAATCTTGCTTATTGCCTTGATTATATGCCGCAGTAAATTTTTGCAAGTAAGGGTACGATTCATCTGTAACCAGCTGGCCTGCGCTAATCAAATGATTCACTTTTGCAATTTTAATGCTCTGCAAAACCTCATAACTGACACCAATCAATCCAGCCAATATAAGTATTCCGAAAATCACATTACTGCTTTTTATAGGTCTTACCATGAATGTACCTTTAGGTTCTTGATGAATAATATGAGAAGGCTTAATACCAACGCTAATACGATGAGGTTTTTTGAATAGTCATGCCCAGGAATATTCACTGAATACTGAATAGCTTTTTTCTCTTTTGAGTCGATGTATTGCAATGCTGATTGTAAAGTCGTTGGATTGTCTGCCTCAAAAGCCTTATATTTAATTTTGAGTGATTTAAAATATTGATCTAATACAATGGAGTCTGGCACCTTATCTTCGGAATACGTTTTTTTGGTAAAAATACTGATGTCATCAGGTTCTCTCAACACAATCCAGTAGAGATTCAATTTCTTACCAACAAAATATTCTGAAATTTTACGTTTAACACGCGGGCTTAATTTACCTGCGCCATCTGATAACAAGATTACTGCGCGTGAGCCCGAGCTTTGAATGTTGTCGAACAAGCTGACCGCTTCAGTAATCCCCGCGCCAATGTTTGTTTGGTTAAGCGCTTCGCCTGTAGCCGCATTAATGGCTGAGTGAATCGCATCTCGATTGGTGGTGATTTTCATGCCATACAGCGCAGAGTTAGTAAACCCTACAACGCCCATCATGTCATCTGGTCGCGAGTCGATAAAGTTGGTAATTAGTCTTCTTGCAGCAGCAGATTTTATTTCTGCTGCACGACCACTGGTCGATTCACCTGCAAATGGGTGATCCATACTCACGCTGCGATCAATCACTAAAACAATCTGCGCACCTTTACCTATTTTCTGCTCTTTTTTGCTGGCACCTTGAGGCGAAGCTAGCGCTAGAACGATACTCAGTAATATTAAAGCCGTGATTGTTTTAACAATCAGGTTTGCAATATCTGAAATGCTATCTTTAGGCATAATTTCCAACCAAGAGTACATTTGTCCTTGGTGGATTTTAAATATAAATGGTGCTAATACAAGGGGTAAAAGCAAAAGTGCCCATGGTTGTAATAGCGTCATTAAATGCCTCGCTCACAATCTCTTAAGCGCTTACTAAGCACGATTAAGTTTTTTGTATACTGAGCTCCAACCACTTGCTGATTGGCGAATAATGATGTATTCGACTGCTCAAAGAATTCAGTTATATCCTCTTTCAATTTCAAGAATTTAGGATTAGCCGCTAAAAACTGGCCAAGCTCATTTGCAAAGAGATTGGCGCCATAAATTTCATTAAATGCCTGATGCATAAACATTAAAGCATTTTTATCACTTACTCTATTTTCAGGCAGTTTTTTAATATTGCGATGTGCTTGCGCAAAAGACCCATTCATAAAGGGTAACCAGCGTTTGTCAGCATTCACATAAATGAGCCCAACTATGCCCGTTATTAACAGTGCCAATGAAATCAAAAGTCGGGTGAGATGGGTATTTAAATCAATTAATGCTGGTCTAGATTGCGGCTGTAAATTATCTTTTGCGTTAGTAATACCTTCAGAAACTAGCGGCGAATACCAGAACTTCCATACTGGTATATCTATGGATATAGGTTTAGCGCCACCAGTCAGCATAATATGCTCATCTGGCAACTGCATCACCATAGGTTTAGCCGAACTTACAAACACCTGATAACTTAGTGCGAGCGTATAAGTATTTTTATCACCGTGTTTTGAAGTTTGCACACTAATATCACGCAACTCGATGCCGTTTCTATTTTCACCTTTCATCGGTAAAGACGTCTTAGGTAGTTGATATGTGGCATTGGCTTCAATCTTAATCGTACGATTCAACACATCCCCCATTTGTATGCCATTACTATTGAGTGGATTGCTCACACTCAAGATTTTCATCTCTGATTCTTGCGCGAATGTCAGTGATGTAAAAATTACCAAACTGACGAATACTATCGGATTTATTATTGAGTTTTTCATAAGTATCTTTAATTTAATAAGTCTCTTTAGTTTTTGATTAACCCATCATCTGTTCAAAGTAATGTGACATCACCTCTGGGTCGTACTTGCCGCTGAGGTAAATTGCCTGACTATCAAAGCTTGCGAACAGTTTTTCTAAATCCTGCTTTCTTGCTGCAAATGCCGCTTCAAATTGCTCTCTGACAGCTTCACGGAAGAAAATGGTTCTAGTCAGCCCGGTTTCAGGATCTATCATGTTGCCAAAGCCAAACTTAGGAAGCTTTTTATATTCTTTATCATCCCAAAGCATTACTGGAATCACCTGATGCGCAGACATGCTATTCATGGCCTGTTTAATCAGTGTGATTGGCATATGGAAGTCTGAAATCCAGAATACCAAGCTTTTACGTTGGCTTAAATATTGAGGAACTTCTAAAATACCTTCAGAACCAACTAGCATCTTTGTGTATTTACCGAGCTGTTCAATCATCTCAAGCGATTGATGCACGTGATGGCTTAAATTTAAAGTAAGCGCTTCGATGACATGTTGGTTGTAGCCTATAAAACTAAATACATCGTTTGTTTCAAAAGCTGAATAAGCAATCGAGGCAGAAATTTCTTTTGCTAGATCTAACTTTCTTGTTTGGCCTTTAAACTGCATGGAGCTTGATAGATCGCATACCGCATAAATTGGCGTAGTATTGTCCTGATTGAACAACTTTACTTGCACCTGTTCATAAGGGTCACGCAGCGTCTGGCGCAAGTCCACGCGCCTGGCATCAGGGTAATCAATCAAAGGCACATTGCCTTTGAATTCAAACCCTAATCCTCGTTGCGTACCTCTATGCTCACCAAAATGGATGCGGCTAGACTTCCAAGGGATTTGGTAAGTAAACGGTTTTACGTAAGCTGGAATCATGCTGCTTTCACTTGAGATGGCACTGCGACTGTGCTTAAAATCTGCGAAGTCAACTCACGCGCCAACTGCGTTCTGCGGTTCTCATACATGCTGTTGAACACTAGTCGATGCGCAATAAGCTCATGAAACACGGCATGAATATCTTCAGGATATAAACTATCGCGATTCATTAACCATGCATTCACGCGGGCAGCTTTTAGTAACATACCCATCCCACGTGGGCTGGCGCCAGTATGTATTAATCGATTTACATCGACGCTATCAAGTTTGATGCCAAATTTTTCTGGGTTTTGGGTAGATTCCCATAAATCAAGTGCGTATTCTTCAAGCGCATCGCTCGATTTAATATGGCTTTGCAGGATGTCAGAAAAACCATTTAATTGATCAAATTGCAGAACATTGGATTCAACTTGTTTGGTCAGGCTTTCCGCATGTTGAAATTTTACATCAAACATTAATGTTTTTCTTAATGCGCGATCTGCTGGAATATCGATTGGTATTTCCATCATGAATCTGTCGCGTGCAGCGGATGGAATCTCAAAAGTTTCGTTTTTTTCAACCTGGTTTCTATCCGCAAATACCACCATGTGCGGTAGGCGATATTCCTTTTTGAACGCACTGATATGGCGTTCGGCCATTACGCGCAGCATTAATGCATGCACTTGCGGTCTTGCACGATTTATTTCATTGAAGAAGAACACCGATAAATTTTCGCCAGCGCGTAATAGAGGACCTTCATCAATTTTTGGACGACCATCCTCACCTAGATAAGTGTGATAAATTAAATCGTTCGGCATTAAATCTACAGTGCCTTCGATACGTTCATATGCGCCACCGATACATCTTGCGATGGATTGTAATAGCGTAGTTTTACCGACTCCTACGCCACCTTCAAGCAGTACATGACCACGGGCAAAAATAGCAATATTCATCAGTCGTATGGCTTTATCTTGGCCTACGATGACCTTTTTTACTTCATTTTCCAGCTTTAAAGCATGGCTGCGCCAGTCGGCCAACTGAATATCGGTAGTTGCAATATGCATAATAATCCTATATAAAATAAAAGTTTAAAGGGTACGTTTGATTGCTTTTTGTCAATTGTTAAGATAATATTCAGACAGGTCTGTTCATTTATTTACAGTCTACTTTAAGAGTTCTGCAATAAGCAAGTAAATTTTTAGGGGTAATTTACATTGAACCAAACTCATAGTTTTCAAACTGCCGGCCTGAAGTGCTTAAACATTAGCTATCTATATTCTCTAGGGTTTCTGCAGAATATCCGCGCTTATAAAAATACCTCTACAGCCCATCTATTAGGCCTTTCCAGCCAATTGAGCCAATGGAATGTTGAAAGAATTTCTAAGAAAATTGCTCATGGGCAAGCACAGGATTTATCTATTGAAGATGTGCATTTACTAAAAGAAATGATTCATGCTGCAATCAACAAAGCTTCAGTAAAGTGCCCTGAAATTTTTTCAGACCAGATGCTTTTTTTAGTGATTGGGGCAATACAGGTTCAGTCTCAAACAGGTTCAGACCAAGCTTGGAAGTTAGTCAATCAATCAATAAAAAGTTTTTTAAACTCACAAAAAGAGAAGCGATTATTTTCATTAGGCATTGTCACAACTGCTTTCGTGATATGCCTAAGTGCGATGACAATCACAAACGCTAAAATACACACCACTAGTAAAGCTGGATTCAATTTACCCATTGAATCCAGCTTGGGTACGACAGACCCGGTGACCATAAGCATGCTGCAACTTGCTTATAACAAAATGAAAAGTGGTACTTGTCAACTTCCACAGGCAGCCATGTTGCCTGCCGAGCAAAGACAAGCATTTTTAATGTTTGTGAACAACGGTGTAATTGAAGTGCAGCACGTAGAAAATTTAAGGCTAGCTTTGGGTTATGTCAATTGTCTATACCCACAAACGTTAATGCGTCCACAATTACCTTTGTGAATGTGAAAAAATTATCGCAGCTTTGCCTAGAATGGCGTTGATGAGGAAATCTTATGAAAATGAATGAAAAAATACTTGCTACAGCCACTAATCTTTTTGAATCAAGAGGCATTCAAGCGTCTGGCGTTGATACCATCATCGCAGAGGCAGGCATTGCCAAGGCTACACTGTACAAACATTTTCCGAGTAAAAATCTACTCATTACCGCATACTTGAGAGATAAGTCGGATAGATTCTATGAATGGTTAAATTCGAGGCTCGTTTCTAAAAAAGCAGATTCGTTAGATATACTCATATCGCTATGTGAGCTTGTTGAACAATGGATCATGACGCCAGAGTTTCATGGTTTGCCATTTCATATTGCCTCTGTGGAGTTTCCTGACCCAGATCATCCTATTAATCAATATTCAGCAGTTTTAGCGGTTGAGTTGCAAGGCTATTTATCAAAGATTGCTGCCACTGCAGGTGCCAAAGACCCAGAAGCACTTGGGCAGCAATTGACAATTATTTTTGAAGGTGCCGCATTAGTTGAAAGATTAAGTCCGGGATTAGGTGCCGCTAAACGTGCAAAAAATGCAGCCGTTACATTAATCAAAGCATCGATATAATTAAACTGGGGGTATTGTTGAGCAGAAAATAATGATTATGCTTGGGTTGTGCAACTACGAACCTTTTTTGTAAGTTTTAATTATTACTCAACAGTCACAGACTTAGCCAAATTTCTAGGTTTATCCACATCAGTCCCCTTAATCAAGGCCACATGATATGCCAACAACTGCACTGGAATAGTATGCAAGATTGGTGATAGCACGCCAACATGGCGTGGTGTACGGATAACATGTACACATTCGCTTTCGGCAAAATGGCTATCAGCATCAGCAAATACAAATAACTCGCCACCACGGGCTTTTACTTCCTGCATGTTTGATTTTACTTTTTCCAGCAAGCTATCATTCGGTGCGATGACCACCACGGGCATGTCGGTATCTACCAAGGCCAAGGGGCCATGTTTAAGCTCGCCGGCAGGGTAAGCCTCGGCATGAATATAAGAGATCTCTTTAAGCTTTAAAGCGCCTTCTAGTGCGATTGGGTAATGAATGCCGCGTCCTAAGAACAGCGCATGGTGTTTATCAGCAAAGCGGGTGGCCCATTCTCGGATTTGCGGTTCTAAATTAAGTGCGTTTTGAACGCTACCGCCGAGTTGTCTGAGCGCGGTTAAATATTCGTGTTCTTCAATATCACTAAGTACGCCGCGTTGTTTGGCTAATGTTGCGGCCAAGGTGAATAAAGCCACTAATTGTGTAGTGAATGCTTTGGTTGAAGCTACGCCGATTTCTGCACCTGCACGGGTATAAAAAACAAGCTTTGAAGCCCGTGGAATGGCGCTCTCCTGCACGTTACAAATTGAAAGTGTAAGGTTTTGGCCTAACAATTTTGCATGTTTTAACGCTTCCATCGTATCCAATGTTTCACCTGATTGTGAAATAGTCACAATGAGCTGGCGCGGATTAGGCACAGATTGGCGATAACGATATTCACTGGCGATTTCAACATTGGTTGGTAATTTAGCAATGCTCTCTAACCAATATTTTGCGGTGAGCGCGGCGTAGTAGCTAGTGCCTGCGGCTAATATCAATATGCAATCTACTTGGCTGAATACCTCGCTAGCTGCATCACCAAACAGTGCAGGTGAGAAGCTGTTATCGTCTATCAACGCTTCTATTGTGTCTGTAAGGGCTTTTGGTTGTTCGTAGATTTCTTTTTGCATGAAATGGGCATAAGGGCCTAACTCCATACTGGCGAGCGACACATCGCTCATGTGAATTTTGCGTGCAACAGCGTTACCATCACGGCCAAATATCGTCACACCATCTCGGCGAATATCTGCCACATCGCCATCTTCAAGGTATATCACTTTGCGGGTAACAGATAAAACAGCTGAAACATCAGATGCAATGAAGTTTTCACCTTCACCCAGACCTATCAACAACGGACAACCTAAACGCGCGGTAATCATATGTTCAGGCTCTTTAACCGAAATTACACTAATTGCAAACGCGCCTGTCAGTTCAGTGACGGCCATTTGCGTCGCGGCTAATAAAACCAAACCTTGGTTATGGTAAAAATGAATCAGATGTGCAATCACTTCTGTGTCGGTTTGTGAGGTGAACTCATAGCCTAATTTTTTTAACTTATCGCGCTGTTCATCATGGTTTTCTATAATACCGTTATGCACCACGGCAATCTCACCTTTTGAAACGTGTGGATGCGCATTGCTTTCTGTAACGCCACCATGTGTTGCCCAACGCGTATGACCGATACCAACTTGGCCGCTCAGTTGCGTTTCATTGGCTTTTTCTGTCATAGCGACTACCCGGCCTACAGCGCGAACACGTTCAATGCCACGGCTATTTAACACGGCAATACCAGCAGAATCATAGCCGCGATATTCCAATCGGCTTAACCCTTCTATGAGAGTTGAAACTACGTTTCTATTTGCAACTGCGCCTACAATGCCACACATAAAGTTTTGTCTTTCGTAATTATTTCGTTAGCTTAGATTGTTATCTTAAACTGTAATTTTAACTAAATTATCTTTGTTGGTCGCTTCCAATTTGCAATCGATTTTTGATCTTTTGCTCGGCAAAATGTCAGCTGATCTGCTGGCGCATCTTTAGTAATAGTTGAACCTGCAGCAATCGTAGCATTTTTTCCAATTGTGATAGGCGCGACTAATTGCGTATCTGAGCCGACAAAAACATTATCTTCAATCACGGTTCTAAATTTATTAGCGCCATCATAGTTGCAAGTAATGACACCCGCACCGATATTAACGTGCTTACCCATCGTTGTATCACCCACATAACTTAGATGATTGATTTTGCTACCGATATCAAGCTGTGAATTCTTAATTTCAACAAAGTTGCCTATGTGCGTTTCAGCCGCCAGTGTAGTACCTGGCCGTAGCCTTGCAAATGGACCGATACGACTATTTTCACCAATCTTCGTGTCATCAATATGTGTAAATGGCGCAATGTGCGTACCTGCGGCTATCACTGCGTTCTTAATCACACAGTTTGCAGCAATTGTAACGTTATCGCCCAAAGTTACATTGCCTTCAAATAGGCAGTTCACGTCAATCTCAACATCTCGTCCACAGTTCAAGGTGCCTCTAACATCCAGACGGACAGAGTCTTTTAGCGTAACACCTTGCTGCAACAATTTCAGCGCGATGCGGCTTTGATATATACGCTCAATTGCACTTAAATCTACTTTGGAGTTAATGCCTGTCACAGACCATTCATCTGCAGTGATCTCGGCAACCACGTTTACGCCTTGCGCCACAGCAAGTGCAACAATGTCTGTTAAGTAATATTCAGCTTGTGCATTATTATTTGTAAGCTGTGAGAGCCACTGCGTTAAATACTTGTTTGGCATAGCCATAATGCCAGCATTCACTTCTATAATGTTTCGCTGCATTTCAGTTGCATCCTTATGCTCCACAATCGCGATAACATTGCCTGAATCTGCACGTTGGATGCGTCCATAGCCAGTAGGGTCTGCTTTATTAAACGATAAAATTGCCAGCGTATTATCAGCTTGTGTTACTAAGTTTTTACAAGCCTCAACATCTAGCAAAGGCACATCACCCAGTAAAATTAATGTATCAGCATCGGCATCTAAAAATGTCACGGCTTGTTGCACTGCATGGCCTGTACCTAGTTGTTCAGCTTGATTTACCCAAGTAATATTTTCTTGTATAAATGCGTCACGTACGATTTCACCGCCATAGCCATACACAACAATGATCTTATGCGGATTAAGCATGTTGGCACAGTCAATCACGTGCGCTAAAATAGACTTACCACCAAGCTCATGCAATACTTTTGGCTTGTGAGAATGCATGCGAGTGCCTCTACCTGCAGCCAGAATAACGATGTTTAGTTTACGCATAAGTTTTGCTTAATTGTTTGATAATTTATTCGTAAAGTATAACAAAAAAGGCAGCCTAGGCTGCCTTTTTGCTTGTTTCATACCTGCATTAATGAATTATTAATGGGTTGTTTTGATTAGTGCGTTGTTTTACGAAGCCGTTCAATTGCTTGAATTTGTGCAAGCGCTTCAGATAATTCAGCCTGTGCTTTTGTATAATCCATATTAGAAGCTCTATTTTTCATAGCTTCTTCAGCCGCCACTTTAGCTGCAATTGCTTTAGCTTCATCTAAATCATGGCCACGTACCGCTGTATCAGCCAGCACGGTAATTAAACCTGGCTGAACTTCCAAAATGCCGCCAGAGATGAAAATCAAAGTCTCTTCAGCAACATCAGGCAGTTTGATACGTAATGCGCCTGGTTTGATCGTTGTTACCATAGGCGCGTGATGTGGGTAGATACCCACTTCACCAGCGCTGGCAGGCGCTACAACAAACTCGGCTTCGCCAGAGAATATTGAAGCTTCTGCACTAACTACGTCGATATGAACAGTATTTGCCATATTTTTCTCTATACTTTTCTAAAGTTTTGCTGAGTTTAAATTAACTTAGTTTAAAGTTTTGGCTTTTTCTACCGCTTCTTCAATACCGCCAACCATGTAGAACGCTTGCTCTGGCAAGTGATCGTACTCACCGGCAACAATGGCTTTAAAGCCTTTGATAGTTTCTTTTAATGGTACATATTTACCTGGCGCGCCTGTAAACACTTCAGCCACGTGGAATGGTTGTGACAAGAAACGTTGAATTTTACGTGCACGGCCAACAGCCAATTTATCTTCTGGTGACAATTCGTCCATACCCAAAATAGCAATAATATCGCGTAATTCTTTATAACGTTGCAATGTCACTTGCACTGAACGTGCTACGTTGTAATGCTCTTCACCAACAACTAGTGGATCTAATTGACGTGATGTTGAATCTAGTGGATCAACCGCAGGATAGATACCTAAAGAAGCAATGTCACGTGATAAAACAACAGTTGAATCCAAATGTTGGAAAGTTGTTGCTGGTGATGGGTCAGTCAAGTCATCCGCAGGTACATATACCGCTTGAATAGAAGTAATAGAACCTGCTTTAGTTGATGTAATACGTTCTTGTAAACGGCCCATTTCATCAGCTAGTGTAGGTTGATAACCTACAGCTGAAGGCATACGGCCTAACAATGCAGATACTTCAGTACCGGCTAATGTATAGCGGTAGATGTTATCAACAAAGAACAATACATCACGACCTTCGTCACGAAATTTCTCAGCCATTGTCAAACCTGACAAAGCTACGCGTAAACGGTTGCCTGGTGGCTCGTTCATTTGACCGAACACCATCGCTACTTTTGATTCTTTCATGTTATCAAGTTTGATAACGCCAGCTTCAGCCATTTCGTGGTAGAAATCGTTACCCTCACGCGTACGCTCGCCCACACCTGCAAATACTGACAAACCTGAGTGCTGTTTAGCAATGTTGTTAATAAGCTCAAGCATGTTTACGGTTTTACCTACACCCGCACCGCCGAACAAACCAACTTTACCGCCTTTAGCAAACGGACAAACCAAGTCAATCACTTTAATACCAGTTTCTAGCAAGTCAACTGAAGGAGATAACTCTTCAAAAGTTGGCGCTTTTTGGTGAATTGCACGACGCTCATCACATTCAATCGGGCCAGCCTCATCAATTGGGCGACCCAGTACATCCATAATACGACCTAAAGTACCCACGCCAACTGGCACAGTAATTTGGCTGCCTGTAGATTTGAACATTGCCCCACGTGAAAGGCCATCTGAAGAACCCATCGCAATAGTACGTACAATACCGTCACCTAATTGCTGTTGTACTTCAAGTGTTAAGCCTTCTTCTGCTTTGCTTGATGCGTCATCAATAATTAACGCTTCAAATACTTTAGGCATTTGGTCACGTGGAAACTCAACGTCGACCACCGCACCAATAATTTGCACTACTCTACCAATTTTAGCTGTACTCATTTTTTATATCCTATTCAAACTAATCTGTTGAATGTTAATTAAATTCTTTTTAAGCTACTGCTGCCGCGCCGCCAACGATTTCTGAGATCTCTTTGGTAATTGCTGCTTGACGTGCTTTGTTGTAAATCAGTTTCAAATCACCGATCACTTCTTTAGCATTATCAGATGCTGATTTCATCGCTACCATACGTGATGATTGCTCTGAAGCCATATTTTCTGCAACAGCGTTATAAATCAATGATTCGATATAGCGCATAATCAAGTTATCAACTACTGGCTTAGCTTCAGGCTCATAGATGTAATCCCAATGACCTTTAGCAATACCAATCTGCACTGCACTCTTAACTACTGCGCTAGTCGACAAAGGCTCTGCCTTCTCATGCACAGGCCGTATACCCAAGTGCTCGCTTGTCAGTGGTAACAATTGCTGCATAACCGGTTCTTGCTTCATGGTATTGATGAATTTAGTATAACAAATATAAAGTTGGTCAATTTCGCCAGCTTCATAGGCATCTAACATCACCTTAATCGTACCAATGAGATTTTCCATGTGCGGAATATCACCTAAACCGGTAATGTGCGATTTAATATTCGCACCAACACGGCTCATAAAGCTAAAGCCTTTATTACCAATTGCACTAACAGAAATCGATTTACCTTCAGATTCCCAAGTTTTCATTTGGTTAACAGATAAACGCAACATATTGGTATTTAAACCGCCACATAGACCTTTATCTGAACTCACCACAATCAAACCAACATTTTTCACAACATCACGTTTAACTAAATACGGATGTTTGTACTCAACCTGAGCAAGTGAAAGATGCGCAGCAACGTTACGGATTTTCTCAGCGTATGGACGTGATGCACGCATTCTATCTTGCGCTTTACGCATTTTAGAAGCGGCGACCATTTCCATCGCTTTAGTGATCTTGCGTGTATTTTCTACACTTTTGATCTTGGTTCTAATCTCTTTACTTCCAGCCATTTTATTATCCTAAATAGTGGAGGTTAGTAAGCGTTGGTTGCTTTAAAGTCTTGAATTGCTGCTTCAACCGCTTTTTCGTTATCGCCAGCCAAGTCTTTAGTTTTTTCAATGCCATCCATCAATGCTTTGTATTTAGAACCCATGAAGCCGTGTAACGCGCTTTCAAAAGCTAATACTTTATTAGTTGGAACATCGTCAAAGTAGCCTTTATTCGCTGCTAACAAAGAAATTGCCATGTCAGAAACGCTTAATGGTGCGTATTGCGCTTGTTTCATCAACTCAGTAAACATACGACCGCGGTCTAATTGTTTACGGGTTGCTTCATCTAGATCAGAAGCAAACTGTGCAAAAGCCGCTAATTCACGGTATTGCGCTAAGGCTAAACGTACGCCGCCGCCCAATTTTTTAATCACTTTAGTTTGTGCAGCACCACCCACGCGAGATACTGAAATACCAGCATTAATCGCAGGACGAATACCAGCATTGAACAAGTCAGTTTCTAAGAAGATTTGACCATCAGTAATTGAAATCACGTTAGTTGGAACGAACGCAGAAACGTCACCAGCTGCAGTTTCAATCACAGGCAATGCTGTTAATGAACCAGTTTTACCTTTAACCGCACCGTTAGTGAATTTTTCTACATAATCTTCATTCACGCGAGCAGCACGCTCTAACAAACGTGAGTGAATGTAGAACACATCACCTGGATAAGCTTCACGGCCTGGTGGACGGCGTAATAGCAATGAAATTTGACGATAAGCAATCGCTTGTTTAGTCAAATCATCATAAACGATTAATGCATCTTCACCGCGATCACGGAAGTATTCGCCCATGGTACATCCAGAATATGGGGCTAAGAATTGTAATGCAGCTGAATCAGAAGCCGTAGCAGCAACAACAATGGTGTAAGCCATCGCGCCGTTTTCTTCTAATTTACGTACCACGTTAGCTACTGTAGAAGCTTTTTGGCCAATCGCAACGTAGATACAGGTCATGTTTTGACCTTTTTGATTGATGATGGCATCAATCGCAACTGCAGTTTTACCTGTTTGACGGTCACCAATAATCAACTCACGTTGACCACGACCAACTGGCACCATAGAGTCCACTGATTTCAAACCAGTTTGCACTGGTTGTGAAACTGATTTACGTGCAATAACACCTGGTGCAACTTTTTCAATTTTGTCTGTCATTTTTGCATTGATAGGGCCCTTGCCATCAATTGGCTGACCTAATGCATTCACAACACGACCGATTAGCTCTGGACCTACTGGCACTTCTAAAATACGACCTGTACATTTACAAATGTCGCCTTCAGTAATATGCTCGTAATCACCTAAAACCACAGCACCCACTGAATCACGCTCTAAGTTGAGCGCTAATCCGAATGTGTTGCCTGGAAATTCGATCATCTCGCCCGCCATCACGTTTGAAAGACCGTGAATACGTACAATACCGTCAGTCACTGAAATTACTGTACCTTGAGTACGCGCTTCAGCTGAGGTAGAAAAATTCTCTAATCTGCTTTTAATCAGTTCACTGATTTCTGATGTAGATAACTGCATTGTTGCTCCTAATTTTCTTTGCCTAAGTTAAGTCATTGACTTAAGGCGAATGGCCTTATGCCGAAAGCGTGTACGCTAAACTCTGTAACTGACCTTTGACGGACGCGTCAATCACGGTATCGCCAACAATAATTTTAATGCCACCAATAAGCTCTGGATCTACAGAAACAATGGCTTCAATCTTTTTACCAAACTTAACTTCTAAGCGTTTAACCAAATCTGCAACTTCTGCAGCGCTAGGCTTAGCCGCAACAACGATTTGAGCATCAAGCACACCCTCATCCTGCGCTTTTAATTCTTCAAAAGCAGAGGTAATGGCTTGCAAGATGTCCATGCGGTTATATTCAACCAACACTTTAATCAGATTTTGTCCGTGTTCATTAAGCTTATCGCCACACACTTTTAAAAAAGTGCTTTGCAATTCACTGCTCACTACTTTTGGGTCTTGAATATAGGCTTGCATCTGCGCGTCACTTGCAACGGCAGCTGCAAAGCCTAACATTTCAGACCACTTGGCAAGTGCATTTTGCTCTTTGCCAAGGTTGAAAGCAGCTACAGCGTAAGGCCTTGCGATGGTTGATATTTCAGCCATGTCTTATCCTTAAAGTTCTGCAGCGAGTTTAGATAACATTTCGCTGTGTGCATTTGCGTCAATTTCTTTACGCAATATTTTTTCAGCACCGGCAATTGCCAACGCTGAAACTTGCGAACGTAAACCTTCTTTTGCACGGTTCACTTCTTGGTCAATTTCAGCTTTAGCACCCGCTAAAATTCGATCACCTTCAGTTTTAGCAGTGCCTTTAGCCTCTTCAACGATTTGTGAACCACGTTTTTCAGCTTGGCCAATAATTTCGCTCGCTTTTTGCTTGGCTTCGTTCAAAGTTACTTCTGATTTTTTAGCGGCAACTTCCAAAGCACTTCTGCCTTCTTGTGCTGCAGCTAAACCATCAGCGATTTCCTTTTGGCGTTTTTCAATCGCTGATAACAGCGGTGGCCAAACGAATTTCACTGTGAACCAAATCAACACAGCAAATGCGATTGCTTGTGCGATAAGTGTAAAATTAATGTTCATTTTCGATCCATTGTTAGTAAGTCATAAAAATCTTAAGTCGTTAAATCGGGCTCAAAAACTTTTTTTGGCACTTTAACTTAAAGCTAAAAACTTGCTTAAAGCCAAACACTTCATCTAAAGTTTAATTGAGCTCAGACAAAGACTTAATTATTTAGCAACTACAGTAACAGCGCTTAATAATGGGTTAGCAAATGCAAACATCATTGCTAGACCAACACCAATAATGAAAGAAGCATCGATAAGACCCAATAGCAAGAACACTTTACCTTGCAGTTGTGGAATCATTTCTGGTTGGCGTGCAGCACCTTCTAAGAAACTTGCACACATAATACCAATACCGATACAAGCACCAGCAGCGCCTAGACCAATAATTAAGCCAATACCAACGCCTGTGTAAGCTTGAATCATTGCAAAAAGTTGTAAGTTATCCATTTTATTACCCTTTAAAAAATTAAAAAACTACCTCAAACCACAAAAACAAAACTGCTGAAATAAACTGCTAGAACTAATGTGACTCGTGCGCCATGGCCAAATAAACAACCGTTAACATCATAAAGATAAACGCTTGCAATGCGACAATCAAAATGTGGAAGATTGACCAGCCAGCACCTAGAATCGCACCAAAGATTGTACCTGTAGCGCCCGTTGCTGCCCATAAACCGATAAGCAAGAAAATAACCTCACCTGCATACATATTGCCGAATAGTCGCAATGAGTGAGAAAGTGGCTTAGAAACATATTCAATGATGTTGAACGCAAAGTTAGCAACAAATAATAATGGGCTTAACAATAAACCAACATAACCTATCGCACTTTTTGGCTTGAAAAATTTTGCACCGCCAAATGGCGCATAAAACAATTCATGCACCCAACCGCACAGACCTTTCACTTTAATTGAAAAGTAAATCATTAAGATCCATACCGCTAACGCTAGCGCGAACGTGGTGTTGATGTCGGAAGTAGGCACACTACGCCAGGTTTCTAAACCTAGTGGCGCGTAAACAAAGTGATGCATCACATCTACTGGTAAAAAGTCCATAGCGTTCATGGCCAATACCCATAGAAATACCGTTAATGCTGTCGGTGCAATAAAGCTATGACGATCACCATGAAAAATATTTTTGACCTGCTCATCCACAAAACTGAATATCAACTCAACAAAGGCCTGTCCTTTACTGGGTACGCCACTTGTTGCGCTGCGGGCTACCCACCAAATTAAGCCCATCACGACCACGCCGAGCAATACTGACATGACGAAGCTATCGTAATTGAGCACCCAAAAGCTGCCTTCACCAATAGGCTTGGTGTTAAAGCTCAAATGGTGCGTAATGTAGCTTGACGGGGTGAGTGCGTGTTCTGCGTTTTCTGTAGCCATAATCTAATATTTACTCTAACTAAAGTTCGACTTTACGTCGCTTAATTGACAAGAATTTATAATCACACTTTTAACTTACTCAATGCCGCGCCAGAGAACAGCGCTGCAGCGGCTAAACCAGCAATTAGCGCAAACGGCACTAACTGCTTATAGACTTTGAATACTATGACTAACAAAATGATAATCATAAAAATTTTAATAGCTTCTGCTTTTAACAAATTCAGCAAAATTGCTGCTGGATCTTCATTATTCGCACCACGTTTTGCGATGATTGCCGCAACAGATGCACCCAACAAGACAGCGGCACCACCTAGCATTGCTGATACACCTGCATGTATACCTGAAACAAACAAGGCTGCAACTGCAATTGTCACAGTGGCTATTAGCTGAATTTTAAGCATTTTGCTAAATACATCTGCGGTGATGGATGCTGACAATGTATTAAACCCTGTTAATTTAAAAGCGCTGCTATCACGGAATTTTTAGCGCTTATTTTTATTATTTAGCGTCTTTTTTACATGCTTGATGCAGTAAAGTCCGCGATTTTGAATTATTACCACTTTTTAGTCAAGGACTAAGTTTAAGCAAAATGAAACACTTAGCGCATTATTTTCTATAATTACCGTTATATAACAGTGTAATTACATTGGAATTAGTGCAGAATTAGTGCAGAATTAGTGCAGAATTATCGTGATATTCTAGCAATAATTTCATCTAACTGGTCTAAGTTGGCATAGCTAATTTTAACCAAACCCGCGCCATTTTCACTGGCTTTAATATTTACCACAGCCCCTAATTTATCGCTTAAAGCTTCTTGTAGCCTTAATACATCAGGATTAACGTGAGTTTTATGTGGGGCTTTTTGCTCGATGTTTTGTGCTGAATCTTCCGATAGATCGCCAACTTGTGCATTGTACTTTTTAACCAAATTTTCAGCTTCGCGCACGGAATAATTATTTTGTATAATTTCTTCAGCAAGCATCACTTGCTGCGCGCCACTAAGCCCAATTAGCGCACGTGCATGGCCCATATCAATTTTTCCGTGCATTAACATCTCTTGCACGGGTGCACATAAATTCAACAAACGTAATAAGTTAGAAACAGCAACGCGCGAACGGCCCACCGCAATCGCTGCTTTTTCGTGCGTCATACCAAATTCATCTATCAAGCGCTTAATACCTTGCGCTTCTTCTAAGGGGTTTAAATTTTCGCGTTGAATATTCTCAATCAACGCCATCGCCAGCGCCGCTTCATCTTCTATTTCGCGCACCAACACTGGCACGGCGTCCAAGCCAGCCATTTTGCTGGCGCGCCAACGCCGTTCACCCGCAATGATTTCATAAAACTGTCCATCAGATAAGCCATCGTTCAACGCGCGCACCAATATGGGCTGCATAATGCCTTGCGCTTTAATTGAATCCGCTAAGGTTTGGAGTGCGGCATTATCCATATAGCTGCGTGGCTGATATTTACCTGGGCGTAATTGCTCGATTTTGAGCATCAACAAAGAGTCAGCCTCACCAACGCTGCCGGTGTCACCAGCTAACAGCGCATCTAGCCCGCGACCTAAACCTCTATTTAAGCCTTTTAATTTAACCATTTTTTTTCTCTTTGCCCATATTCTCTTTATCGTTAATCTCATGCGCTAAATCCATATAAGCCTGCGCACCTTTTGATGCCTTGTCATAATTAAGCACTGGCACACCATAACTAGGAGCCTCGGCTAGACGGATATTGCGTGGGATAATTGTTTTATAAACCTTATCGCCAAAATGACTAATTAACTGTGCCGATACTTGATTTGCCAACATATTACGATTATCAAACAAGGTGCGTAGCAAGCCCTCAATCTCCAGGGTTGGATTCAAGCGTGCCCGCACTTTTTTAATGGTATTTACCAAATCAGACAAGCCTTCTAAGGCGTAATACTCACACTGCATTGGTATCATCACCGCATTGGCCGCCGTTAACGCATTCACCGTAACCAAATTGAGTGCGGGGGGGCAATCCAGCAAAACCAAATCATAAGCCGCAACACCCTTTACATTCACTAATTTAGCAATCGCCGCTTTTAGGCGCGTTTCCCGCGCAAGCTCGTTCACCAGATCAACCTCTGCACCTGCTAACTCACGATTTGCCGGTGCAATATCAAAACCGCCTTTTTCGCTGGTCATAATCACTTCGCTCAACGTTTTCTCACCAATCAACACATGGTAAACGCTATGTTTGAGATGTGCTTTATCGATACCGCTACCCGTACTGGCATTGCCTTGCGGATCAAGATCGATGAGTAAGACTTTTTTACCTAAGCTAGCCATGCTAGCGGCTAAGTTTACGCAGGTAGTTGTTTTACCTACGCCGCCTTTTTGATTGGTGATGGCTAATATTTTCATATTTATTTTAACTTGGCGGTTTCAATGTTGAAGTGCAAAAATTACAGCATGGTGCTGCCTAAAATCAAATACATCTGGCCTAAACAACTTAGCCGTGCATTTGAACCCTAACGATTTCCGTGCTCTAGTGTTAATTTTCCACGTAATCGCATCTAAATCTTCCTGCGTAGAGACACTTAGGTCCTCAATTTTGGGCAGGTACTGCCGAGGCAGTCCATTCTTATTTTCATTAGCCTCATGTTGCCATGGACTATGTATATCAGCAAAGTATACTTTAACTCAGGTATTTCTTGTCAACTCAGCATGGCTTGCTATTTCCCGCCGCTGATTGTAAATCATCTATAGGCGCTTCTGTCTTTCGATACGACTGTCGCAATTTTTATTAACGTTAACTACGCTCTTAATTAGCATAGTATCTAACGTGCATTACTTTTTAGCGATGATAATTAAACCCAGCACAATAAATGCCGCACCAAATACCATACGCAGTGAGATCACTTCTTTGAGTAGCACCCACGCCAAGATGATAGCAATGACCACGCTGCCTTTATCGATGAGCGCAACCGTGGCTACATCGCCTATCTTTAGGGCTTTATAGTAAAAAATCCACGAGCCCGCTGTCGTAATGGCCGAGAGGCCTAGCCAAACATAATTCACTCTTTGCAGTGATTTTATTTCAACAGGGTCTACTGCTAATGCTGCAAAAATAAGTACGAATACGCAGACAAAAATGGTGCGTACCGTTAGTCCTAATTCAGCTGAAATGCCGGCCAGCCCTTGTTTAGCGACCACTGAAGTGAAGCCTGCAAAGCACATGGAAATAAAAGCAAATAAAACCCAACGTTCCATCCATATACCCCTAAACCTGATGCTCAGAATTAATAAGCTACATTTTTTCCAGCGCACTGCGGAAAATCAGGATGCAAAAACTATGATTAAAATATGCCTTGCTGAGTACCAAAACTACCTAATGCAAACTCTCCATCGGCAACAAGTTATACGGCATCTTCGGCAGTGTTGTTCATAAATACGGTTTGTCCAAGCTAAATCACTTAAGATTTGCGCGCAACGAGACATTGTAGAAAGATGTCATGATCTTTCTTATACTGATTGGTCTCTACACCAAACAAGCCCAATATCGAATGAAAAATAATGTCATGCGAATATGGCTGGTCAATCTGTTTTTTTAGACATTGCTGATCCAACCCAAAGCTTGCAGAGTATTCGTTTGAAATCCAGGCGATCATCGGAATATGTCGCTGCTCATCTGGTGAAAGCGCATAAGGCAGACCATGCAGATAGAGGCCATTTTCTCCTAAAGACTCTCCATGGTCGGAAACATACAACATCACGGTATTATACTGTTCAGAAATGCTTTTTAGAAACGTGATAGTTTGGTGCAGGAAGTGATCCGTATATAAAATAGAGTTGTCATACGCATTAAGTAGCGTTTCTTTCTGGCAATTCTGCGGTGCACTGTCTGTACATTCTGGAGTAAATCTGCGAAATGCCTCTGGATAGCGCTTAAAATACGCAGGGCCATGACTACCCTTCTGGTGCAGCACCAAAAAAACATCCTGATTATTTTGCTTAATCCGATCTTGCAATTGATGTAGCAATATTTCATCAAAACACTCAGAAGCGTTACATAACGCGGTGACAGACAAGTTCGAAACATCTTCATAACTTACCCTAGCACAAACGCCCTTGCAGCCAGAATTGTTATCCCGCCATTGCACATGCACCCCAGAGCGTGACAATACATCCAGCAAATTCTCATAGTTGCCAGCATCGCTGGATGAGTAATCTTTGCGGTCAAAATGCGAAAAAATACAAGGCACGGATTCCGCGGTAGAGGTTCCGCATGAATAGGTGTTGTTAAAACTAACAACGTTATCTTTGCTCAACTCCGGGTTAGTTTCGCGCGCATAGCCATTTAATGAAAAATCTTTAGCTCTAGCCGTTTCGCCAACAACCAACACCACGATGGTTTTCTTACCATCAGCCTTGCTCGCTTGCAAATATTGCGGGCTTTGATGCGCGTCTAGCCCAATAGTCTGAATGGGGCCTTCTACCGATTTAAAATATTTGTTCTTGGTAAATTTATATGCTTCGTACAAAGGTGCTGTTGGGTTAACGAACAAGCGCAACTCTCTATGTTCACGTCCAATCAAGACGAAATTTTTGTAATTTGCCCAGATCAAAAAAGCTGCAATACAAGCTGCGCCGAACAGCGACAGCACTCGAATTAAGGACTCTTTAACAAATGGCCAATATCGAACCTTAACCAGCCCAACAACTAGCGCAGGCAATAGACCAAATAGTGCAATATGCGCTATTAATGAAAAACTAATTAGCTCTGAAGATTCTTTATAATCAGTTTCAACCACATTCTGAATCATGCTCTTGTCAACAATAACACCATACTTGGTCTGAAAATAGCCAACTACCGCAGCGAGGATGAGTAAAAAAATGAGCGTTGGTTTTAATATAAGTCTAGCGCTGAATGCATGGAAAATGACGCTAAAAATGCAAGTTAAAATGGCAAATACGCCCAGGCCAAATGAAATACCATTCCAAGTCGAGATATCAACTAACTTTAGCAGTGCATTCCAAAAATACGTATTGTCTACCAACACAATATAAATAGCGCAAAGCCACAGTAGTGCCGGTGCAGAAGTATTGATACTGGTGCCACTGACTTTGGCTCTGTAGATAAATCGCTTCATTTAAAACTTCCAGATTGCTATTTGATTAAAGGCATCGTGTTTAGACTCAGAAGTCGAGAGGAGAATGATAGATGCGCAGCCTGTAATGCTTTGGGTGAAGTTCACCGTGACTATAAAGCATGGCAGAGTTGAAGTTAATTAATATGCAATAGCCCCAAAAGGGGCGACTAACACAAAATAATCAATGTATTCGTTATGCGCTACAAATACAACACCACCGGAAATACGCTCACTGCCAACACTAAAATAACCCACTCCATGCCCCAGCGCTCTAAATGCCCGGTGAAATGAAAGAAAATCGCAGTGGTTGCAACTACGTAGTAAAGCACATAAATCATCAATGCCATAAATTGACCAATTCAACTGTTAAGTTACTTATTTTAAGATTTTTTCTACTTACCTTATTTTAGCAAAAAAAAATAAAAAAAACTGTGTTTGAAGTATATCAATAGTTAATTTTATTACTGAAAGGATGCCACGCACATGTCAATCTTCGCCCAAAACTTTCCACTCATCGGCGTCCAATTTTCTCCACTTTAAAAGCTTGATTGAACACGGCTTTTTCGATGCTTAAAACGGTAAGAATCATTCCCAGTTTCCAGTATTTCGCAATGATGTGTAATGTGACCTAGTAGCGCAGTCATCATCGCCTTAAGCAGCGACTTCTTTGCTGATGTACTTCAAATCGAGTACTTCGTAGGTTTGCATGACATTTCAAATTTAAATATAATCAATTGATAATAAACAGTATTATATAATCAATGCCATTACAACCCACTAAATTGAGCTGCTTTCGTTTGGTCGTAATCTTACTAGGTAATCACTAATAGACAATCTCGGTTAATTTATGCTTTAATTAATTTTTTCTCTGTGGATATCCAACCCCACACTACATGGAGACTTAATATATGCAATCACCAAATCAACAAGCCATATAGGCGCAGAACATAGGGCTGACCCTAGAAACAATAATGTCAACAATGACTAGCAATCCTCATTTACATAATGCGCCTACAATGGTCGGTGGATACGAACATGCAGGGGTTAGAAGTTTTTATTCAAATCATCTCGTAGGAAAGTTTTTTTTGCCAGATGTAAACATGCACCGAGTATCTTTAACCGTAGGTGAAAGTCAAATTGTTGAAGAACTAATAATCAGCTTTACTCATACGACATTGATTGATTCGATGCTACCTGTGTAATGGTCAAGTATTTTCGGACACTAAAATGGGTTGAGGTTGGGTTCGTAGTGATTGTTGGCTTTAAAGATGAAAAAATAACACACGAACACATCTATTGGGATCAGGCATGTGTCTTAGTCCAGATTGGCTTGCTAGATGCCAAAGGATTGCCTGTATGTGGTGCTGAGGGCGCAAGAAGAACACTAGACCCAAGCCTGCCAACTAGAGTGGACTTTTAGTTTTTCATGGATTATATCACCGAACGCTCTTTATTATATGCGGGTGATTGATAAATTTTTACGAGATAGTTTAGTCGTGATGACAACATCACTAAGTAAGCAGTCTACAGTTAATTAAAGTTAAATAAATTCAAGCTAACTGCTAAACTAAACTTCAAAAGTGTTGCCGTAGCATTTAGCATGTAAATGTCCTTATAGTAAGTCCGACATTAACTAGTGCTAAGTGCTTGGTTTTATAGTCGCTTTAGCGTATATTTCTGCTATTGCTAGGGGTCTACAATTTAGCCTATTTTCTAAGTTGTTGTGAGAATCACCCTTTGAACCTGATGCGGGTAATGCCGCCGTAGGAAAGCGTCTGTATTAGCTTCCTATGTTTAATCAAATTATAGGAACGTAATATGAACGCCACGGATAAGAATCTTCAAAAAAAACTCACCAAATTCGTGAGTGAAACCGCTGAAATTGACCCAGCCACCACCGTTAACTTTGCCAATTCACGCAAGGTTTACATTCAAGGTTCGCGCGCCGATATTCAAGTACCGTTTCGTGAAATTAGCTTAAGCGATACTCCATCAATGTTTGGCGCTGAAAAAAATCCACCTGTGATGGTGTATGACACCAGCGGCCCATATACTGACCCTGCGATAAAAATTGATATTCGCAATGGCTTGCCAGCCTTACGTACAAAATGGATTGAGGAACGTAACGATACCGAGCAATTAGATGGCCCAAGTTCAGCATTTGGTATCGAGCGCAAAACTGACCCAGAACTTGCAGAAATGCGCTTTAATTTATCACGCCTACCGCGCCGCGCTAAAAAAGGCATGAACGTAAGCCAAATGCATTATGCACGTAAAGGCATTATTACGCCTGAGATGGAATACATTGCTATCCGCGAAAATCAGCGCCGCGAAAACATGAGCGAGTTGTTGCAAACACAGCATAAAGGCCATGACTTTGGCGCGAATATTCCTAAAGTTATCACACCAGAATTTGTCCGTAGCGAAGTTGCTTTAGGCCGCGCCATTATTCCTGTGAATATTAATCACCCAGAAATCGAGCCTATGATTATCGGCCGTAACTTTTTGGTAAAAATTAACGCCAACATCGGTAACTCAGCCTTGGGTTCTTCTATTTCTGAAGAAGTTGAAAAAATGGTTTGGGGCACGCGTTGGGGTGGCGATACAGTGATGGATTTATCAACCGGTAAAAATATTCACGAAACACGTGAGTGGATTATCCGTAACTCACCCGTGCCAATTGGTACTGTGCCTATTTACCAAGCATTAGAAAAAGTAAACGGTAAGGCAGAAGATTTAACTTGGGAAATCTTCCGTGATACTTTAATTGAGCAAGCCGAGCAAGGCGTGGACTACTTCACGATTCATGCTGGCGTGCGCTTAGCTTACATTCCAATGACAGCAAAACGCATGACTGGTATTGTGTCGCGCGGCGGTTCTATTATGGCAAAATGGTGTTTAGCGCACCATAAAGAATCATTCTTGTATGAGCATTTTGAAGACATTTGCGAAATCATGAAAACCTACGACGTTGCCTTTAGCTTAGGTGATGGTTTGCGCCCAGGTTCAATTTATGACGCCAACGATGAAGCACAATTTGCCGAATTGAAAACATTAGGCGAGCTTACACAAATTGCTTGGAAGCATGATGTGCAATGTATGATTGAAGGCCCGGGCCACGTGCCTATGCATTTAATTAAAGAAAACATGGAACTGCAACTTGAACATTGCGGTGAAGCGCCTTTTTACACATTAGGCCCATTAACCACAGACATTGCGCCGGGTTATGACCACATCACCTCTGGCATTGGCGCCGCCATGATAGGCTGGTACGGCTGTGCAATGTTATGTTACGTCACGCCAAAAGAGCATTTAGGCTTGCCGGATAAAGAAGACGTGCGCGTGGGAATTATTACCTACAAAATTGCCGCACATGCTGCCGACTTAGCAAAAGGCCACCCGGGCGCACAAATTCGCGACAATGCTTTATCAAAAGCGCGCTTTGAATTCCGTTGGGATGACCAATTTAATCTAGGCCTAGATCCTGAAAAAGCCAAAGAATTTCATGACGAAACATTACCGCAAGATGGCGCAAAACAAGCGCACTTTTGCTCAATGTGCGGCCCACATTTCTGCTCAATGAAAATTACCCAAGATGTACGCGACTACGCAGCTACATTGAATATTTCCGATGAAGAAGCCCTTAAAAAAGGCATGCAGGAGAAATCAATCGAGTTTGTAAAAAAAGGCAGTGAGGTTTATCAGAAGGTTTAAACCCTTCCCACCTTACTGCGTCTAGTCGGAACCTAGCACGGATTGACGATCACTAAAAAGCCAGCGCAAGCTGGCTTTTTACATTTTAGATATTTGCCATATAACTATTACGTATTGATGGCATTTACTACAAAAATACTATCAGCAGCCTAGTATCTTACTCAACCATTAAAACTTCAACATTACATTTATCGCAGTAATTAACCTGAATCTTTTCATTTTCAATCATAACAGTTTCAATAATATCTAAACGCCATTGGCAGTGAGGACAGCAGTTTGGTTGCTCACTCATGATGTAACGAATGTTGCAGTTAAATTCACTGTACTTATCCAAGAAATAATTTCAACATGTTTTAAGATAATACATGAAAATTATGACTTATAGTCCGTAGATCTAAACGTCACATATCCATCACACTCATGACAATTAATTTATTGAATGGCTGTCATGAATAATCCTTTTTTAAAAGCGTTTGGCATTCGCCTTAAATCACTACGCTTACAAAAATGTTTCAGCCAAGAGCAGTTAGGTTTAATTGCTGAGCTAGATAGAACCTACATCAGTGACATTGAACGCGGCTTGCGGAATGTAAGTTTAATCAATTTAGAAAGACTTGCTCTTGCACTAAATGTAGAGCCCGCCGAGCTGTAAAATTTTAGCGAGAACCAGCTTGTCTAAACGGGCGTATTACGCAGCAAGCTTCGAAGACTTCCTCCTGACATCGTCAGATGAAATTATTGGAATAATTACAAGTCAACACGCTCAAGATTTAGTGCATTTACAGACCAATGCATGGGGAACACAAATTGAAATCCTGAGAGAAACACTGCAAATACTTCAAACAGGTTATGTGTTTTTTGAAATGTTAATTCCTAGGATGGGGAAACGCGCCGACGTAGTTTACGTCGCTAATGGCATAATCTTTGTATTGGAATTTAAAGTTGGTGAAAAAGAATATAAAACACATGATTTAAGGCAAGTAGAAGGTTATGCAATGGATTTAAGTTGCTTTCATGAGACTAGCCATAATCAACTAATAGCTCCAATTTTAGTGGCAACAAATGCCCCAGATGAAGTCTTGGATTACAAAAAACAAGCTACTGGAGTATTCCCTCCAATAAAAACCAATGCAAACAATTTAACTAAGATACTCAGTCAAATATTAGAAACAGACAAATCAACAATTGCCATTGATGCAACCACTTGGATTAATGGGCGCTACAAACCAACGCCAACGATTATCGAGGCCGCTCAAGCTTTGTATGCGAAACATGATGTTAACGATATCTCACGTTCAGACGCTAATGCGATGAATTTAGCTGAAACCGTTGGCCGCATTAATGACATTATTCATCAATCTCGTATTCAAAAGCAAAAATCGATTTGTTTCGTCACAGGAGTTCCTGGGGCGGGGGAAACTTTGGTTGGCTTAAATGTCGCCACTATGCATAACAATGTCAAAGATGAAGAACACGCAGTGTGTCTTTCCGGAAATGGCCCCGCTGGTAGACGTGCTTCGTGAGGCTTTAGCGAAAGATAACAAATCAAGAAATGCGGATAAATCCATTGCGGATGCGAGAAGGGAGACTGATAGCTTCATACAAAATACTCATCATTTTAGGGACGAATATTTAAGAGATGGCGAGCGGGCGCCAATAGAAAAGGTAGTTATTTTTGATGAGGCACAACGCGCTTGGGACGTTGAAAAAACGTCTAAATTTATGCGACAAAAACGTGACCAAGCAGAGTTTAACCAGTCGGAACCAGAGTTTTTAGTCGGCGTCATGGATAGACACCATGAATGGTGTGTTGTAATCGCCCTAATTGGTGGTGGCCAAGAAATTAATGATGGAGAAGCTGGCTTAAATGGCTGGTTCTCGGCGCTAGAGAGAAATTACTCCAATTGGCATATTTATTATTCAGATAAGCTTAAGCAAAAAGAGTATGCTGGCCAAAATGTAGCGTTAAGTCTATTGAAAGAAACAAATTCCTATAGTGAGGAAAGTTTGCACTTGGCCACATCAATGCGCTCGTTTCGTGCAGACAAGTTATCTCATTTTGTACACTATCTTATTCATAACCAAATAAATGAAGCGCATACAATTTATCAACAAATTAGAGCCGATTACCCAATATTTGTTACGCGTGATTTATTTAAAGCTAAAGAATGGATTAAAGCGCAAAGAAGGGGCTTGGAAAGTTGTGGTTTGATTGCATCGTCAGGCGCAAAAAGATTGAAAGCAGAAGGTGTGTTTGTCAGCAATGAAATAGATGCAACCCATTGGTTTTTAAATTCACAAGATGATGTGCGTTCTTGCCACTTTCTCGAAGATGCGGGAACAGAATTTTTAGTGCAGGGGTTAGAGTTAGACTGGTGCTTAATAGCTTGGGATGCAGATTATCGCTATAAGAATAATGCGTTTGAACATTGGAGCTTCAAAGGTAGTAAATGGATGCGCGTGCATAATGAATCTCAGCAACGTTATTTAGAAAATTCATACCGCGTTCTACTCACCAGAGCTCGGCAAGGGATGTTGATATACGTACCTCTAGGTGACAATCAAGATGCAACTCGGACGCCTACGTTTTATGCTGAAACTTATGAATATTTAAAAAAATGTGGAATTCCTGAACTCTAAAATTTTATCAATAGGGGCATGTCTGATTTTTTGGTAAAATATCTCACAAACCACACGAATACAAACTATTTTGACCACAATTAAACTAAACAAAAAACCTGAAGAAACGCAGATTAAGGCGACTAAAGCGCCTGTGCGCCGCACCGATGCTGCAAAGCGTGACCGCACTGTTGCACCGTCAAAAGCAACAATGCCTGCTCAAGATGAATCGCAAGCGGCAAATAATGAGCGCTCTTCTAATGCAACTGAGTCACCGGCTAATAAAACTGGGCAGCGTAATCACCGTTACGATGGTAAATTGCGTGACGAATCGTCAGATAATGTTTATGGCGATTCTGCAGATGGCAGACCGGCTGATCATAAAAAAGACAAACCTTGGTATCCAGATCGTTCTGGCGAGCGTCCGGCAGAAAGACAAGCTAGGCCGGCCGGGGTTGATACGCGCACTTCACCAAAAGCGAGTAAAGACGAGCCGCAATACCGCCAAGCGCCTCGCCGTGGTGGCAAAGTACGCGATGGTTATGATGCCACTGCAGTTAGCTATGGCCCGGCGGCGCGCGCGGCTTATAAATCTACCAGTGAAAATGTAGACTTGCCACGTTTATCAAAACGCATGGCAGAGCTTGGCATTTGCTCACGTCGTGAGGCTGATGAATGGATTGTGAATGGTTGGGTAATGGTGGATGGCGTGATTATTGATACGCTAGGCTCACGCATTAATCCAGATGCTGAAATTATTATCAGTAGCTACGCACATGAGGTTCAGGCTGAATCTGTGACGATTATTTTGCATAAACCCGTGGGTTATGTCAGCGGCCAAGCTGAAGATGATTACGAGCCGGCGATTGTGTTGGTGCATCCGGATAACGAATGGCTAGATGACCCTAACTTAAATGCGCATCATGCTAAAGAGTTTCAGCGCAGATATTTGCATGGCCTTGCGCCTGCTGGCCGCTTAGATATTGACTCTACAGGTATGCTGGTACTCACTCAGGATGGACGCGTGGCGCGCCATTTAATCGGTGAAGATTCGACTGTAGAAAAAGAATACCTAGTACGCGTTGAAGGCGAATTAAGCGATGCAGATATGAAGCGACTTAATTTTGGCTTGAGTTTAGATGGCGAAAAACTTAAACCTGCCAAAGTAAGCTGGCAAAATGAAGACCAATTACGCTTTGTTTTGCGTGAAGGTAAAAAGCGTCAAATTCGCCGTATGTGTGAAATGGTAGGCTTACATGTAGTGGGTTTAAAGCGCGTGCGTATCGGAAGCGTAAACTTGGGTAAATTACCAGTCGGACAGTGGCGCTACCTACGCAAGGACGAACGATTTTAAGTGACGCTAGTGATTAGACGAATTTAATGTCAGTGTATTCAATGTCAGTGTATTCAAGGATAATTCATGGGCTTATTTGATAGCTTAGCAGGTACAGTTTTAGGGAAATTAGGTGGCGAACAAACTGCTATGGCCCAAGTTGCGATGGAAATGTTTAATCAGTATGGTGGAATGAACGGTGTTTTAGAAAAACTCAAAGCAGGCGGCCTAGCAGAACAAGCTGCTTCATGGGTTGGTAAAGGTGAAAACCTGCCAATTACAGCAGGCCAGATCTCTAACGTGTTAGGCAATGGCGCAATTGCTGAAATGGCCGCTAAATTTGGGCTTGTACCAGATGTATTAAGTAGTCAGATTGCACAGCATTTACCTAGCGTGATTGATAGAATGACACCTAACGGTGAACTCACGACTGACTCTAGTAGCTTTCTAGGTGCAGTTTTTGGTATGCTTAAGTGAATTAAACATTGGCTAATTTATCACTTTTAAAAAGCCGACCAACCGCCCTTTTACTTTATTTTCTCACAAGAAATCACGGCTGAGATAAAAGCCAAACCTGCTAAGATACTGCTATGGACATCATACTAATAATCAAAACGATACTAATGGGTATTATTGAAGGTGCTACTGAATTTTTACCTATCAGCAGCACTGGCCATTTAATTATCGCAGGTGATTTGCTTAATTTTTTAAGTAAGGACAAACGCGATGTTTTTGAGATTGTCATTCAGCTAGCGGCTATTTTAGCGGTGTGCTGGGAATTTCGCCTAAAACTTATAGATACCACCTTACACATCACCAATCAAAATACAGCACAGCGTTTTGTACTTAATTTATTCATCGCATTTTTACCTGCCGCAATTCTTGGCTTAGCATTTCATAGCGCCATTAAACACTATTTATTTTCACCCATTACTGTGGCAATTGCCTTAATAATAGGGGGTTTTGCTATTTTATGCATTGAGCAATTACCACTAAAAAGCCCAACCAAAAATATAGATGACATGACGCCTTTGCAGGCTTTTAAGGTCGGCATGGCACAGTCGCTAGCCTTGTTTCCTGGCGTTTCGCGTGCTGGCGCAACTATTTTGGGTGGCATGCTATTTGGTTTAGATAGAAAAACTGCAACTGCATTTTCATTTTTCTTAGCAATTCCCATCATGTTTGCAGCCACTTTTTTAGATGTGTATAAAAGTTGGAAAATTCTATCTTGGGATGATGCCGGCTTGTTTGCAGTGGGATTTGGCACCGCATTTTTATCAGCGCTAGTAGCTATCCGTTTTTTATTACGCTTTGTTGCCACGCATGACTTTAAAGCCTTTGCTTGGTATCGCATAATTTTTGGCTCAATTGTTTTGGCTTATTATTGGCCTTAAAAGTATGAGTGATTCTGCGCATCGTTATCGTGACTTAGTTTCCGCGCTTAATTTATTCGCAGCGCCGGTAGCGGTTGAGCCTCTGGCTTTTGGTGACGCAACGGATAAACTAGACAATAAAGCCTACACATTTACCGCCACGCTCGCTGTTTTGCCTTTTTTACAACCGATTCCATTAGGTTTTTTTGCATTGATTGGCAGCGCCGCTTTTATTACACTTGGTTTACAGCTATATAAGGGTGGGCAATCTTTAGTATTGCCGCAGAAGATTCGTGCTGTTACGTTGAGCTTACGTATGCGACAGGCCTTAGTTAAAACATGCCTAAATATCATCAGCTTTTTTCGTCGATTTACTAAGCCGCGCCTAAGTTTTTTAGTGCAAGGTATTTTGGGTCAGAAGATTGGCGGCTTTATTTTTATGGCGGTCGGGGTATTAGTGGCAATTCCATTAGGCGGCATTGTCCCATTTAAAAACCTGTTTCCTAGCTTAGCCATTTTATTTTACTGCACTGGCGAGATTGAACACGATGGCTTAATGGCAATCTTTGCGCTGCTATGTTTAGTATTGACGGTTATTTTTTATAGCTTGTTATTTTATATCGTATGGAAATTTGGTGCAGCGGCCATTAACCACTGGTTTTGGCGATAATCAGCCATTTTCAACATCATACTAACCTCACTTTATTCGGCTAAACTGTAATTAGATTGGAAAAGTGATAAAAATTTCGTAACTCTTTGCAGTGAGAACCATCATGAAAAAACTCCTTAAGTATTCAGCGTATGGTCTAGGCGGCTTGATAAGCCTAGTGTTAATTGTGCTTGCTATTGTTGCCGCCACGTTTAACCCTAATGACTACAAGCAGAAAGTTATCGATTTGGTACAGACTAAAAAAAGCCGTACGTTGAAATTAGATGGCGACATAAAACTGTCTTTTTGGCCAAAAATTGGCGCAAATTTAGGAAAAGTTTCACTTTCCGAACATAAAAACATAGCTGAATTTGCCTCGGTAGATAGCGTTAAAGTGTCACTGGCTTTACTGCCTTTACTCAAAAAAGAATTGATAGTGGATACCATCTACATCGATGGCGCTCACGCAAACGTGATTAAATATAAAGATGGCAGCACCAATTTTGATGATTTAATCAGTAAAGATGATGAAGAATCACAAGACATACAATTTGATATTGATGGTATTAACGTCACTAACTCAGCAGCCAATTACACAGATGAAGCCACTGGCGCTAATTACAGTATCGCTAAATTAAATCTCAAATCAAGTCATGTGGCCTTGGCTGAGCCCGTAGATTTAGCGACTGACTTCATGATAAGTGCGAACCAACCTGAACTTGCTGCAAGTGTAAAAATAAAAGGTAATTTTTTAGTAGATCCAAAAACCAAACGTTTTGTTGTCAAAGGCTTAGATGCTGCGATTAAGGGTGACTTACTTGGCGGTAAAGACGTTAATATTCTAGCAACAGGCGGCATTGATGCTAAACCCGATACCAAAGAATTCATAATCGACAATTTAAAACTAGTGGCTTCTGGACAATTTAGCGGCGCAAAAATGACCATCGACTTAAGTGCGCCTACCTTAATCACACGACAAGATGAAGTCACCAGCAAAAAAACTACCGTGAGCTTAATGCAAGAAAAAGCGGGCGACACATTTAAAGCCAATTTAGTATTAGCTGATATTAAAGGCTCACCTAAAGCGTTACAAAGTAGCGGTATTACCGGCGATATTGCGCTAGTTCAAGGCAAACGTACAATCAATAGTAAATTCTCGTCACCATTTAGCGGCAACCTGGAAAACTTGATTTTTGACTTACCAAAACTGGTTGGCAACCTTGATGTTAAAGACCCGAGCCTACCTAATGACGGCATGCAAGGTAACTTTAATTTAGCCATACATACTGATATTAAAAACGAGTTAGCAAATAGTCAATTTAGCTTAAACATTGATGAAACCAAGCTAAATGGCGATGTATCTGTAGCCAGCTTTAAAAAAACTAATATTAAGTTCAATTTAACTGCTGATAAGCTTAATCTTAATAAGTTGATGGCAAAAACAGGTCGGCCAAGCAAAGTTAATGACAAACCCGCCGACTTAAGTACCTTGAAAACCTTGCTGCTTGATGGAAAACTCAATGTGGGTAGCATTGTTTACGACAAATATCATGTATCTGGCCTCAACGTGAGTATTAAGGCTGATGGCGAAAAATTAGCACTTAACGGTATTAACGTTAAAGTAGACGATAGCCAAATTAAAGGCAGCATTGGCATTAGCCAATTTGCTAAACCGCTGTATACCTTTAATTTAGATATTGATCAGCTTGATATGGATAAATATGTTGTAAGCACAAGTGCTGTCGCTGATAAGAAAGCCAGCGACAAACCAGTAGATTTGAGTTCACTTAAGGCTCTGAATGCTGATGGAAGCTTACGAATCGGCAATCTTAAGTACGGGAAAACCAAAGCATCAAATATCCGAATTGATTTAAAAGCGGATGGCCAAAAATTAAGCCTGAATCCACTTTCAGCAAAAGTCGATGACAGCCAAATCAATGCCAATGTAGGAATTTCACGCTTTAGCGACCCAGTTTATACATTCAACATTAATATTGATAAGTTAGATGCAGATAAATACATCACAAAAAGTGACCCGCCTACAGCTAAAAATACTGGTGACACACCGATTGACTTATCCGCACTAAAAAAGTTGAACGCTTCTGGCGAGGCGAAAATCGGCTGGCTTAAATTAGCAAATGTTAAAACTGAGAATGTGAATCTAGGCTTAAAAGCTGTGGATGGCGTTGCAACGCTATCACCATTTTCCGCCAATTTGTATCAAGGTAGCATGAGCGGCATGCTAAAAGTGGATGCTAGCGCGACACCCCGCATTACATTCAAGCAAAATATGAAATCTGTAGCCGTAGGTCCATTAATTGTCGATGCGATTAATAACGATATGTTAGAGGGCAAAGGCACTGTCAATATTGACGTGACTACTTCAGGCAATACCGTTGGTGCTCTTAAAAAAGCATTATCAGGTAGCGCATCGCTGAACTTAGTAGATGGCGCACTCAAAGGCGTAGATATTGCGGGCAGTGTTAGGGAGCTAAAAAATAAAATAAACATTCTGAAAGCAAAAGATAGCGTAGCTGCTGACAGTAAAAAGAAAACTGACTTCAGTGAGTTAAGCGCTACTTTTGTCATTAAAAATGGTGTTGCGCACAATGAAGACTTAACCATGAAAGCACCTATATTGCGCTTGGCTAAAGGTGAGAGTCGTGGTGACATTGACATCGGCAATGAATCAATAAACTATTTAGCCAAACCTACCATTGTTAAATCGCTCAAAGGGCAAGAAGGTGCAGACTTAGACGCGCTATCTGGCTTTGTTATCCCCGTAAAAATCACCGGTACTTTTTCTAGCCCTAAATATGGAATGGACTTTGCAGCAGTTGGCGCAGCACTCGCAAAATCAAATTTTCTGGAAAAAGTTGGCGGAGAAAAAGGTGCTGTGGTGAAAGATCTGCTTGGTGGTGGCAATAAAGTCGATGCGCTTAATGGTTTGTTAGGCAAGAAAAAATCAACAGATACTGCAGCGCCAGCAAGCACTGGTACTGCCGCTACGCCGGCTGAAGCGCCTAAATCCGCTGAAGATCAAGCAAAAGAAAAAGCTGCTGAAAAACTTAAAAAGTTACTCAACTTTTAAATGAACATGTCAGCAAATAACTTTGAGATGCACTTAAGAATAATACCGAATGTCTGATTTTTCTAGTCGCCTGATTGCTTGGCAAAAAGTGCATGGGCGGCATGATTTGCCATGGCAAAATACCACGGACCCTTATGCTATTTGGGTTTCAGAGATTATGCTACAGCAAACTCAAGTTGCTGCAGTCATTGGCTATTATGGCAAGTTCATGCAACGTTTTCCTGACATTGCAACACTTGCCAATGCCACACAAGAAGAAGTGTTACAACACTGGAGTGGTCTTGGCTATTACTCACGCGCGCGTAATTTACACAAGGCTGCAATCACTATTGTTGATGCGCATGGCGGCAAGTTTCCTCAAGATTTTGACACCATTCAAACACTGTCAGGCATTGGTCGTTCTACCGCTGCGGCCATTGCTTCATTTGCGTTTAGTCAAATTCAAACCATTTTAGATGGCAATGTAAAACGCGTACTTGCCCGGCACTTTTTAGTGGAAGGCTGGCCTAGCCATCCTAAAATTGAAAAAGAACTGTGGGCGCGTGCTGAAAATCTATTACCTGAACAAGAGATGATTGCCTACACGCAAGGCTTGATGGATCTAGGTGCAACACTTTGTACCAGAAGCAAACCAAAATGCGATAGCTGCCCGCTAATTGATACTTGTGAAGCCTATAATCAGCAACGCGTACACCAACTGCCAACACCAAAACCACGTAAAGCGATTCCTGAAAAGCATACGACCATGCTGATTTTAATGTGCGGCGATGAAGTTATGCTAGAAAAACGACCACCCACAGGTATTTGGGGTGGCTTATGGAGTTTTCCTGAAGCTGAGAATGATAACGACGTTGTAGATATAAGCTATAGCCGCTTTGGTATTAGCATACACGCACAACATGCATTACCAAAACTTATCCATGCTTTCACCCACTTTAAGCTGCATATTCAACCCCAACGATTAACTGTTTTAACAAGCTGCACCAAGGTAAGCGAGGTCGCCTACTTATGGATCAATATTGACGATGCAATGGGCGCGGCTATTCCTACGCCAGTACGAAAAATCTTACAGTCGCTAAAAATGGAAACTCTGTAAATATTAGTGCATCTGTTTTATATCAATCTAGTGATTTAATTTAACTGTAGGATCACAATTATTCAGTGAAAGATTTACCAGTGTTGGGTTTTAATTTAAGGTTAAATCTAGCACATCATTTCACGCATTGATGTATCGTATTGCAAGGGGTAGAATCAAATAACAAGACATTACATGCAGCTTTTAACATCAAACATTTAGGAGAAATTTCAATGAGTATAAAAAATTTACTGTCTGAAACCGACTTTTCAGGTGTGACGAAAGAGCAGTTAATTGCCGACTTTCAAGCGGTAGTAGCAGATGCTGAAGCGCTTATTAAAGCCACTGCTAATACAGGTGGAGAAACGCTTGCCGACTTACGCAGCAAAGCAGAGAATTCGCTAGCTATTGCTAAATCTAAAATGGCAGACGCACAGGAATCCTTGATTGAAAAAAGCCAAATTGCTGCCAAGGTAACTGATGAATATGTACATGAAAACCCATGGAAAGCGATTGGCGTTTCAGCGGCTGTAGGCTTGGTCATTGGCTTACTTATTAGTCGACGCTAGTTAATTATTTATTGAAGAAAAAAATTGACTGAAGAATCTCACAAAGTAGATGCTGGTTTGCTCGCATCGCTAAAAAACTTAGCAGCAACCTTAATTGCTATGGCACATACGCGTCTTGACTTGCTTCGCACAGATTTTGAAGAAGAGCGGTTAAGGTTAATGTCGATACTATTAACTGTATTCGTGTCACTCTTTTGCCTCTGTGTTGGTATTGTATTCTTAGCCATTTTAATGGTGGTCGCGCTCTGGGATACCCATAGGCTGTTGGTGTTAGGCTCTGTGGCAGGCGTATTTTTACTAGCTGGCGGGATATTATGCGCTATGGCGATACGCTCACTAAGAACGATGCCTAAAATGTTTGAGGCAAGTTTGGCGGAGCTAACAAAAGACCAGCAGCAACTTGAAAATGACCGATGAATAAAAAATTAGCCTTACTCATTGAACGCCGGCAACAGCTAATATTGCAAGCTGCTGAACAGCGCATTGTATTAGCACAAGATATTCAACCGCTGCGTTCATCAATAGCATTGGCTGACATTGCGATTGTGGCTGTTAGATATGTTAAACGACATCCTATTTTGATGCTGGGCGGCGCAAGCTTGCTCGGTATGCTAAAACCAACGCGTTGGGGAAAGTGGCTGCATCGCGGCTGGATAGTGCTTGAGATTACGCATAAGTTACGAGGCTGGCTAAGTAACCGCTAAAAATAAAAAAAGCGGCCTCAACCGTCTTTTTTATTAATCGCTTAAAACTGCTTAAGCTTATTTTTGATCCCAAGAATCTTCCCACATACAATGTTTAATTTTGTGACGATTTGCAATCAACTCATCAATACTTGGTTCGTCATTCAGCGCGCGTTTAATCGCTAATTTAGTCGCTTCGTAATTGTTTTTATACATGTCGGCTTTATCTAGATTCTCATCTTTAGCTGCACGTGGATCAATCCAAACCATGCTGATAATACATAAATCATTCACTTGATCTTTAGGAATGATGCCTTCGATCACGCAATCTAAAATCGCATCAGCGGTTGCGGCTTGCACCAAACCACCAAATAACTCGATGTTTGCGCTATCTTTTAGGGTAACTTTTGGCACCATCATGCAAGCTGGGCGCACTAGTTGATTAAGATCACGCACGGCAAACATTGAAGTATGGCCTTTGTTTTGCGCCATCATATTTGCAAATGCCTGGCCTACTGGACCATCTATGCTACCGATTAAGATTTCTGGCATCGCAGCGCCGGCATCCTTACCTTCCGTATAAATGGTGGCTTCGCCAGCTTTTAAAGTAATTTTTGACATGGGTTATCCTTGAATAATGGTGAATGGAATGAAACTAAATTTAATTTAATTTAATACATCGATTTTATAGAATCGCCCGTCTTTAAGCAATTTACAAAGGACTTATTAAGCATCAAATATTTGATATTTAAATACCAGCACTACATTAACGCTACTTTTACATGCTCATCAAGCTCATGTCTACATGCAAAATACCCGCATCTAAATAAGGCTTACCTACCACCTCGAAACCTGCTTTTTCATAAAATGAAATTGCATGAGTTTGCGCCGAGAGCGTAATCAGCTTTACACCTTGTTGCTGGTGCATCTTTATGGCTTGCTGGAGTAGCGCAAACCCAACGCCAAGCCCGCGCCATTCTTTCAAAACAGCCATACGACCAATGCTGCCGTTATGCAGAATTCGCGCGCATGCAATAGGTTCATTAGCATTATTTACGGCTAATAAATGTTGTGCTATTGCGTCTAACTCATCCCACTCTAGCGCAACAGGAACGTGCTGCTCATCAATGAACACTCGTGTTCTTATTTCACGCAAATGTTTTTCAGCGTCATACCACCGAATATGACTTATTTTAACTTTGAGTAATTGAGGTAGCATAGGCAATAAGCTTGCAGAATAAGTGTGTTCAGTGCATTATGCAAGCTATTATTTTTTATAGATTATTTGATAAAAGGTCAAGTCATGCAATGTTATTTAACGGCTCTCGCCCGCATTTTACTCGCACAAGTTTTTTTATTACAAATTGCCATGTTGCTAATTGGATTGTTTAGTAATCCTGAAGGCTATCAACAATACCAAGCAAGCTTAGGCAGCTTGGGTTTACCTGGTGTTTTTGCGCCATTGATTATTTTAGTGCAGATGGTTGGTGGTTTAGCCTTATTATTTGGCTATAAAACTAAGTTTTTTGCATTGTTCATGGCAATCTATGCGGTCATTATTTCTGTTTTACTGCATCTACCAGTGCTGCAATACTTAGCCATAGCAGGTGGTTTACTAATGCTTTATTTGAATCCAGTGACAACATGTAGTTTAGATAACTTAAAAAAATAACTGCGTACTTTCATTTAAAAGCGGGCTAAGATTCAATCTTAGCCCGCTTTTTTATTCCCACTCTAGCATAGGGTAAATCGTATTCACGTTGCGTCTATTGGCAATTTCAAATAACAGCCATTTATCCTTTTCAGTTGCAGCTGCGGTATTCATAGTCGATTCCATGCTTTCGCCTTTTTTAATGCTTGCTCGTATATCTGTCAGCAAAGTATTTAAGTAGCGCTGTTGATTGTTTAATGCAGTGAGCCAATCTTTAGCAACATAGCCATGACCTGGCACAACCTGTAAAGCATGACTACCTTTCAACTGCTCTACCTCACGAATTAAACCTTTAATGTCGCCTTCTAATACAGGTGTGCGTTCAGTAAACAATAAGTCGCCGGTAAACAGTGTGCTTGTCTTTGAATCCATCACAGATAAATCCGTATTTGTATGAGCAACTTCGTGCGCAGTTAGCGTGAGTATTCTTCCGCCTATATCTAAATTTACGTTTGGCTTTTGGTTTATTTTAACGCTGATCGTTGGTTTAACCAGTTCGCTGCCTTTTGCATCATCTCCCAATAATCTAGCATTCAGTTTTGCGTATTGCTCTTTGCGTAGCTCCATCGCATTGGCTAGCTTTTCATGCCCAACAAATTCGGGCCTTGCTTCTTTTAGGTTACTTGGTAAAAATGCTGCATTGCCGTATATGTGATCTGGATGCACATGCGTATTAATCACATATAGCACAGGTAGTGATGTTACTTTGCGAATCGCATCACGTAATTGATTGCCCACTTTAATGCTGCCGCCTGTGTCAATGACCGCCACCCCTTTACTACCAATCACAAAGCTAGCATTGCAAATATCTCCGTGATAGCCATCATCAATATCAAGATGCACGCCATGATGTACGTATATGCCGTCACCTAGGCTTTCAATAGCAAAGCTGTCTGCCTTCACTTGGCTATGGGCGCAGCCCATCAAAATCAATAGACTAAGTGTTATCATTAAATATCGCATGGGCGGTTCCTAGCGTGAATGTTATTGGTTAGAATGATGTAGGTTCGTGCAATTATTTGCTGTGATGTTTGTCACATGGACATAAATTTAATACTACAGGAATATCTCTATGATTCAAACATCCACACGCTATACCAAAACGGCGATTATTTTGCATTGGCTAATCGCATTTCTTATATTTGGTATGTTTGCATTAGGCTGGTTCATGACAGAGCTGCCGAAAGATTCACCAAAAGAGTTGGCGCATGATTTGTTCAACTTAGGCCTTTATACTTGGCAATCAGCCGAAGCCATTAGCACGCGTAACTTTTATTTCAATTTACATAAATCGCTAGGCATCACCATTTTAGGGCTCATTGCACTACGCGTTTTATGGCGCATTACGCACCGTCCACCCGCCATGTTAACTTCTTACAAGGCATGGGAAAGGAAGCTTGCTAGTGGCATACATCACCTACTATACACATTGATGGTAGCGGTGCCTTTAACTGGTTTTATTATGGCAATATGCGGTAAATATGGCGTTAAATGGTTTGGGTTTGAGCTGATGTCAGGCTTAGAGAACAAGCCTGTGCGTGATGTTTTTGAGGTCGCACATGAGTTTATCGGCATCTTTATGTTGGTGATTATTGCGATTCACTTCGCTGGTGCACTTAAACATAAATTCATTGATAAAGATGAGACTTTAAAACGCATGTCATTGCGTTAATCATTCTTCACTAATACTAGAGTTACTCAATACAAAGTTACTTAATACAAGCTACTTAACAAAAAAACCATTCACACATGGAGGGCTTTTTGTTGTTTACGGTTACTGATGATACTGTTTGCTGAGCTCTCGCACCGCAGCCAGCATTGCTGCTGCATTCTCTGGCGGTGTCCACTGCGTAATGCCATGTCCAAGGTTAAACACATGCCCATTACCGTGGCCGTAGCTTTTTAATATGTTTACTACTTCTTTTTCAATCGCTTCCGGTGTTGAAAGTAAGATAGCAGGATCTAAATTGCCCTGCAATGCAACTTTATCACCCACACGTTTACGTGCGCTACCAATATCTACTGTCCAATCTAAGCCTAATGCATCAGCACCAAGCTCTGACTGCGCTTCTAGCCACAACGCGCCACCTTTAGTAAATACAATACTTGGAACTTTACGACCTTCATTACTTTTGGTTAAACCTGCAACAATTTTTTGCATGTAGTTGAGTGAAAACTCAATATAAGCATCATGTGAAAGCGCGCCGCCCCATGAATCAAATATCATCACGGCTTGTGCGCCTGCGGCAATTTGCGCATTAAGATATTGAATCACTGTTTGTGCCGTTGTTTCTAAAATATGATGTAATAAATCTGGCCGTGCGTAAGCCATTTTTTTAATAGTTAAAAAGTCTGTGCCACCTTTGCCTTCAACCATATAGGTTGCCAGTGTCCACGGGCTGCCAGAAAAGCCAATCAGCGGAACGCGACCGTTAAGTGTTTTACGAATCTCAGCTACCGCATCAAATACATATTGCAGGCTAGCCATATCTGGCACAACCAGTTTTTGAATGTCAGTTTCTTCACGTAAAGTACGTTCAAACTTTGGACCTTCACCTTCTTCAAAATATAACCCTAAACCCATCGCATCTGGCACGGTTAGAATATCTGAAAATAAGATAGCAGCGTCTAATAGCGGATAACGGTCTAGCGGCTGCATGGTTACTTCAGTAGCAAAACTAGGGCTTTTGCATAGTTGTAAAAAACTGCCTGCAGTTTTGCGACTCTCACGGTATTCTGGCAAATAACGGCCTGCTTGACGCATCATCCATACCGGCGTGTAGTCTGTAGGTTCACGCATTAAAGCGCGAAGAAAAGTATCATTTTGCATTTGTTTCATTTTGATTGCCTAATAAAAAAGGACACAAAGAATTTTCACTTTGCATCCTTTGTTTTGTAATGATTTCTTATATTCTAAACTTACCGTGTATAGATTATCTTGGAAGTGTAGAGCTACCCATCAAAAATTCATCAACTGCGCGCGCCGCTTGACGGCCTTCGCGGATCGCCCAAACTACCAGTGATTGTCCACGCCTAACATCACCTGCTGCAAACACTTTGGCTTTACTTGTTTTGTAGCTTTCAGCGCCTTCTGTGGTAGCTTTCACGTTGCCGCGATTGTCTTTTTCCACACCAAAGGCTTCAAGCAATTTTTGCACAGGTGAAACAAAGCCCATCGCCAATAATACTAAATCGGCCTTAATCGTAAATTCTGTACCAGAAACTTCAATCATTTTGCCGTCTTTCCATTCTACTTTGGTGCCTTTTAGCGCAACCACTTTGCCATTTTCACCGATGAGCTCTTTTGTGGTGATAGACCAATCACGGCTTACACCCTCTTCATGTGAACTTGAAGTACGCATTTTAAGCGGCCAATTCGGCCATACTAAATCTTTGTTTTCTTTCACTGGCGGCTGTGGCATTAACTCAAACTGCGTAATTGATAATGCACCGTGACGGTTGGAAGTCCCCACGCAGTCAGAACCAGTATCACCACCACCAATAACCACAACATTTCTATTAGTCGCCATCACTTGGTTGGCAATCGTATCGCCAGCAACTATTTTATTTTGCGGTGTTAAAAAGTCCATCGCATACATCACGCCATCTAACTCACGGCCTGGCACTGGTAAATCACGTGGATGTTCTGCGCCACCAGCTAACACAACTGCATCAAACTCTGCTAACAAATCGTCAGCTTTGACATTTTCACCTACGTGTTGATTCACGCGAAACTCAACGCCTTCAGCTTCCATTTGCACCATGCGTCTATCAATATGTGTTTTTTCCATTTTGAAATCTGGAATACCATAACGTAGTAAACCACCAACGCGGCTATTTTTTTCTAATACCACAACCGTATGACCAACTCGCGTCAATTGTTGCGCGGCAGCCAAGCCCGCTGGGCCTGAGCCAACGATTGCGACTTTTTTACCTGTTTTATGTGTAGGAATTTGTGGAATGACCCAGTTATTTTCCCAAGCTTTATCGATAATCGCATGTTCAATAGACTTGATACCCACGGCATCATCATTAATATTTAACGTACACGAGGCTTCGCAAGGCGCTGGGCAGATACGGCCAGTAAATTCAGGAAAGTTATTAGTCGAGTGCAATACGTCAATGGCTGATTTCCAGTCTTGGTTATAAACCAAGTCGTTAAAATCAGGAATAATATTGTTCACAGGGCAACCCGTCATACAAAATGGAATGCCACAATCCATGCAGCGCGCACCTTGCTGTTTGGCGTGATCATCGGTTAAATGCAATACAAATTCTTTGTAATTTTTAACACGATCAACCACTGGCAAGCTTGCTTCTGCCAATCTGTTGTATTCCATGAAACCTGTTATTTTGCCCATACTGTCAAACCTTTTCCTGTCGTTATATTTAACGATTTCTATATTTTAAGCAGCTTGTTTTACTGAAGCTACGGCTAATTCTGTCAACGCGCGTTTATATTCAATTGGCATCACTTTTACAAAATTGGCTCTTGCTGATGGCCAATCTACCAACAATGCGCTAGCACGTACGCTGCCTGTATGTTTTGCATGGTTTTCAATCAGCGTTTTAAGTGTGATTTCATCGGCTTGATTCAAATGTTGCGCTTTACCTAAATCAGCTTCAGCAGCTTCTACTTTTTCAAGTGTTACCATGTTCATATTGCAGCGTTTCGCAAAAGTCTTATCTTCATCGTAAACATAAGCCACGCCGCCACTCATACCTGCGGCAAAGTTCTGACCTGTTGCGCCTAGCACCACAACCGTACCGCCAGTCATGTATTCGCAACCATGATTACCTACGCCTTCAACCACCGCAGAAGCGCCTGAGTTACGTACGCAGAAGCGCTCACCAGCCACACCTCTAAAGTAACTTTCACCGGTAGTAGCGCCGTACATGACCGTGTTACCGACAATGATATTTTCGTGCGCAAGTCCGCGGAATGCAACTGGTGGTTTAATGACGATGCGGCCACCGCATAAGCCTTTACCTACGTAATCGTTGCCTTCACCAGTCAAGGTAAAGCTAATGCCTTTGGCTAAAAACGCGGCAAAACTTTGGCCAGATGTACCTGTAAAATTGACATGTATCGTATCATCTGGCAAGCCAGTGCTACCGTAGCGAGTAGCTACTTGATTAGACAACATCGTACCCACGGTACGATTGGTATTAGAGATTAGAATATCTAACACTATTTTTGTACCTGTTTCTAAAGCATTTTTTGACAGTGTCATTAACTGGTTATCTAACGCATTCACTAAACCATGATCTTGCACGTCATTGTTTTT
>JAYWDO010000158.1:0-2879 GCA_043779795.1 Pseudomonadota bacterium
CTTGCTTACTACGTTTTTAATTGAATGTTAAGTATTTAAGTTAAATTTAAGAAGTAAAACTAAAGCCCTGCATTGCGGGGCTTTTTTATTGGTAAAATACAATCATGTCTAATGCTAATCATTCGTTACAACTTGCAATTCAGGCTGACTTTATTATTGAAGCGCGTTGGATTGCTACAGTTGTAAACAATCAACCTTTACTAGAGAATCATGCTGTCATTATACAAGCAGGCATTATTGTCGATATTCTGCCGGTTAATGATGCTAGGAAAAAATATACGGCTACTTCAGTAGTATGTTTAGATGATCATGTGCTGATTCCAGGCTTAATTAATTTACATACACATGCGGGCATGAGTTTAATGCGTGGCATTGCTGATGACATGCCTTTAATGACATGGCTTAATGACCATATATGGCCAGCAGAGCAGGCTGTAGTTTCGGAGCTTTATGTACAAGATGCTACTTTATTAGCTTGTGCTGAAATGTTAAGTGGTGGCATTACTTGTTTTAATGAAATGTATTTTTATCCGCAAGCAACAGCAATCGCTAGTAATCAAGCGGGTATACGAGCTAACCTAGGTTTACTTGTACTTGAGTTCCCTTCAGTTTACGCGAGTGATGCCGATGATTATTTGCAAAAAGGCTTTGCTGCACATGATACCTGGCGTAACAATCCGCTGATTACCTCATCTATCGCACCACATGCGCCTTACACGGTTTCTAACAAAACCTTTGAAAGCATTATTACTTATGCCGAACAATTATCACTAAATATTCACACGCATTTACATGAAACTCAAGACGAGATTATGCAAAGTGAAGCGCAGTATGGTTTGCGGCCAATTCAAAGATTAGCTGAGTTCGGTTTACTTGGCCCCAATTTTGTTGCGGCGCATTGCGTACATCTGTTGAGTAATGAAGTCGACTTGTTGGCTGAGTATGGCTGCCATGTAGCACATTGCCCAAGCTCTAATTTAAAGCTGGCCAGTGGTATTGCGCCATTAACGCAATTGCTAGCTAAAGGTGTGAATGTTGGCTTAGGCACCGATGGCGCAGCGAGTAATAACCGATTAGATATTTTTTCTGAAATGCGTTTAAGTGCGCTTTTAGCCAAAGGTGTGAGTGGCGATGCTAGCGTTGTGCCTGCGTACCAAGCGTTAGCAATGGCTACTATTAATGCAGCTAAAGCTTTGGGCTTAGATGATAAAATAGGTTCAATTGAAGTGGGTAAATTGGCTGATTTAGCCGCCGTTAAATTAATTGATATTGCAACAGCACCTTATTATGATCCTATCTCACACTTGGTCTATGCCTGCGGACGCGAGCATGTAACACATACATGGGTTGCTGGAGAATTGCGTTACAGCAATGGTATCTACGCGAGTATAGAACCAAATGAATTAAAGGAAATCATCAACTCATGGCAACCGAAACTAAGGCAGCACAAACATTGAACCCAGACAATCATTTGAATGCAGATTATTTAGAACTACAAAAATTTGGTGATCTTGCCCATAAGTGGTGGGATAAAACCAGTGAATTCAAGCCCTTGCATGAAATTAACCCGTTAAGATTAAACTGGATTAACAGTCTGGTTGCTTTAGAAGGCAAGCGCGTAGTGGATGTAGGATGTGGTGGCGGAATTCTGTCGGAATCCATGCATTTTAAGGGCGCGGACGTGACCGGTATTGATTTAGGTGAAAAAGCGTTGAATGTAGCTAAATTACATCAGTTAGAAAGTGGTGCAAAAGTTGATTATCAGTACATTTCAGTTGAACAGTTAGCGGTGCAGCAGCCGGCTAGCTTTGATGTGGTCACTTGTATGGAAATGCTTGAGCATGTGCCTGATCCAGCCGCTATAGTAGCTGCTTGTGCAAAGCTGGTTAAGCCAGGTGGTTCGGTGTTTTTTTCAACAATTAATCGTAACCCAAAAGCCTATTTGTTCGCAGTGATTGGTGCTGAATACGTGTTGAACATGTTGCCTAAGGGCACACATGATTATGCTAAGTTTATCAAACCTTCCGAGCTTTCAACTTGGGCTAGGCAAGCTGATTTAAATATGGCTGGCATGCGTGGTATGGATTACAACCTACTTACTCAGCACTATAGTTTGGGCGACGATGTCTCTGTGAACTACATGATGCACACAGTATTAGCGCCTTAATTGACAGATGAGTATGATTTTATTTGATTTAGATGGCACCTTGGTTGATACCGCGCATGATCTTGGCTTAGCACTCAATATTCAGCTTGAACGTCATGGTAAACCCGCGCTGGCACATGATGATATATGGCCAATAGCATCACATGGTTCACGTGGCTTGTTAGCGTTAGGCTTTGGTATTGGTCCTGACGACAGTTGTTTTGAAGCCATGCGTGACGAATATTTAGATTTATATGAATCAGTCTTTACGAATAAGCCAATATTGTTGCCAGGCATTGATGAACTGCTAGAGGTGCTTGATAATCAAGGCATTAAATGGGGTATCGTTACCAATAAACCACGACGCTTTTCAGTAGATTTGGTGAAAGCCGTTAAAATGGGCGATACGAATTTACATCAACGCTCAGCTTGTTTATTGTGCGGTGATGACGCCGCCCAACCAAAGCCAGCGCCAGATACGCTGTTGATGGCTTGTGAGGAAACTGGCTTCTCACCAAGTGAGTGCATTTATGTGGGCGATGCAGAGCGCGATGTGTTGGCAGGTAAAGCCGCTGGTATGAAAACTGTAGTGGCAATGTTTGGTTATATTGCTGCTACTGATCAACCTACAAGGTGGGGTGCAGATGCGTTAATCAACACACCTCTAGAATTGATGAATCATTTAGGATGTTGTAAATAATCTAATTATACATTAGCCAGTCGCTTAGTTTTT
>JAYWDO010000159.1:0-2879 GCA_043779795.1 Pseudomonadota bacterium
GGTAGCAGGTTAAACATCAATACAAAAAATAACAGAAATGCGGTTAATATCCATGCGGATATGTCATAGATGGATGGCTGTAGTAATTGAAGCTTTTTCATCATTTAGGTTTTCAGTTAAATACTGCAAATTGTAAGAGTTAGCTAAAACCACACGTTTTAAAGATTGCTGTTAAAAAGGCTTGAAGCGATTTATAAAGTGAGTGGCTTCAGTTGCTGGTAATAATATAAGTAAATTAACCTGCTCGTTAAATGCCTTATCCACGATACTACCATTACACTTGCTTAAAGCATGGCTTACAGCATCCATTTGTTTATAGTTAATCGTCAATTGGATTGTTTGCATTTCAACAAACGGGCGCGTTTTTGCTGCATCCAGCGCCAATTTAGCGGTACCGCCATAAGCGCGTGCAAGGCCTCCCGTACCTAGGTTAATGCCGCCATAATAGCGAATGACTGCCACACAAACATTGATTAACTCTCGCCCTTCTATCAATTTTAATACAGGCATGCCAGCCGTACCAGATGGCTCACCAGCATCTGAAAATCTTGGAACGATACCTTGCGCAGTTTTAAGCCGAAATGCATAAGCCAAATGGTGTGCGGTTGGATGTTGTGCGGCAAAGGCTCGCAACGCCGCCGCAACCTCACGCTCATCGGCACAATGCAATGCCATTGCAACAAAACGCGATTTTGTGATAGTTTGCTCGGCAAAGCCTGCTTGAGTGAGAGTTAGCAATTGAGTTAATTCTAAATAAAAGTTAATGGTTTATTAGCAGTGAAATTTGATTCTAATCAAAAAGTTATCTCTACAAATCACCCTTGCTGGCTTTGTAGATGATGCTCAACAAAATAGTTTCAAGTTCCTGTGCAGCTTTTTGCGCACGTGGCGTTGGATTTTTAATGCTTTTCAAATCAAAAGTTGGGCGTGCTAGGGCTATAAATAATTTGAGTTCCTGCTGAGCATCCGGTTTCTCGTAAATAGCGATTCTACAAGGCGCAAACACTAAAAATTCAGGGTGATCGAGCATAATTTCCGCTCCCAAACTCAGGCTGCAAAAGCTGTGTACTTCTTTAATTCCTTGCGGATCAATGCCGCGCTTTTTCAGATGATCGCCTATCGGAAAATTAGCTGGATTCACAAAATTCAAACCCTCACTCACGCTTTTCAAGCTATCGACCACATCTTGGTAGCTCACACCAGCTTGCACGGGCAATTCATAAATCGAAGTTGCGGTATCAATGGGGTGCATGCCGGCACTTATTGTGCCAATTACTTCTGGCTTTAAATGGCCCATCTGCCCAGTAGAGCCAGCACAGCCAGTTGTAAGCACTAATAATAAGCTTGGTATTAGCAGGTAATTTAGCATGAGTCTTGATCCTTATTTCAGTGCATCACGATTGACAGCATTATGCACTTAATTTAAGCGCTTCATTAACGGCAGCACGGTTGAAGTGCGGCGCAATCAGTTCAATAAAACCATACATGTAGCCACGTAAAAACGCATCTTTACGTACGCCTAAATAGGTGGTGCTATCAGGAAACAAGTGACTCACATCTATCATCGCCAAGTGCGCATCACGTTCGGGGTCATAAGCCATATTCGCCAACAGGCCAACACCTAAACCCAGCGTCACATAAGTTTTAATCACGTCGGCATCAATAGCGGTAAGCACAACATTGGGCAACAAGCCTGCATCGTTAAACACTTTGGAAACTAATGTTCCGCCGGTAAAACCAAAGTCATAGGTAATCAATGGGTAAGCGGCCAACTTGTTAAGCGTGAGAATGCCTTCAGACAATAGTGGATGACCATGCGGTACCACCACACAGCGATTCCACTGATAGCAAGGTAGACATAATAAACTTTCGTAATTGCTGATCGCTTCTGTAGCAATGCCAATATCAGCCTCACCGCTGGCGACTTGCTCGGCTACTTGGCTAGGATTACCCTGATGAATATTTAATTTAACCTGCGGGTAATTACTCATGAATTTTTTCACAGCTTCAGGTAATTTGTAACGTGCTTGCGTATGCGTGGTGGCGATAGTAAAAGTACCTGTTTCAATATTACTAAACTCTTCGCCAACACGCTTGATATTTTCCACATCAAGAATCACTTTCGCCGCCAGTGCTAGCACCTGTGCACCAGGCTCAGTAATACCCGTTAGACGCTTGCCATTGCGCTGAAAAACTTGTAAACCTAGCTCATCTTCAAACAATTGAATTTGCTTACTGACGCCGGGTTGTGATGTGTGTAAAACTTCAGCCGCACTAGTAATATTAAGACTTTGACGCGCAACTTCATGTAAATATCGCAATTGGTGTAGCTTCATAAATGTGTCATCTTTAAGTATTTTATTACGATATTGAGATAGCAAGCTTTATATAACTAAAACCTATATGTATAGAATAACATATTATTAAATAATTTTTTAAACACTGATATAGTGTCGAACTTGCAATTAATTGCTTTACTTGACGAATACTCCATATGGAATTTGGTTATATATCTGCTGGCTTTATCGTCGGTTTACTGGTTGGATTAACAGGCGTGGGTGGCGGTTCGCTGATGACGCCCATTCTAGTGCTATTTTTTCACATTAAACCAGCGCTGGCGGTAGGTACAGACCTACTTTACGCAAGTTGTACAAAAAGTGTAGGTATTTTTGCGCATGGTAAGCTTGGTAATATCGATTGGAAGATCGTAAGGCTTTTGGCCTACGGCAGCGTGCCGGCCTCGATTATCACCACATTGTATTTACGAAACATGGATATCGCATCAGACAGCGCGGTAAACAGCATTAAGTTCTGGCTAGGTGTAGCATTACTGGTGACTTCGCTCTCCGTGATATTTCGCAACCAATTAACTAGCTTCT
>JAYWDO010000160.1:0-8222 GCA_043779795.1 Pseudomonadota bacterium
GCTTGCTACACAACGTCCTTCGGTGGATGTGATTACTGGCTTAATTAAAGCCAATATTCCTACGCGTATTTCTTTTCAGGTATCCAGCAAAATTGATTCTCGTACCATACTAGATCAAATGGGCGCTGAAGCATTACTAGGTCAGGGTGATATGTTATATATGCCGCCTGGTACTGGCTATCCTTTGCGTATTCATGGCGCGTTTGTTTCAGACCAAGAGGTGCATAAAGTGGTGAACTACCTCAAAGCGCAGGGTGAACCAAACTACATTGAAGGCATCCTAAGCAATGAAGCGTTAGAAGGTGAGTCTGACTTTGCTGAGGGTGGTAGTTCAGGCTCAAGTACTGGTTCAGAAGTTGACCCGCTATATGATGAAGCCGTTGGTATTGTGCTTAAATCACGTAGAGCCAGTATTTCAGGCGTACAGCGTCAATTACGCATAGGTTATAACCGTGCAGCAAGATTGATAGAGGACATGGAGCGTGCAGGATTGGTGTCTGCCATGCAAAGTAACGGCAATCGTGAAGTGTTAGGGCCGCATTATGATGCCTAGCCACGGGTTAACTGAAAAAACTATAAATAAGGATATGAATGCGTAAGTTTAAAACCGTAATGTTAGCTTGTATGCTGTTGTTGCCGCTGTTTGCAAAAGCGGATGGCATATCCAGCCTTAAGAATTTTTATGATAAAACCCTTGCTATGCGCGCTGATTTTCATCAGATTGTGATTGATAGAAAAGGCCAAAAAATTCAAGAAGTGTATGGTCAAATGCAGTTAAAGCGCCCGAATCAATTCAGATGGGATTACAACAAGCCATTTGAGCAGCAAATTATTAGTGATGGTAAGCAAGTTTGGCTTTATGACACCGAGCTAGCACAAGTGACAGTGCGAGAGCTAAGTAAGGCGCTTGGTTCCAGCCCGGCATCTTTATTGGCTGGGGAGGGCAATTTAGACAAAAACTTTAAATTGATTAACGCTTACCGCAAAGATAACCTTGATTGGGTAAGTACTAATCCAAAAGACAAAGACTCTGGTTTTGATAAAATATCGTTGGGGTTTAAGGCTGATGTTCTGCAAGAAATGGATTTAATTGATAGTTTTGGCCATCAAACTAAAATTGTGTTTACTAAGCTTGAGTCTAACCCCGTAATTGAAGCTAAGACCTTTTTATTCAAGCCGCCTAAAGGGGTTGATGTCGTCGGCGAATAAGTATTTAGGATACATAGGGCACACTATGTGCACTGCAAGCAATACACAGTCACGGTAATTACTGTTATCAGTGATATTATTTAGGGTTACAAGCTGAAAAGCTTGTAACCCTTTTTTATTTGGCTATCACAGGTAATATTTTTGAGCAGTTTATTTTCATCCAAGCAACCACAAGCGCCACTCGCAGAGCGATTACGTCCTAAAACTTTAGACGAAGTGGTCGGGCAGTCACATCTATTAGGTGAAAGTAAGCCACTGCGACTGGCATTTCAATCTGGAAAATTACCCTCTATGATTCTGTGGGGGCCGCCAGGCGTAGGTAAAACAACATTAGCACGCTTAATTGCCAATACTGCCGATGCAGAATTTATCCCAATTTCAGCCGTATTATCTGGCATTAAAGACATTCGTGAGGCGGTAGAGCGCGCAGAGCTTACCTTGCAGCATCATGGTAGAAAAACCATATTATTTGTTGATGAAGTACATCGGTTTAATAAAGGTCAGCAAGATGCATTTTTACCCTTTGTAGAAAGTGGATTAATTACTTTTATCGGTGCTACCACTGAAAACCCATCGTTCGAGGTGAATAGTGCGTTACTAAGCCGCTCACAGGTGTTTGTTCTAAATTCTTTATCTGAACCAGAGCTGGGTTTATTGCTTAATCGGGCGCAAGCGCTGGTTGCATCCAATATTACTATGGCGGACGAGGTGCGCGCACAAGTGCTTGCTTATGCAGATGGCGATGGAAGACGCTTACTTAATTTTGTAGAAAGCTTATTTAGTGCTGCCGAAGGTGCAAATGTTACTGAGATAGACGAAACATTTTTGCAAACAACAATGGCGAGCAAGTTACGACGCTTTGATAAAGGCGGTGAAGCGTTTTACGACCAAATCTCGGCGCTTCATAAATCTGTTCGCGGATCAAACCCTGATGCTGCTTTATATTGGTTTTTACGCATGATTGATGGCGGAGCGGACCCATTGTACTTAGGGCGGCGCATCATACGTATGGCGATTGAAGATGTTGGTTTAGCTGACCCACGCGCACAAAGTATGGCGCTTGAAGCTTGCCAGATTTTTGAAAGGTTAGGTTCACCAGAAGGCGAGCTGGCGCTTTCGAATGCCGTGCTTTATCTAGCAGTAGCGCCTAAAAGCAATGCCTCTTACAACGCTTATAACCAGGCTAAAGCCTTTGTGGCGCAAGATAACTCACGTCCAGTGCCGCTGCACTTGAGAAACGCGCCTACAAAGCTGATGAAGTCGTTGGATTATGGCAAAGAGTATCGTTACGCACATAATGAGCCTGAAGCTTATGCCGCTGGTGTAGATTATTTTCCCGATGATTTAACTCCGCCACAGTTTTATATCCCCACATCACGCGGCTTAGAAGGTAAAATTACGGAAAAATTGGCGCACCTGCGCGAATTAGATAAACGCCAACTAGATAAAAAAACTAAAAAATAGAGACTTAGGAAATAGAAAAAAATGTTAGATATTCAAGCATTAAGAAATGATTTAGACGGTGTTGTTAGTCAGTTAAAAAAACGTGGCTTCGAGTTTGATTCAGCCCGTTTCACCGCTTTGGAGAATGAACGAAAAACAGTGCAAACACGCACACAAGAGTTGCAAGCCAAGCGTAATAAGACATCTAAGCAGATTGGCTTTGCTAAATTTAAGGGTGAAGATGTGAGCGCTATCATGGCGGAGGTCGCTGGTTTAGGTGATCAGCTAAAAGCAGATGAAGCCCAACTAGTTGAGTTACAAGCCGACTTGCAAAATATTCTATTGAATGTTCCAAATCTGCCACACGAAAGTGTGCCAGCCGGTAAATCTGAAGCTGATAACGTTGAAATGCGTAAAGTCGGCACGCCACGTACTTTTGATTTTGAAATCAAAGACCATACTGATGTTGGTACGCCATTAGGACTAGATTTCGATACAGGCATTAAACTTTCAGGCGCACGCTTTACTTTTATGCGAGGAAAGATTGCTAAATTGCATCGTGCCTTAGCGCAGTTTATGTTGGATACGCAGACTGAGCAACATGGTTATGAAGAGTGTTACACACCTTACCTTGTAAAAAGACAAGCACTAGAGGGGACAGGGCAGTTGCCTAAGTTTGAAGCGGATTTATTTAAAATTCCTCGTTTAGCAGATACTGTTGAGACTTCGAATGTAGTCATCCAAGGTGATGGAATGATTGCAGGTGTAAACTTATTAAAAGAAGAGCCTTTTTATTTGATTCCCACTTCTGAAGTAACTCTTACCAATACCGTTCGCGATGAAATTGTGCCTTTAGAGTCGCTACCTATCAAACTCACAGCACATACGCCATGCTTTCGCTCCGAAGCAGGTTCTTACGGACGCGACACCAAAGGCATGATACGTCAGCACCAGTTTGATAAAGTTGAAATGGTGCAAATTGTTCATCCAGATACCAGCTACACAGCGTTAGAAGAAATGGTATGTCACGCTGAAAGTATCTTAAAAGCATTAGACTTGCCGTACCGCGTGGTGTCACTGTGCGTCGGTGATATGGGTTTTGGCGCGGCTAAAACCTATGATTTGGAAGTATGGTTACCAGCCCAAAATACCTACCGTGAAATTTCATCTATCTCGAATTGCGAGGCGTTTCAAGCACGTCGTTTACAAGCGCGATTTAGAAATGAAGCTGGAAAAATGGAATTTGTGCATACGCTTAATGGTTCAGGCTTAGCGGTAGGACGTACATTAGTGGCTGTGCTAGAGAATTATCAAAATGCGGATGGTAGTGTGACGGTGCCTGAAGTGTTAAGACCATATATGAATAATCTGGCATGTATTAAAGCCAGTTAATCTGTTACTCACTTTACAAGCTTAGCGTGCAATCACTCTGAGCTTGTAAATGGAATGTTTAATCATTCCTCGCAATTTTAAAGCTGTTTAAATCAGGATTATGGCTAGGTTGGTAACGCTCTAAAATGCGTTGATAACTGCGTATAGATTCAACAAAAATAACAGGTGCGCCCCCACTTGCATAGCCATATTTAACCGTACTGTAATACTCAGGATTACTCAACATCACGAGCGTTTTTTTAACATCGGCCCAGCTATCAGGGTTCAGTTTTAAACGCTTAGCCAGTACTCTTGCATCTTCCACGTGTGCATAACCAATGTTGTAGGCGGCTAATGCCATATATGTGCGGTCAGGCTCTCGTATACGGTCTGGAATAGTCTCTATCATCTTGACGATGTACTTAGCCCCTGCAGGTATGCTTTGTTTAGGATCTAATCTATCGGTTACGCCCATTAAGTCTGCAGTACTTTCAGTGAGCATCATGAGTCCGCGCACGTTGGTTGGTGATGTGCTAAAGGTATCCCAATGCGACTCACGGTAGCTCACTGCCGCTAACAAACGCCAATCAATCCCTGTCACTTCTTGCGCTTGTTTGAATATATTTCTATATTTCGGCAATAAGGTGTTTGAAAGTTTAAGAAAATTGGTGATGTCTAGCGTGTTTAAGCGTTTAGAGTTGCCATAGTAACGATCGATTAAATTGCGTAATGTGCCATCTTGATGAATCTTGTCAAAAAAAGCATTCACTTTTTTCAGCAATGCAGGGTCTGCATTTTTTGGCAAAGCCCATGCAATGTTTTCTGGTTTGCCTAGCGGCATAGCTACTTCTAAGTTAGGGTAGTAATTTTGCATCATGGCTACTAAATGGTTATCTGCCACAGTGAAGTCTAAAACACCACTTGCTACCTCATCTAATAGTGATTCTGAATTGGTTTGGTTTAGGGCATGCCAATGTAGTGATGGCTCATTTTTTTGTATTTGGCTCAAGCGTTCAGCGAAGCTGGTACCAGCAGGCACGGCGATTGTTCTATCAGCAATTGAGGCTATATTTTTAGGTTTATCGTCTACTTCATTGTTATAGATAAGTTGTTGTTGCGTTTGTTGGTAAGGTTTTGAGAACTGAACAAGCTGTTGTCTAAGATGAGTGATGGATAAGCTAGCCGCAGCAATATGTGCTTTGCCTTTTAGTAGCGTGGGGATAACATCGCTAATACTGTCAACTAATAAAAACTTGATTTGATACTCTGGTGCAAAATCTTTAACAAATAAAGTCGCCAAGTCATATTCAATACCTGAAAACTGATTATCACCATTCATGTAGTAAGTAGTCGGGCCATTGTGTGTTACAAAAGTCAGCTCGTGCTTGTTAGTTATTGCAGACTTTTGATTTGCTTGGTCCTCATGCGGAGAGCAACAGCTAAGGGATATGGCTAATAATGATATGACCAAGCGCATAATGAGTTTAAAGCATGCGTGTTGAGCCTTAATTAAATGTAAGCCCAAGGCTATTTCCATTGCTCAGTAACTACACCGTTTGCAGCGATAAACACAGCATCGGTGAGGCCGTAAAAAATGCCATGTTCAACTACGCCTGGAGTGTTGCTGATTAAATCATTTAATTTTTTGGCATCAAGACTTTTGTCGAATTTCATGTCGAGTACATAGCTGCCATGCGATGTGACCCAAAAGCCATCTTTAGCCGCGTTAGGGCGTAAATCGCCTTGCCCACCAGCATCTTCAAGACTTTTTTTAGTGAGTTGCCAAGCAAACGGAATCACTTCAATTGGAATGACAAAGTTTTGACCAATGGTGCTGACGAGTTTGCTTTCATCGGCTACTGCAATAAATTGAGTGGCTGCTTTTGCTAACAGTTTCTCTTTCACCAAATCACTACCACGACCTTTTAGCAAAGTCATTTCAGGGGTAATTTCATCTGCGCCATCCACATACAAATCAATGCAGCTAATATACTCTAGGGCAATGATGGGTAAATGCAGTGATTGCGCCATATTGGCGCTAATGGTGGAGCTGGCCACAGTAGTGATTTTAAGGCCATCATCTCGCTGGCGGCGTGCGAGCTCTTCAATAAAATAATTGGCAGTAGAACCTGTGCCTAAACCAATAAGCATACCGCTTTTTACATATTCAGCGGCTTGTAAGGCGACTAATTGTTTGTCGTTCATTTTGCGAGCCTTTTTAACAGTTATTCTTACTTTGTTACACACTATAATAACGCGATTAGGTATTTTTAGGCATTAAAAAAGGGGAGCTAATGGCTCCCCTTTCGTTAAACATTAAGCAAAGTGCTAATGTTTATTTCAATACACGGTTTCTATATTCACCAGTACGTGTGTCAATTTCAATTTTGTCACCAGTGCTGCAAAATAATGGTACTGGGAACTCGTGACCAGATGCAATTTTAGCCGGTTTCATTACTTTACCCGATGTGTCACCTTTAACCGCTGGTTCAGTGTATGTAATTTCACGTACTACAGTCGTTGGTAATTCAACTGAAATAGGCTTTTCGTTATAAAAGCGAATATCCACCGCCATGCCGTCTTCTAGGTACGGTAAGCTATCTGCCATAAACTCTGCGTCTACGTCATATTGGTTATACTCAGCATCCATAAACACGTAGCTTGGGTCAGCAAAGTAAGAGTAAGTGGCTTCTTTTTTCTCTAGAATAACTATTTCAAATTTGTCGCCAGCACCATAGATGGTTTCGCTAGGGGTATCTGTTAACAAGTTTTTAAATTTCATTTTTACTACAGCAGTGCTGCGGCCAGATTTAGTATATTCGGCTTTAACCACTACTAATGGGTCACTGCCGACCATAATTACGTTACCGGCGCGAAGTTCTTGTGCTGTTTTCATAGATTGCCCTACTAAGTTAAGTTTTTAGTTAATAAGTTTAGGTGCGTGCTTAAAAATAACCAGTACGCTAAAACCGCGAATTATACCTTATTTTTAGCCAAATTTTCACTAAAAATTACCAGCTTAGTAGCAAGGTCTGGTTGCATAGCAAGGTTGTTAGTTTGTTGTTTGGCATAAGCGAATAGGTCAGGTATGTGATTGATTAAGCGTGTAAATGGCGCTAGCGTTGAAGTGCTGGCTTTTGACCAAGCTAGCTGTGATTCGACTAGCACCGCCTTTATTTCTGGAGTTGCTTGGTTTAGATACAAGTCTAAAAATGCATTGAGTTTTTTGATGTGAGTGTCATCAGTTTGAATATAAGGTTGCCAAATAAAAGGTTTTTCTGCCCAGATGGCACGTATCCAGCTATCTTCGCCACGAACAAAATTCAAATCACATGCCCACAGTAAGTGGTCATAATCTGCCTGAGATAAAAATGGTAACAAGTGGATTGTTAAATTTTCTTTGCATATTTTTTTACTATTTTTGTTGTTAAAGTCGGCTAAAGTATCAATATTTGCTGTAATTGAGTTGTTAAGTTGTGTGAATAAGTGCATAGGTTGATTTACACTCTCTAAAGCTAGAATCAAATTAGCAATGTTTGCCTGAGGGTAACAAAATAATGAGATCTTGATCGTGTCATTACCTAAATCGTCTGCAATGTCTAGTTCTCGCCAAAATGCTTCTTGCTTTGCTTTTGAGTTTATAAATGCAGCACGCTCAGCCATTAAATTGGTTTCACGAATTAAACCGCCAGTATCATTTTTGAAACCAGGAAAAAAGTAATGCTTGGTAATTGCTAGCGTAGGGTGCGGTGAAGGTTTTGCATGGAAGTCACTGACCCAGCTTTCTGCAGAAAGGTATTCTAAATTAATCCAAATGGAGTTTTTTAGCAACATTTGGTGAACGTAGAAATCTGGTAATTCGCAAGAAAAAGTTTCTAAAACTACGTCTGAGGGCTTGGTTTCAGTATTGTATTCATAAGTAGGCCAAGCACATATTTCAACACCATTAATCATTTGTGATTTTTTAGCGCAGTCTAAAGCCGTGACGATTTTTTTTGCAGCAGTCATATCATCAATAAATAATCGTACTTGCAAGTGATGTTCATGCGCTAGCTGTTGGCTTAATCGCCAGCAAATGCCGATGTCACCGTAATTGTCGACAATTTTGCAAAAAATATCCCAGCGATTATTTTTGATGTTGCTCATGTAACTTGTGAGGTTTTTAAGTTGCAGATATTTTGGGTGCCTGATATTGGACA
>JAYWDO010000161.1:0-20404 GCA_043779795.1 Pseudomonadota bacterium
CGCCACGCGTTTTAGCGATTGATGCAACTGCTGCATCGTTTTCATGCGCTAGTTGTACAAATGAAACACCTTTAGGTAGTTTGATTTGTGATAAGTGAATTGAGTGACCCATTTCAAGTGTAGCTAAATCAACTTCAATAAACTCAGGCAAATCTTTTGCTAAACAGCTTACGTCAGCTTCAGTAAGAATGTGCGCAACAATACCGCTGCTCAATTTAACGCCTGGAGCAACATCAGCATTAATGAAGTGGAAAGGTACTTTTACATGAATCTTTTCTGTAGCGCTTACACGTTGAAAATCAATGTGTTGAATAGTGTTGCGAACTGGGTGCATTTGAAAGTCACGTAACAATACGTTTTCTTTTTTGCCTCCAATGTTCAAACTTAACACTGAAGCGTGGAAAGTTTCATGGCGGAATTGTAGAAACAATTCTTTATAGTTGATTTCAAGTGCGATAGCTTCTTTGCCACCACCATAAACAACGCCAGGAACTGTACCAGCGTGACGAAGACGGCGGCTCGCACCCGTACCTTTTACATCACGTTTTACTGCATTAATTTCAATAGCCATTTTACTACTCCTAAATTTACATCTTTTACTACACTATAGACTGCATACCGCGACCAGTTTGCAGGGTTAAAACTTGTTAAGTTCGTGAATAGTTAATCCATAAACAATGAAGAAACAGAGTCTTCGCTGCTGATTCTGCGTATGGTTTCTGCTAATAGTCCAGCAGCACTTAATTGGCGAATTTTTTTACAATTGGCGGCTTCTATACCAAGCGCAATGGTATTAGTAACAACTAACTCATCTAACTCTGAATTCATAATACGTTCTGCCGCACCGCCAGATAATACTGGGTGAGTAGCGTAGGCCACTACTTTTATAGCGCCATGTTTTTTTAATGCCGCAGCAGCTTCGCAAAGCGTATTTGCAGTATCTACCATGTCATCCATAATCACACAAGTGCGGCCAGCCACATCACCAATAATGTTCATTACTTTGGCTACATTTGGTTTTGGGCGACGTTTGTCGATAATTGCTAAATCAGAGCCTAATTGCTTTGCACAAGCACGTGCGCGGACTACGCCGCCAACATCAGGTGAAACTACCATTAAATTGTCATGGTTTTGTAATAATAAATCTGCAAGCAATATAGGCGTTGCATAAATGTTATCGACAGGGATATCAAAAAATCCTTGAATTTGATCTGAGTGCAAGTCCATCGTTAATAAACGATTAACACCAACGCCAGTGAGCATGTTTGCCACTACTTTAGCGGTAATCGCAACACGCGCAGAGCGCGGACGACGGTCTTGACGAGAGTAACCAAAATAAGGAATTGCTGCCGTTATTCGGCCTGCTGATGAGCGGCGTAGTGCATCTACCATGACCATGACTTCCATCAAGCTGTCATTAGTAGGGCGGCTAGTAGATTGCAAAACAAAAACATCGCGACCGCGTACGTTTTCAAGTAGCTCGACTGTAATTTCGCCATCGCTAAACGTACCTACATGCGCACGACCAAGATCTATGCCTAGGTGGTTAGCAACTTCTTGTGCAAGTACGGGATTGGCATTGCCAGTAAAGACCATCAAGTTGCCGTTAGACGCCATTTGACTTCCTATATAGCTGAGCGTTGATTAGCGCCAGCGTGAAACTATCAATAAAAGAAACTATACAATAAAAACTTACAAAAAATAAAAGCGTGTAAATTTTATAATCTACACGCTTATTATTTTAAATCTTGCAGACGGCGGTCTACACCGAAAATAAATGCAGATATACTATCTGCATTCTAAATATTGGCTGAGGAGGAAGGACTCGAACCTTCGGATGCTGGGATCAAAACCCAGTGCCTTAACCAACTTGGCGACTCCCCAATATTTTAATCAGCAAGTTCAATTATTGTAGTTAACTACAATAATTGAACATAGGGTGCTGATTCAATCCCTTTGCAACAAATCCCTGAATATTTTTAGGTTTTTGACTGAAAATATCGCTCGCAATTTTTTTATCAGCAACTTCTAAAAATACAGAAGCACCAGATCCACTCATTCTTGCATCACCAAATTGCTTAAGCCATTCGATGCATGCTAAAACTGCTGGATAATCGTTACAAACTACCTTTTCTAACTGATTTGTAAATCCTTCAGCTAAATTACCGCCTACTGAATTACTGCTCCCAGAAAAGTCCGACATTGTCTTAGGATTCGCATTTTTTGTCAATTGCTTATTGGCAAATATTTGTGCGGTGGACACATGAATGTTTGGATTCAATACAATATAGTAAGCATCATTCAATATTATTTTCTGTAATTGCTCCCCTACACCTTCAGCCCACGCATTATATCCGAATATGAAAAATGGTACATCTGCGCCTAATTTTAAGCTAATTGACAACAATTCAGTGCGACTTAAATTCAACGCCCATAAATGATTTAGAGCCATTAGCACCGTTGCAGCGTCTGAGCTGCCGCCACCTAATCCGCCGCCAATAGGAATATTTTTTTCGACTAGAATCTCTACACCGAGTTTACAGTGTGTATGTTCTTGTAATAATTTAGCTGCACGTACGCATAAATCTTGAGCTTTTGGCACGCCTTCTACTGTATTAACGCGTTTAATTACACTTGTTTGTGTGGGTTTTAGGTAAATCGTGTCATAAAAATCAAGTAAGCGAAAAACCGTCTGCAATAGATGATAGCCATCTGGGCGTTGACCGGTGATGTGCAGAAATAAATTAATTTTTGCGGGCGCTAAAAATGGCTGAAAATCTTGCATAGGCTGATATTTTAACGCATCTAAGTGAACGTTAAGTTACTAAAACTGATTTAATTTCCGATCTATTTTTGATGGCTTTAGATTACTCTAAGACAACGCGCCCATTCAAAGCCTGCACTGGGCGGTTATTCTGGTGATGTACTGCGTGCTTAAACGCTTCAATTTGCTCTTTAGATGCAGTCACGGGTGTTTTCATTAATAACCAGCGTACGCCTTCGCTACAGGGTGGTGTGGTGAGAGATCCACTAAAGCGGTAATAACTATGATTAGTTGGCATCAGCTCACTTGGAATTACGCGTGTTTTTAATAATGCTGGCTCGCCCACTTCATTGGGAATTTGCAACCAAAGTTTTGCGAGGGCAGGGTTTTCTTTGCCTTCTTTAAACATAACGCCAATTACAGTGAGATTGCCTTTCGAGTCAGCATGCACAAAATGTGCTTCTAATGGATAAGACTTATTATTAATTGTATTTTCACTTGGGGCATGAAAATTCACTTGTTTCAACTGGAAAGGCGCGTTATCAAGCACCAGCATATTGCCTTCTTTAAAGCCAATCTGCAGGGTATGGCCGTTGTTAACAATGTTTCTTGCAGGAAATTTCTGTATGCTGCGTAGTGGCTTTAACACAGCGTGCATTGTTTCTTCGATGTTGATGGGCGACTGACTGCGACCGACATCGCAGCTTATATATTCAGGACTAAGCTTGCCCCAATTCTCAGGGCCTTCTTTGCCTTCGTATGCCCAATTAGGCTTACGCGCTTCACCTTTTACTACGGGTGTTTTTGTTTTAGATTTTTCTGTGGGCTTTGTTGCGACAGGCTCTGTTAGTGTTGCAGGTTTTTTTGCAGGTTCTGCTTTTCCCTGCACATCTTTTACAGCACTTGCTTTTGCAACGTCATCTGGCTTGGTCGCAGTTAATTTTGATGCTGCTCGATTAGCGTCCGTCGAAGTGTTTGTAGGCTTGTCTGTTAGGCACACATAGCGCATGGCAAAGTCTACATCGGTTTCTGGTACTGGTTCAATGAACTCAGCGCTTTTAGGCTCAATGCCTGCTGAATATACTAGGTCATTATTAAAGTATTGAAATACTTGTGAGGTGGCTGATTTCTGTGCAGCGCAATCAAAAAACCAAAGTACTTTTGATAAGTTATATTGTTTATCTCTAGACTGTAAGTTGTCTGGTGTCTGAAAGGTTTTTTGTATTGTTTTGTATTCAATTTTTACCCATGCTCTTTTCAGCAGGTCTTTTTGTATCACTGATTGCTTGTCTAACATGAGTTTTGAGGTGTTATCTTCGTGCAATTTTACCCATATAGCCCCATAGCTATTGGCTGTCAGGGCAAAAAATAACAGTAGAGTTAATAGTGTGTTTACCTTTTTCATAACATCCTCAACTGGGCTTATTGCCCTTTGGCATTATCGCGATGGATGAATGCTCAATTTATCTAGTATCGATTATGCGGAGTGAATCGCTGTTTTTAATGAACAAGCAGTGATGTATTTAAGGGTTAATTCTGTGATTTAGGTTTGAATGTGATTGAGTGGTAGCTAGCTTGTGACTGTATTGCGATGAGTGCTTGTGTGATTTCAGTAAAACCTGGCCGATTAGCGACTTCCGTTTGCTCACAAGTATGCTGCAAGTTACGCATCACTTGTAACGGAAGCTTTGATTGCTCACTAACATCGCAACGCTCAATTAGCTCTTCTAGTAATCGAGCATAAGCAAGCACTTCAATGCGCTGTAACGTTTTTGCATGCTTGACTGGTAAGAAAGATGCCGCGCCAAAGTCAACCAATAAGCAATCGCCATCATCGTTATGCAATATATTATGTGCATAACAATCGCCATGCGTAATGCCTTTAGTATGTAAATGTTGAATAGCCTTGGCGATGCCTAGCGCTATATTCAATACTATTTTTATGGCGAAACGCTTATCTGTTGGGTAGGTGTCGCGTGTGCAAGACGCAAGGCTGGGCGGATTACCTAGGTTACTAAAACTGGCATTTATCAGCGACATGACTAGACCGCCCACATCATCAGGGTGACCGCTTAATATGCCTGTGGTTGATGTTAAGTTAGGATGAGCGCCTGCGGCTATGCACGCCGCCATCTCGCTTTGAGGCAAGCCATCGCTAGTGACTGTGCCCTTGAATAACTTAAGCGCAACTGTTTGTGTGTTATCCGCTGTGTTTTGCAATGTTGCTTGGTAGATGATACCTGAGGCGCCTTCACCCAATTTTTGTTGTAACTGAATCTTGAACCAATCAATCTTTGAAATATGATGATTAGCATGTTGAGCAGCTTCGTATTCATTACACAATGGGTTGCCTGAAAAAGCCAGCCAAGCAAGGCGGGGCAGAGATAATAGCCATTCTGGAAGCAATTCAAAACGGTTCGCAGAGATACGTAATAATTCCAGCTTGTTGCAAGTGGCCATTTCATCAGGCAGATGCGCGAGCTTGTTGCCAGCCAGCATCAACTTTTGTAAGTTCAAACATCGCCCTAAAGATGCCGGCAGTTGGTCTAATTGATTGTCCGTAAGGATGAGCCATTGCAACTTACTGGGTAATGCGTCAGATGCAAGCATACTAATTTGGTTGGATTTAAAGCCTATCATGCTTAGTTCAGGGCATTGCCCTAATATTTCTGGTACATGTGTGAATTGATTATCGGAGCAAAAGATTACTTTGAGCTTGGTCAGACGCGTTAAGTCATTGGGTAATGCAGATAGATTGTTACCCGAGAGATTGAGAATCTCTAGCGACTCTGTAAGATCATAAATCTCTTCTGGAAAATGTTGTAAGCCGCAAGATAAATCAAGGCGTTTAGCGCCAGCCAACTTTCCTGCGCGTAATATTGCTAATTGGTCATGCTCAAGGCTGGGCGTCATTGAAATTGGGTTGATGAAGGGTTGTTGGAAGATTAAATGAGTTACTTAGGCTAGGCGAAATTAATTAATGGGTATTCTTTTTTAGGCGCTGTATTAGCCTTAAAAACACTAGGGTTGACTAAAAACGTCCCATTTTTCTATCAATAGCTTCAAGTATACTTTGTCGCTTCTAAGTGTAATTTTGCTGGGCAAAAAATGGCCATTTTGTTCTAAGTAGCTTTGGTATTCAATGCTCCAACCATCTTGTTTTAAGGTGCTTAAACGACCAAATTCATCCCAAGTAATGAGGTCAATTTTACTGTGGGTCGGGCGCCCTAATGACCAATCTGTTAATCCAGCCAGCGGTAATTGCCAACCTAATGTATTTTGCGTCAGACTTTCTGCATCTGCGGCTGAAATACTATTGCCTTTGGCATCATCCAACGTAACTTTGCCTGCGGTTTTATTAATGCTAGCTACTTGGCCACCTAATGGCGAATAGAGTTCGATATTATCATTGGCCATGTCGTGCCTCCAATGCAGGCCGCCAGAAAAGCCTTTGCCATCAGCTTGTACGCCAATACGGCCTTGCAGCGCGAACTGTCTAATCGTAGCAAGGTTAAGCAAATGCTGCTGATTCAAAGTTTGATAAGCAAGGTTCTCAATTGGCTTGCTAGGTGAAATGCTGGCGCAACTTTGCAACATTGCGGCAAAGCATAGACAACATAAACAACGCACTATAAACATATTAAAATGTAAAAATTAATCGTGCTTACGATTTAAATTTATTGGCTGTGGTTTGTAAAAGCTCATTTGTAGGGTCGGCTGATAATGCGTTAGCCCAAATCTTTTTGGCTTCTTCATGTTTACCTTTTTGCCAAAGTACCTCGCCTAAATGCGCTGCTATTTCAGGGTCTTGGCTTGTATTGTAAGCTTGCTGTAAATAATCAATAGCTTTATCTAGATTGCCTTTGCGGTAATGTGCCCAGCCTAGACTATCTAACATAGAATTGTCGTTAGGGCTAAAAGATAAGGCTTTTTCAATGAGACTTATCGCTTCATTTAACCGAATATTACGGTCAGCAAACGAGTAGCCAAGCGCATTATAAGCCGCAGAAAAATCAGGTTTTGCTGCAATCGCTTTGCGTAACTCAGATTCCATCACGTCAAATTTTGCTACTCGCTCAGCAGCAAGCGCATAGTCGTAAACAAGTTCTGGTGTGTTTGGCAGGTTTTTAGCCGCTTTATCTAGTAAATCAAAAGATTCTTGATTACGCTTGGCTTTTGCTAGCATTGAAGCTTGCGATTGGATCACAATGATTTGTTGCTCGGTACTCAAGTCATCAATCGCGTCTAATTTTTCAATGGCATTGTCAACAGACTGTGTGCGTGCGATTACATTGGCAAGGTCAAGCTGTGCTTCTAGGTAATGTGAACCTGGCCGCACTTTATTATATGAAGAAATTGCATCGTCATCTTGCTTAAGTTTTTCTGATGTTTGCGCTAGGTAGATATAAATTTGATCAACATCTTTAAAGCCTAATGCTATCGCTTGTTTAAAATAATTCTCCGCGGCAGTGTAGTCAGTCGCTTGATAAGACAACAAGCCAATAATCGCGGTGACATCAGCAATGTTTTTTGACGGACTATTTTTGGCGTATTCGATTATGGTCGGATATTCGTTTTTTGCAGTTTCATATTGTTTTTGGCTGACTAAAAGCTTCGCTAAGTTGAGTCTGACTTCATTTGCATCAGGATATTTAATTAGAAATTCCTGATAAAAATCAATCGCGGCTGTAGGCGACTTTCCAAATAAAACTTGCCCCTTAAGTAAGGCCGCAACATTCCAGCCGGGCTTGAGCGTTTCGGCCTGATTAAGTGCTTGCAGTGCAATATTGTCTTCATTGGCTGCCCATGCAGATTGTGCAATGGCAAACTGCGCTTCTGGCAAAGCAGGGTAGGGTTTTGCGAGTGATTGCACTAAGCTCAACATACCTTGTTTATCAGTGCTTCGGCTCAGTAAGGCATTCACATATAAAAACCCGCCCGCTCTTGATTCTTCATTTTCAAGTAATTTAGCTAAATATGGCTCAGCATCTTTAAGTTTTCCCGTTGCCAGTAGCATTTCTGTCATGGCTTGCTGTGCTTCATTTGCTGTAGGATCAAGCTCAGCCCAGAGTTTAACGGCAGGCATCATTAAACCTTGTACATTGCCATAAGCGGCAGTTTTAGCCGCACGCTCCGCTAGGCGCGGGTCTCTTTCTACTTTTGCTAGATCATAAAAAATAGAGCTAGATGCCGCTAAATCGCCACGTTGACCCGCTACTTCAGCCACTAGATATTTATACACAAACTCTGCCGTCAGTGCATTTGTATCAATCGCCGCTGGGACTTTTGCGCTACTTGCATTTTTAATGGCAGACTTTGTAGCGCAGCCATTCAAGCTGAATGCGCTTGCTAATAAGCAAACACAAAGCAACGATGTGTAAGTGCGTGATGATTTTGTAGTGTGAGCTTCAGTTTTTAATAATTGGGCAATTGGGCGCATAAGTTTTTGGTTGTTAATTTGTTGGTTTATTTTTTAAGCGTATGTTAAGTAATTTATTAATGGTATAGCAAAATAATGTATTAAGATAATAAGTCATTACCTCAATATTAAGGTGTTCTATTTCTTAGTCCGTGACACTTACTGCAAGTTCCTCCATAATCATGAATTGACTGTAATCGTTGTCAGCACACGGCGCATAAGAATCTAACTTTCCCATGCTTAGGTTTTAGGCGTGTGCGTAAATGTAAATATTTTTTTTCAGTAACCATAACCTGAATTTTAGTGACAATAAGTAGAGTAACTATGAATAATTTTACAGTAGAAGCCATTGAGCTTACTAGGCTATATGGCGGACGAGAAGCCGTTAGCAACGTTAGTTTCACCTTAAGTAAAGGTCAAGTGTTAGGCTTTTTAGGCCCTAATGGTGCGGGTAAATCAACCACCATGAAAATGCTGACGGGTAATCTTGCGCCAAGTAATGGTTCTGTCAAAATCTGTGGTATTGATATGATAGAGCATCCAAAAGAAGCAAAAGCGCTCATAGGCTATTTGCCTGAAATGCGCCCCTTGTATAAAGAGCTTACCGTGGATGAGTACTTAACTATTGCAGCAAGGTTGCATCGTGTGAGTGCTGGCAATATTAAAAAAGCCGTAGAAATTGCAAAAGAGCGCTGCGGTTTAGGTCACATGAGCAAGCGATTGATTGAAAATCTATCTAATGGCTATCAACAGCGCGTAGGCATTGCACAGGCCATTATTCATAACCCAATGGTGGTAATTTTAGATGAGCCGACTGTTGGGCTGGATCCTATTCAAATTCGTGATATTCGCGCACTGATTCGTGAAGTAGGTGCAGAGCGCAGTGTGATTATCTCAACACATATTCTGCCCGAAGTTGAGATGGTCTGTGACCATGTGCAGATTATTGATAAAGGTAAACTCGTGTTTAACGGTGCGATTGATGTGCTTAAAAAACAACGTATCGGCAATAAGTTGCTGATTAGTATGAACAATCCGCCAAGTGTTGATGAGCTTCTGAAAATTGCAGGCGTTATTGAGGTTGAAGCCTTGTCTGCAGGTCAAATGCGTGTACGTTTTGCAGATGATGCGTCGCCATCTGAAGCGATTGTGCAGGCGGCAGTTCAAAATAACTGGGGTTTGCATCAAATTGCACCAGATCAAACCAGTTTAGAAGATGTATTTGTTCAACTGACATACCAAGAACAAGCTGCTCCAGAAGCATCAGTCAGCTAACTATTAGCAATTAGGGCCGAATCATGATTATCAATGTTGCAAGAAAAGAACTTAAAAGTATGTTTGCTTCGCCGATGGGCTGGGTAATTTTATCATTGCTGATGTTTGCATTTGGTACGTATTATTTGAACGGTGTTAACGATTACTTCTCTGTGATGTCTGGTGCTATGCGCCCAGCAGAACGCACGGGCGTTACACAATTTGTGGGTCAAATGGTCTATGGTTTTGCGTCATTTATGGTGTTGTTTGCGGTGCCACTACTTTCAATGCGATTAATCAGTGAAGAGCGCCGTAGCCAAACCTTGCCATTTTTATTTAGTGCGCCAATCTCACTCACGGAAATCGTGATGGGTAAGTTTTTAGGTTTAGTCGCATTTTTAGGCATATTGGTTGTGTTTACTGGCGCCATGTTATGCACGCTCAATATTTGGGCAGACATTGACTTCGGCTTCATTATTGCCAACTCTATTGGTTTGTTGCTGATGGTTGCTAGTTTTTCTGCACTTGGCCTGTATTTTTCAAGCTTAACGCAGCAGCCAGTAGTGGCAGCAATATTAACCTTTGTGGCGCTGTTCGCTTTGATGTTTTTAGACCGATTTTTCGCCGGCGACCCGAGCAATACTTTAGCCAGCTTATCTCTCACGCGCCACTTTCAATCATTCTCAAGCGGTTTGATTGATACGGCCGACATCACCTATTTTGGTTTATTTATTTTGACTTTTTTAACCCTAACGGTGCGTCGCTTAGATGCCGACCGCTTACGTGGTTAATGTGGCTTGTTGAACATTAGCGTTAGTCAAATTTAGAACTTGTGAAATATTGGATCTTGTAAAATGAACATCAATCGTAAATTACGCCTTCAGTTATTAGTACAAAACAGTTTCTTTGTGGTGCTGTTTTTAATGCTTGTTATCTTGTTAGGGTATTTAGCCAGTCAATATCGTTTCGCTAAAGATATTACCCAAGCTAATCGCAACATCCTTACGCAAGGCAGCATTAACGTGCTTAAGCAAATGAAAGAGCCTATTAATATTACCGTATTTGCAACTAAAGATGATGCATCGGGTGGTGATAACTTTCGTAAAGGCATGATTGACTTCGTTGCACGTTATCAACGCGAAAAGAAAAATGTAAATTTAACATTTATTAACCCGTCAATTGAACCAAAGCTGGCGCAAGATGCAGGAATTAAGAATGATGGTGAAGTCATTGTTGAATATCAAAAACATACTGAACACATTACACCACCTATTGCTGAGCAAGAAATGACCAATCTATTGGTGCGCTTATCTCGTACTAATCAACAAGCTGTTATGTATTTAGATGGGCATGGTGAACGTAATCTTATCGGTGTTAAAAACTTTGATATTGGCGAATTCGGTAAACAATTGCAGTCTAAAGGCTTTAAGTTTGCCAACCCAGATTTGACTATTGCACAAGCAGTGCCAAGTAATGGTGCAATGTTAGTCATTGCAAGCCCACAAGTGGATGTCAGCGAGGTTGAAGCGAAGAAAATTAAAGCATATCTTGAAAATGGCGGTAATTTATTATGGTTATTAGATGATGATAATCTGCGTGGTTTAAGCGTCGTTGCTGATTACTTGGGCTTAAAGGTTTCACCAGGGATTGTCATGGATATGGCTTCAGCGCAATATGGCGCCGATGCACGTGTTTCATTCGCCAGTTTGTATGGTGAGCATGCAATCACTACTAACTTTATGTTGCGTACACTTTTCCCTGAAGCGCATGAAGTAACCGCGCATGGTACTGATGAAAATGGATGGAAGGTGAGTAATCTAGTCGAAGTGGCACCAAATGGCTGGTTAGCTTCTGCGAAATTTTTGAAAGATGCTAAGCCAGTATTTAATGAGAAAAACGACAAAAAAGGCCCGATTAATATTGGTGTGGCGCTTGAGCGCACTTTTGGTAAAAAAGGCCAGCGTGTTGTGGTAATGGGTAATGGTAACTTTTTATCAAACACCTTCATTACCAACGGTGGAAACTTAGATTTAGGCGTCAATATGGTTAATTGGCTTGCTGGCGATGATAAGCTCATCACCATTCAACCTATGCCACTTAAAGATATTAATGTGACGATTCCTAATACTGATTCAGGCCGATTGATTGCTTGGACAGTGTTTCATGCTTTCCAATACTTTATTCCAATAGGGATGATGATTGCAGGCTTTTATTTATGGTGGAAGCGTAGAAAAGCCTAAGCTGGCTATCACTTTAATTGTAGGCGCCTAGTTAAACAGGCACTTACAAGCAAATTTTCAAGCAAGCAATTTTCAAGTTCAATATTTGCTGTTTAAAAGGTAATACATGAAAAAACGTTGGATACTTAATTTAATAATGTTGTGCCTGGTTGCGGGCTTAGTTACTTTTTTATATATGCGCCCTAAGCAAACGGTAGAACAAGAAAATATCTACGAAATATCCAGCTATAAATTGTCAGAATTTAACGCTATTAGCGTTGAGTTTCCAACTAAGGCCCCCGTTAATTTTGAAAAAGTGAATGCTTTGTGGCGCTTAACTTCACCACACCAAACGCGTGCAGATCAGGCTTCTGTGCAGCGCATTTTATCGATTATTGCCGCTAAAACTAAAGATAAAATCACCAAAGAGAAATTTGATGCGAGTGATTTGGAAAAGTTCGGGCTCAACAATCCATCTGTAAAACTTAAGCTATTTAGAGATAAAAATAATACTGAAGAGTTTTTATTCGGTACCCATAACCCAGTCACTGATGAGCAATATGTTGCACACAGAGGCGCAATTTATTTAGTAGCAAACGCATACGGAGAAGCTGCTGCTACTCAAGTAATCGAGCTCGTTGATAAAGCACCATTGAAACAAACAGAAAAAGTTGCAGGCTTTGATTTTAGCCACCTAGAGCAGTGGGAAGCGACCAGACTACATTTAGATTTGGTGGGTGGTAAGTGGAAAGCATCCATCGCCACAGCTAAGACACAACAAAATGAACTGAATGAGTGGCTAGATTACTCATGGGTACACACAATGGCTAAATCTGTAGCGTTTTATACGCCAGAGCATAAAGTGATTTATCCATCGCTTGAAGTCAAGTTGGCGGATGGTAAAAGCGTACATTTTGATAAGATTCAAGAGTCACCAGACTTACTTTTAGGTCGCCCTGACGAAGGTTTGATTTACAATTTTCCAGCGGATGCAGGTTTTACGATGCTTAATCCACCGCTGAATGTGCCAAACTAGTTAGTATTAATTAAGTATATGCCAGAATTACCTGAGGTTGAAACCACACGACGTGGGCTTTTGCCTTTGGTAGGAAAAACAGTTCAATCTGTTACTATTCGGCACGCCACGCTACGCTGGCCAATTCCAACATTCCTTCCTGAAACACTGCCTAAGCAAACATTACGTGGCCTTACACGCCGTGCAAAATATATTCTTTGCGAGTTTGATACTGGTACCTTGTTACTGCACTTAGGTATGTCTGGTCGTATTCAGTTATTGGATTGTAATTATCCGCCTGAAAAACACGATCACTTTGATATTCAGTTCAACCCAAACATTAAATTTAATGACGGTCTAGTGTTAAGGCTACGCGACCCTCGCCGGTTTGGTGCGGTATTGTGGATGGATAACAAAGAAAACAACCATACGCTGTTAAACAGTCTAGGCCCAGAACCATTAGAAGATGGTTTTAATGCCAAATATTTACACAAATCTTTAAGTAATAAAACACTGGCGATTAAAAACGCCATTATGGATGGTCACGTGGTCGTGGGCGTTGGTAATATCTATGCATCAGAGTCATTGTTTCGCGCACGTATACACCCAGAAACATCCGCAATTACCGTTACTCTGAAGCGCTGTGAAAAATTAGTCGCGGAAATTAAAAGCACCTTAAATGACGCACTTGCGGCAGGAGGGAGTAGCTTGCGTGATTTTTTTGGGACAGATGGAAACCCAGGCTATTTTCAGCAGGAATATTTTGTCTACGGACGTACTGGTGAGCCATGCAAAGTGTGTGCTAAACCAATAAAATGCATACGACTGGGGCAGCGCTCTACGTTTTTCTGTGAGTATTGCCAGAAGCGCTAGTTTCAACATTAATTGCCATACAACAGGCAAAAAAATCCCCTAACTTAAGGGGAGTAAAGCTGGGGGAAACAGTCTAGTTAGATAGACTCTACGCCTAGGGATTAGAGGCGTAGGATGATGTTATGGCTAAACCTCATCGACTAATCACTATGCCATACAGTACTTTTTTCTAGCTGACAGTGAAAGCACTAAAAACTACTTAATTCGACTATTTACAATATTCTAGTTTAGGGTTCTGAACATTTAATGCAATTTAGCTGATGCTAAGTCTATCAAGTTAGTTATAGCATTAACAAAGCCATGAACTGTAACAATAGTAGTAATGCTACGACTATTGTTAATCGTTTTTGCCAACGCGCTTGTTTTTTCTGCGCTTCAATGAGTGTGTCAATGGCATGTCGTATAGGTGAATCTTGCTCTGTAAGCGTTTGTTGTGATAAGAATTGATGTATCAAGCGTGGCATTTGCGGCAGATTTTTTGCCATATACGGCAATTCTTTTTTTAACGTTTTGACAATGCTACGCCAACCTACTTGTTCGCTCATCCAGCGGCTTAAAAATGGTTTAGCTGTTTGCCACAGGTCGATATTAGGATCTAAATCTCGGCCTAAGCCTTCAATGTTCAATAATGTTTTTTGTAACATCACTAATTGCGGCTGTATCACCACGCCAAATCTACGTGACATTTGAAATAGGCTTAATAACGTTCTGCCAAAGGAAATGTCTTTGAGAGGTTTGTCAAATATAGGCTCGCAAATTGCACGTACTGCAGTTTCCAATGCTTCAACATTCGTGTCTTTTGGCACCCAGCCAGATTCAATATGCGCCATTGCTACGTCACGATAATCGCGGTTGAAAAAAGCTAAAAAATTACGGGCGAGGTAATATTTATCTGTTTCACTTAGTGTACCCATAATGCCGAAGTCTAGCGCAATATATCGGCCATCATCCGCCACGAGTATGTTGCCTGGGTGCATATCAGCATGAAAAAATCCATCTCTAAACACTTGGGTGAAAAATATATTCACGCCGTCATGAGCAAGTTTTGTTATATCTATACCTTTGGCGCGTAGCACATCAATTTTGCTCACAGGTGTGCCTATCATTCGCTGCATGACCATCACTTGTTCGCGGCACCAATCCCAATGCACTTCTGGCACTAATAAATCTTTATTAGGGAAATTGCGTGCTAGCTTACTGCAGTTGGCCGCTTCTAAGGTTAAGTCTAGCTCGCTGTGCGTATGTGTTGCAAATTCGGCGACGACTTCACGTGGTTTAAGGCGTTTACCTTCGGTTGATAAAAGTTGCAATAACCACGCAGCAGTATCTAGCAACATCAAATCATGATTAATGACTTTAGCAATGCCAGGGCGTAACACTTTCACTGCTACCGGCGTGCCATCTAACAAGTGGGCAAAATGCACTTGTGCGACGGATGCGCTTGCGACAGCGGTTTGTTCAAAGTCTAAAAAAACCTGGTTAAGCGGTAAGTTGTAAGCTAGCTGTATAGTTTGCTCAATGTCGGCATAGGCAAAGGGTGGTACTTGGTCTTGTAGCTTAGCCAGTTCATCTGCAATATCAATCGGAATCAAATCACGTCGCGTAGAAAGCATTTGGCCAAATTTAACAAAAATCGGCCCCAGTGTTTCAAGTGCTAATCGCAGTCTTTCAGCGCGCGGTTTGTCTTTATTGCGCCAGAACAATAAAATATCTATCGTACTCTGCAATGGCGCTAGTTTAGTATGGCTTAAAATGAATTCATCAAGCCCAAAACGAAGTGCGATAAGAATGATATAAAAAAGTCGAAAAATACGCATAAATTTATTGTTTGTTATCTACAGTGTTGCTGTTTAGGTCAGTTGTTTTAATTGGGCTAAATTTTTGTGTAAGCTTCAAAAGTTTTTTATCAAGCCTATCAACGTCCGCACGCAAGGTATCTACTTGCGAGATAAATGTTTCTACATGGCGCATTTTAGCAATCATCGGTTTTTCTTCTTGCCAATATTCGCTTAACATTTCAGCCAGATTAACGCTGGTTTCTTTGACTGATTTTGCAGCGTCGCGTGCTAATGTGCCCATTTTATTTGCGGGAATATCGCCCACTAGTTTGCTTAGGTCATCTTCATAATCCCAGCGCATATTTGCAAAAACTTTGGCTAACTCTGCGGCAAAGTGAGTGTCGCCTTCAATGCTAATCAGCCTTTTTGCAGCTTCATCTTTGGCCATTAAACGCAAAGCTATACTAAGTGACATGGTAACAGTGGCATCAGGGATGTTGGTTTCGCCAGCAATGGCTAAGCTACCATTCTCTAAAATGACTAAAGTGCTGCTCATTGATGCGATTGTAAATTGCACAGACTTGCCTGCAAAAGGTTGCAACATTGCATTTGCCCAACTATTTTGTGAAATTAGATGCTGCAATACGCGGGTCGATAAAGTTTTTAACATACTATGCGCCCCATTAAGTTTTGTAACCTTTATGTAGCGCTACCACACCAGCTGATAGGTTGTAGTAATCTACTTTACTCAGACCTGCATTGATCATCATTTGCTTTAATGTCTCTTGATCTGGATGCATGCGAATAGATTCTGCTAGATATTGATAGCTCTCAGAATCTTTGGCGAGTAATTTGCCCATAAATGGCAATAATTTAAAAGAATACACATCATATATTTTTGAAAGTGGTTGCCATACTTTTGAGAATTCAAGTACCAATAAACGGCCGCCCACTTTAAGTACGCGCTGCATTTCAGCGAGTGCAAGGTCTTTATGCGTCATGTTACGCAATCCAAAGGCCACGATGACACAGTCAAAATGATTATTTGGGAATGGTAGCTTTTCCGCATCACATTGCAAAGCTGGTACATTTAAGCCTGCATCTAACATGCGGTCACGGCCTACTGCGAGCATTGATGCATTAATGTCTGTAAGTATTACTTGGCCATCTGCCCCCACTTTTTTTGCGAATAGTTTAGATAGGTCACCACTGCCCCCAGCAATATCTAATACTTTATCGCCGTCGCTAATGCCACTGATTTCAACAGCAAAACGTTTCCAGCCTCTATGCATGCCAGCCGACATGACGTCGTTCATGAGGTCATATTTACTTGCAACCGAATGAAAAACCTCGCCAACTTTTTTAGCTTTTTCAGATTCGGCTACAGTTTTAAAGCCAAAATGCGTATTATTTTCAATTGTCATGATGTTTTATTTAACCCGATATAATTCTAGATTCATTCAAGCTATTATTTGCGCTGAATGCCCGCGGCACTTAATTTACCTAAGTACTCCAGCCACAGTGCCTCATAATCACGCCCTAATTCATATAGATAGTCCCATGAGTACAAGCCAGTGCTATGGCCATCTGAGAATACTAGCTTGACTGCATAATTACCAACTGGTTCTATTGCAGTGATGTTCACATCCTCTTTATGCAACTGAAGCACTTCTTGACCTAGTCCGTGGCCTTTAACCTCGGCAGAAGGAGAGTAAACACGTAAAAATTCACATGACAATTTACACTCAGTATTATTATCAAATTTTATTTCCAATAATCGCGATGTCTGGTGCAAACGAATATCTATTGGGCGAGGTGAGTTTGGGGTTAGGCCGCTCATAATCTATCTATGCTTTTTAAAAGTAAGATGATAACAGAACGTAATAGTTTACTGATGTTGAAGCATAGCCCTTATCCAGAAAAGCCGTTAATCTTGAAAATAAAACCGCTTATATAGATAACTGCCTATATAGGTAATAATAGTTGACCGATTTATTTGAATAATCACACAATAATGATAAAGTAACATTACCAAATTGTGTGATTAGGACCATCATGGCTCAGAAAATATCTAATAGTATGTTAGCACATCAATTTGCCGCATACTCAGAATGGCGAAAGGCCTTAGTAGACACGATTTGTGATTTTCGTAGCTGGCTAAATGAGCAAGAGCTCAATGATGGTCAAGTTGATCAGCGCATTCAGCAACTACTAGACAGATTGCGTGAAGATAAGCTCAATGTTGCATTTGTAGCCGAGTTTTCCCGTGGTAAATCAGAGTTAATCAATGCAATATTCTTTGCTGGGTATGGCACGCGTTTGCTGCCATCAAGTGCGGGCCGTACCACCATGTGTCCTACCGAGCTGCATTACGACAAATCCAAACCAAGTTCAATCATGTTGTTGCCGATTGAAACGCGCCTGTCTGACGCCACGACTACTGAATACAAGCGCTATCCAGATGAATGGAAAACCACTCCATTTGACATTGATTCAAACGAAAGCATGGTCAATGCATTTAAAGAGGTTAGTAATACTAAGGCCGTGTCAATATTAGAAGCAGAGAAGTATGGTTTATTTGACCCCAGCAGTTCAGATGATGCGATTGGGGTGAATAAAGATGGCACCATTGATGTGCCATGTTGGCGCTATGCGCTAATCAATTTCCCACATCCTTTGCTAGAACAGGGTTTGGTGATTTTAGATACACCTGGCCTGAATGCGATTGGTACTGAGCCTGAATTGACGCTCAATATGTTGCCTAATGCGCATGCCGTGCTATTTATATTAGCAGCAGATACTGGCGTTACTAAATCTGAAATCGATGTTTGGCGCCAACATATTAGCGGCACACGCTGGAAACAAAAAGGTCGCCTAGCCGTACTGAATAAAATTGACGGCCTTTGGGATGAGCTGAAAAGTGAAGCTGATATTCAAGCCGAACTCACCAAGCAAATCAAAAGTAGTGCGGAGTTGCTTGGCTTAGATATTAATCAAATATTTCCAATATCAGCACAAAAAGGCTTGTTAGCTAAAGTTAATAATGATCAAGAGCTGTTGGTTAAGAGCCGTATTCTAGAGCTTGAAAGAGCCTTATCTGATGAACTCATTCCATCTAAAAAAGAAATTGTTCGTGATAATACGCAAAATGAAATTGAAGACTTAATTTCGAATACACATCTTATTTTAGATGCGCGTATTTCTGGCATTAATGATCAATTAGTTGAGCTTCGTGGTTTGCGTGGTAAAAATGAAGACGTCGTTGAACATATGATGAATAAGGTTAAGGTTGATAAAGAGAACTTTGAAAAAGGTTTGCAGCGCTTTCAGGCCTTACGCAGTATTTTCTCTCAACATACTAACCGTTTATTCACTTTGTTAGGCATGGAGGCGCTTAAGTTGCACGTGCATACTACGCGTGAAACCATGATTGATGCCAGCTTCACCAAAACGATTCGACAGGCAATGGATAACTTTTTTAGTGAGCTGAAAAAGCGTTTGGTTTCATCTAACATTCAGATTGATGAAATCAAGAAAATGATGGACGTGATGTATGAAAAGTTCTCTAAAGAACATGGACTGCGTAAATCAGAGCCACCAGTTTTTTCAACATTACGTTATCAAAAAGAGTTAGCAAAATTAGAGCGTGCTTATAAAGAGCAGTTTAATACCGCTTTTAATATGATAGCTAATGAAAAAATGACGCTCACCAGCAAGTTTTTTGAAACATTAGCAAGTCGCGTGATTCATGTGTATGAAGTTGCCAATCGAGATATTGAAAACTGGCTTAAAGCTGTGATTTCACCAATGGAATCTCAAGTGCGTGAGCATCAATTGCAATTACGTCGCCGTTTAGAAAGTATTAAACGCATCTATAAAGCGACTGATACTCTCGAAGATCGTATTTTAGAGCTAGAAGCGATTGAGAAAAGTATTCAATCCCAGTTGGATGACTTGAAAGTCTTACGTATACATATGAATAATGCGCTTGCGTTTGAAGCCGTTGAAAATGCTATAGCCGCATAACGTAATTATTCACAGAAGCGTTACTTAAGTTTTGAACAATAAAAAAGCTTCAATGCAGCATTTTTTATTGATTAATGATATTAATCGTTAGATTGCAAGTTCAAAGTTTGTAATCTAACGACTAGCTAACATCAGCGTTTTCATTTTTTGCATGGCTTTTTGCTCGATTTGACGAATACGCTCTGCTGAAACGCCAAATTCACCCGCAAGTTCATGCAAAGTTTTGCCGCCAGATTCTTGCAACCAGCGCGCTTCAACCACACGACGGCTTCTGTCGTCTAAGTTATCAAGTGCATGTGCCAAACCTGTAGTTTCAGCTACCTCAATTTGCTTAGCTTGCATCGCCTCTAAAGGCTCAAGGCCTTCGTCTTGCAAGTAAGCAATTGGGCTGTAATGTTCATCACTATCGTCATCAATATTCGCTTCAAGTGAAATTTCATGACCATTTAAACGTGCTTCCATTTCAAGGACTTCTTCGGGTTTTACATTCAGCGTACGGGCAATATGGTCAACTTCTGTTGGTTGTAAGGTATTTAAGCCAGTTCTCATACTACGTAGATTAAAAAACAGCTTACGTTGTGCTTTAGTCGTGGCAATTTTAACTAAACGCCAGTTACGCACAATATATTCGTGCATTTCTGCTTTAATCCAATGCATTGCAAAAGAGACTAAGCGGACGCCACGTTCCGGATCAAAACGCTTTACTGCTTTCATCAAGCCAATGTTGCCTTCTTGAATCAAATCTGATTGCGGTAAGCCATAGCCGTTATAGCCGCGAGCGATACTCGCTACTAAGCGTAGATGCGACACAATCAATTGCCGTGCGGACTCTAGGTCATTTTCATTTTTGAATTTAACGGCAAACGAATATTCTTCTTCAGCCGTGAGAATAGGATAAGCTTTAATCGCTCTAGAGTATTGCTCTAGGCTATCAGCAGATGATAAAACTGGTAAGGTTAATGCAGTACTCATTAAAATTTATGTCCTTCAATAGCCAATATATTAGCACTCTATCTATGAGAGTGCTAGTGACTAAAGGTTCAATTGATTTTAATG